>DATNAF010000001.1:0-7861 GCA_035572845.1 Terriglobales bacterium
CTGGAGCAGGCTGCTGCCGAGTTCCGGTCTGAGTTAAAACTCAGTCCCGAAGATGGCGCATGCGAGTTTCAGCTTGGGCAGATTGCGCAGGTGCAGGGCAACGCGAGCGCCGCCAAGCCCCATTTCGAGCGAGCGGTGCAACTGTCGCCAACTTTCGTGCAAGCCCTGATCGCACTCGGCAAACTGAACTCGCAAGCGAAGCAGTACGGTCAAGCCATCACGCTGCTCTCCCGCGCTACCCAGCTGCAGCCAGCCAGCGAGAGCGCGCATTATGCCCTGCTGACCGCCTATCGTGATTCCGGGCAGATGGATAAAGCCAAACACGAGAAAGCAATCCTGGATAAGCTGCAGAAACCGCCCGAAGGCGAATTTTCCGATTTCTTAAAGAAGCTAGGGGCGCAGCAGCCGCAACAGTGAAGTTCGCTCATTTAGCTCTCTCCGGCGTCCTCGCGGTCGCCTTATCGGCGGCCGACTTTCGCAACGTCGCCCAACAAGCGGGTCTGACGGATTCGTTTCCGAACGGCGGCAGCACTTCGAAGCAGTACATTATCGAGACCACCGGCAGCGGTATCGCGTTTATCGATTACGACAACGACGGTTTGCTTGACTTGTTCGTCCTCTCCGGAAAGGGCGGCACGAATCGCATGTACCACAATGAGGGCCACGGCAAGTTTCGCGACGTAACCGATGTCCTCGGCCTCCGTTCGTCCGGTTGGGCAGAAGGAGTGTGTGCGGGCGATTTCGACAACGACGGCTATACCGATCTGTTCGTCACTTACTGGGGCCAGAATCATCTCTATCGCAACGTGAATGGTAAACGCTTTGAAGACGTGACCGCGGCTGCGCATTTAACCCAGAGCCGGACGCGCTACAACACCGGCTGCGCCTTTGTCGATATCGACGGTGACGGGCGTCTGGATCTCTTCGTCGCGAATTATCTGAAGTTCGATCCGGCCACAACCCCGAAGCCAGGCGCGAATCCGTACTGCTTCTATCGCGGCATCGCCGTGAACTGCGGACCGCGAGGCTTACCATTTGACCGCAACATTCTATATCGAAACAACGGTGACGGTACGTTCACCGACATCTCCGAACAGTCGGGCATCGCCGAGCCCGAGGGACATTACTCGCTAGGTGTGCTGACCGGCGATTTCAACGAAGACGGGCTGCCCGATATCTATGTTGCCTGCGATCAGACGCCCTCGCTCCTTTACATCAACAAAGGCCACGGCAAGTTCGAGGAAGAAGGGGTGCTTCGCGGTGTTGCGTTCGATCAGAACGGAAAAGCCATGTCCGGCATGGGCGTGACTTCGGCCGACTACACCGGCGACGGCCACGACGCCATCTTTCGTACAAACTTTTCGGACGAATTCGAGACGCTCTACCGCAACCGCGGCGCAGGCAACTTCGACGACGTAACGCTCGACGCGGGTCTGGGTGGGAACACGCGCTATGTCGGTTGGGGAACGGGTTTCTTCGATTTCAATAACGACGGCTGGAAAGATCTCTTCCTGGTAAACGGCCACGCTTTTCCGGAAGTGGAGAAACTGCACATTGATATTCATTACAAGGACCGCGCGATCCTCTATCAAAACTCGGGTAATGGCAAATTTCGCGACGTTTCACAGCAGGCCGGTCCGGCCTTCCGCGAACTGCACTCCTCGCGCGGAGCGGCATTCGGCGATTTCGATAACGACGGCGCAGTCGAAATCGCGGTCAATAACCAGAATGAGCCGCCATCTTTGCTGAAGCAAGTCACAAATCCGCCAGGGCATTGGGTGCTTCTGAAGCTGGTTGGCACGCGTTCGAATCGGAGCGCAATCGGGGCTCGCGTCAAGCTGAGTGCAGCGGGTCACACTCAATCGGATGAGGTCCGCAGCGGCGGCAGCTACCTATCGCAAAGCGATCTCCGGCTGCATTTCGGCCTTGGCGCAGCCGCCAACATTGACCGCATCGAAATTGCCTGGCCGAGCGGCGCGCGCCAGGTTTTGCAAAACCAGAAATGCGATCGCCTGCTGACGATTCAGGAGCCCCGATAAGACCTATCGTTCCGTCGCGGCGTTTACTTTTCTTCCGCTTTCGCCAACCGTTGGGCGCCAATTGCTGTTAAGCCATCGGTCAAAACTCGTCAGACTGGGAAGCGCCTGCCGGACCGCGCCGATATCGACGTGATAGCCCACACTCTGAAACCAGCGATACATCACCGTGATCTCGTGACCTGCTCGTTCCTCGAACGCATCCCAAGGCACTTGCTGATATCGCACTTCGCGGCCAAGAGATCTACTGAACGCGCCGGCAATTGCTGTCATCGACAACTCGTCTCCCGCTATGTCCATGGCGCGTTGCTCCCACTGGCCTGGATGCTCAAACGCCATCGCAACAAAGGCGCCGATATCATCGACCGCAATCATTTGTAAACGCGTATCTGGATCCAAGGGCTGTGCCAGAGTTCCTCCCTCAATCTGCTTTTGGCTGCCAAACCAGTTCTCCATGAAAAAAACAGGGCGAAAGATCGTATACCGGAGACCTGTACCCCGAATGTGCTCCTCGATGCGGAACTTGCTATCAAAATGGGGAATACCGGTGTTCTGGTCCGCGCTGCCGACGGAACTGTACACGATGTGACTGACGCCTGACCGGTTCGCGGCATCAGCTAAGTTGATGCCTTGACGGATTTCAGCTTCAGCGCCGCCTGTCGACGCCTGAACCGAGTACACGCCGTAAACCTCTTGGAGCGCGCGGGTCAGCGAGGGCGGATCGTTCAGATCGCCTTGAATAACGTCCACTCCTCCTCCGATCAGTGCCCGCGCCTCCGGCTTCTCCGGATGCCGCGTCAAGATTCGAACAGAGAACCCGCGCTTCTGCAGATGGTGGAGAACCGCGCTACCCTGCTTGCCCGTTGCTCCTGTGACCAGAATTACTCTTTCAGATTTCTTTGCCATAAATTACTCGCGTGGCTCCTGCGAAGTGGATGCGCCATCGAACAAAAAAGTTGTGGAGCCGGTGCTCTGAACTAGTATGTAGAAGGAACAATGGCGATGCGCCGCGATTATCACAACTGGTACAGCAACCGTGCTGCCCGGAATATGGAACTGCTTGCCTACGGCGATGCCGGGCTGCCCGTTCTGGTTTTTCCAACCTCTCACGGCAAGTTCTACGAATATGAGAACGCCGGAATGGTTCACGCACTCTCCGAAAAGATTGAGGCAGGCAATTTGCAGCTCTTCTGCGTGGACAGCATGAATGCGGAGAGTTGGTACAACCACGGCATTCACCCTCACGATCGCGTAACGCGGCACAACGATTATGAAAGCTATATCCTCTACGAAGTAATTCCGCTGATGAAAGGCGTGAGCGGAGCCCAGCAGATCTGCACAACCGGCTGCAGCATGGGCGCCTATCACGCCTTCAACTTCGCCATGAAGCACCCGGATGTCACATCGGCTTGCATCGCCATGAGCGGGTGTTTCGATATGAAATCGTTCATGGACGGGTACTACGATAGCGATTTCTATTTCAATAACCCCGTAGATTATCTACCGAATATCACCGACTCCTGGTTTCTTGACCGCTACCAGAGCATGCGGATCGTGTTTGGGGTTGGAGACCACGATATCTGTCTGGGCGAAAATTTTCGCATGGCCGATATTCTGGGGCGGAAAAGTATTCCGCACTGGCTGGATGTGTGGACCGGCGGCGAGGTCCATGACTGGCCTCTTTGGCAGCGAATGGCGGTAAAATTCTTCTGACCCAATCCAGGCGGTGGAGGCAGTAATGCGCAAGATCGGAATTATCTACGGGATGGAGAACACGTTTCCCACCGCGCTGGTTGACCGGATCAACAGCAAGAATGTTCCCGGGCTAACGGCAGAGCATGTGCGTATCGGCGGTGTGAAGATGGCCGAGCCCAGTGGATACCGCGTGATCATCGACCGGATTTCACACGATATCGAGTTCTATCGCGCTTACCTGAAGAACGCCGTGCTGACCGGCACCATCGTGATAAACAATCCGTTCTGGTGGAGCGCCGACGATAAATTCTTTAACTACGCTCTGGCCAGCCAACTGGGAGTCGCAATTCCGCATACCGTTGTACTGCCGCACAAGTCTCATCCGCCTGGGACCACCGTGCAATCCATGCGCAACCTGGTCTTCCCGCTAAACTGGGACGAGATCTTCAACTACATCGGTTTCCCAGCGTTCCTGAAGCCATTCAGCGGAGGCGGCTGGAAGAACGTATACAAAGTCAACTCACGGGAAGAGTTTTTCAACGCGTACGATCAGACCGGCTCGCTATGCATGACGCTGCAATCCGCCGTCGATTTCGACGAATACTTTCGCTGCTACGTCGTCGGGCAGGAGAAAGTACGCGCGATGAAATACGATCCCAGGCAGCCGCACCATTTGCGGTACACGCGAGACGACCGGGCCAGTTCGCATGCGCTGCATGAGCGAGTAATACAAGATTCGCTGACACTCTGCCAGGCGCTCGGGTATGACTTCAACACCGTGGAATTCGCTGTTCAGAACGGCATTCCCTACGCGATTGATTTTCTGAATCCGGCTCCCGACGCCGACGTGCACTCCGTGGGAGAAGCGAACTTTGATTGGGTTGTGGAGAATGTCGCGCAGTTGGCGATCGATAAGGCGCTCAGCGATGAGGTCCCGCAGACGCACTTCCACTGGAGCCATTTCCTCGCCGGCCACCAGGGGAAGCGGGCGGCTGCGCCGAAATAGCTATAGAGGCGCTCGGTGGACCGCACCCAATGAGACCCAGTTTCAATATAGGGATCGAAGAAGAGTACCAGACGATTGACCCGGTCACGCGAGACCTTCGCTCCCATATTGATTCGGAGATCATCTCCAAAGGCAAAATGCTGCTGAAGGAAGCAGTGAAAGCCGAAATGCACCAATCGGTGGTGGAGGTCGGCACCGGCATCTGCAAGGACGTGAGCGAAGCATCGAAAGAGCTCAAAACCTTGCGATCGCAGATCTGTGAGCTGGCGAAGCAGAACGGACTCCGGCTGGCCTCCGCCGGCACGCATCCTTTTGCCGACTGGCGCAAGCAGGACATTTACCCCGATGAAAGATACGAGATCATCGTGCAAGACCTGAAAATGGTGGCCCGCGCCAATCTCATTTTCGGTCTGCACGTCCACATCGGAGTAGAAGACCGCGAAACCTCCATTCACCTGATGAACGCGGCCCGCTACTTCCTGCCGCACATCTTGGCGCTTTCTACTAACTCGCCTTTTTGGCTCGGCATGGATACCGGATTGAAATCATACCGCGGCAAGGTATTCGACAAGTTTCCCCGAACCAATATTCCCGACTATTTCAATAGCTGGGGCGAGTACGCCAGCTTTGTCGATCTGCTGGTAAAGACGAAGTGCATCGACAACGCTAAGAAAATCTGGTGGGACATCCGTCCGCACCCGCACTTCCCTACCCTGGAGTTTCGAATCTGCGACGTTCCCATGCGCGCCGATGAGACCATCGCAATCACGGCGCTGATTCAAGCTACAGTAGCCAAGCTGTACAAACTCCACGCCGCGAACCAGGGTTTCCGGCTCTACCGGCGCGCCCTGATTATGGAGAATAAGTGGAGGGCCTCCCGGTATGGCCTGGACGGCAAGCTGATTGATTTTGGCAAACAGACGGAAGTTCCCGTCCGCGACCTGATCTATGAGTACCTGCAGTTTGTCGACGATGTAGTCGACGAACTGGGATCTCGAAACGAGATCAATTACATACACCGGATTCTGGAAAACGGCACGGGCGCCGATCGCCAGCTTCGCATTTTTCAGGAAACGGGAGACTTGACCAAAGTAGTGGATTACATCATCTATGAAACAGAGGCCGGCCTCGCCGAAGAAGTAGCAGGCGTCGGTGCTGCGCAATGAACACAGACCTGAACCATACTCAGTTCGATACGGAACTGATACCGGGCGCGCACAACGCCGTTTTTGTGTGCCTGAAAGTACAGCCATCCGAAAAAGTGACGCTGATTACCGATCGCGCCTGCGAAGAGATCGCCGCCAGCCTGGCTTCTGAACTCAATGAGAGCGGCTGCACTTACAACAGCTTTGTTCTCGAAGACCTTGCGCCGCGGCCCCTGACCGATATGCCCGCACCGATTCTGAATGACATGGGCACCAGCCAGGTAAGCATATTTGCCGTACAGGCGCAGGCGAACGAGCTAAAGACCCGCATGCAGATGTGCGAGGTGGTCAATCGCAACAAGCTACGCCATGCGCACATGGTGAACATCGAGAAGAAGATCATGCTGGAAGGAATGCGCGCGGATTTTCAAAAAGTGGACGATTTGACTGCGCGCGTCATGAACATCGCTCAAAAGGCGCGAACCATCCGAGCCATGACGCCTGCCGGTACCGATGTGACGGCTCGCCTGACCCCGGATTACAAGTGGATCAAAACGAGCGGCATCATCAGCCGTGACAAGTGGGGGAATCTCCCGGGAGGCGAAACATTCACCAGTCCGCTCGAAGTGAACGGGACATTCGTTGTGGATGGCGTGGTCGGGGATTATCTCTGCTCCAAGTTCGGTGATTTGCGGGAAACGCCCCTCACTCTGGTTATTGCCGGGAATCGTCTGGTAGAGGCCCATTCTGAAAACAAAGAGCTTCGGGAAGAGTTCTGGGATTACACCCACCGCGATCCAAACAGCGATCGGGTGGGCGAGTTCGCCATCGGCACCAATCTCGCGTGCACGCGAGTTGTGGGGAACATTCTGCAGGACGAAAAGATTCCCGGAGTACACATGGCATTTGGCGACCCCTACGGAGCGCACACCGGTGCGCAGTGGACCTCGACGACGCACATCGATGTTGTTGGACGGGATTTCGATATCTGGGCCGACGACCGCCAGATCATGAGCGGCGGCCAATTTCTGGTGTAAGCGCGTGCCCGCGTGATACCCGAGCTACGCAAGCAATTCAACGAGCGCTGGGCTCCGGAGCTTTACCTGGAATTACTGCGCCGTCTGGACGCGGTCTCCGGAACGCACGTCGATTTTCGCTGTAGCGAGACCCCCATATTTTTGCCGAACGAACTTCTCGCCAAGGCAGTTCGTTACGGACAGGAATTGTATGCGCAACTGGCTGTAAACAATGAATACCGGCAGGCATCGGACGCGGCTATTCCATCAGGATTTCGCGTGCCCAACGAGACGGCTCATCCGCTTTTCCTGCAGGCCGATTTCGGGCTCGTCCGTGAACCGGATGGGACTTTGGAGCCGAAACTGGTGGAGATTCAAGGATTTCCGTCCATCTACGGTTTTCAGGCGGCGTTGGCGAAGCAGTATCAGCTCATCTATAAGCTCGAAGAACTCGACGGGCATTTGACGCCTTTTTTGGGGGACCTGGATGGGGCCAGCTATTGGAAATTACTTGGCCGCGCCATTCTGAACGGACACTCACCTGAAAACGTGGTGCTGCTCGAAATAGAGCCGCACAAGCAAAAGACCTTGCCGGATTTCCTGATTACACAACGCCGCCTTGGGATCAGAATTGCGTCCATAACCGAAGTAAAGAAACAGGGCCGCAGATTGTATTACGAAGATGTCCCTATCCAGCGCATTTACAATCGCGTCATTGTGGATGAGCTGGTGCGCAAAAATATTCATCCGGCGTTTCAATTGACGGACGATCTGGACGTGGAATGGGCCGGCCATCCGAACTGGTTCTTCCGCGTCAGTAAATTCTCATTGCCGTGGTTGCGGCACCGCAGCGTTCCTGAAACCTGGTTTCTGAATGAAATAAAACAGCTGCCCGAAGATTTAGGAAGCTACGTTTTGAAGCCGCTCTACTCATTTGCCGGTTTGGGTGTCAAAATAGGTCCG
>DATNAF010000002.1:0-2838 GCA_035572845.1 Terriglobales bacterium
ACGTGGCCCGCGGTCTTGTTCCTACTTTACAAGCGGCGGATTCCAAGCGGGGTCTGCTTTATGCCTACTTCGGTGTGGGAATATTCAGTGCGATGTTAATGGAGTACGAGGTGCATTTCTATTCTTCAGGCGCCATGGAGGAAGACTGGAAACCGAAAGATCTGAGCGAGAACTTCATGGTAGCCTCACTTGGCTCTGTTCTGGGGTCGTTGCTAACAGTAGGTCTGCTTATCCTGGGCGCCTTGATTTATCTGCCAAGAGGCATTTTCCCGGACCTTCTGAGCAGCGCAGTATTCGGTGGAGCATTCCCATTCGCGCAGAAGGCCTTAATGCTCGCGCTGTTTGGCACACTCGCATGTATTGGAGGCGCTGCTGTCGAAACCGCACTATCCGCTGGCTACAACGTTTGCCAGTTTCATGATTTGCCCTGGGGCAAGAATCTTCCCTTCCGTTCCGTGCCGATTTTCGGAGCGGCCTGGATCGGGACGTTTGCCGTGGCAGCTCTTATTGTCTTGGCTGGCCTGCGCCCTTTACAGCTTGTCAACTTTTCGATCGTCTTTGGCATGGCGGTCATGCCGTTCACGTACTATCCGATTCTGCGGGTAGCGGCAGACAAGAACATCATGGGGAAGCACGTGAATACCAGATTTGATACAGCCGTCGGCACCGCCTTCCTCGTACTAATTATCGTCGCCGCAATCGCAGCTTTTCCCCTGATGATTCTCACCCACGCTGGACGTCCGTAATTGAAACCGACGAAAGAGGGTATTCACGAACACTTCGGAGCGAGTTCAGTCTGAGGTGATGCCTTAGCCTCACTCCACTCGCAGGGCCCGCCTCGGCTCCACGCTTGCCGCGCGCCGCGCCGGAATCACCGCCGCCAGAAACGCCGCCACTCCCAGCACCGCCGCCATGATCACCATCACCACCGAGTCCCATGTCCGCACTCCGTAGAGTTGATGGAAGACTATTCCAACGGATCAGGATTCGGCATGTCTGTCGCATTGGCATTCGGAAATACGGGATATGATTCAACCTGTTTCCCATCAAAATAAGCCCGATCGACGGGGTTGAACAATTTATCGTTTAGACCTTCATAGGGATCATTGTTTCCGCTTGGCAGGAACGCTTTTGTGTTCCCCGGTCTCCTCCGTAAAACTCGGGGAGCGTTCCCATCTTCCCGAGCCCATGGGAAGCCCCCAAAGGTCGGCTTATCCTCTGCCTGGAGGAGAATCCGAGTGAACCACCGCCTCTTCCTGAGGATGCGGAGGCTCAGGAGACTACTGATCCCAATGAAGTTCCTACGCGTACTTCTAAAAGATCCAAATAGAACCCGCCGAAGTGAGCGTCACCGATTATCAGGAAAAATCGCCTTCAGTTCCTCTGGCGGGACTACCTCAAGCTGTTCGAACGTGCAATCTTCCGGCTTCTTGTCAAAGCGCCAGCGACGAAACTGAGCCATGTGCCGGAATCGTCCATTTTGCATATGTTCGTAGGCGACTTCCGCGACGAGCTCGAGTCGTAGGGGTTCCCAGGAGAGATCTTTGCCCTGACTCCAGCGGCTTTGAGCACCGGGTCTCCGCTGCGCACCGTTAGCGTCTCCGACCTCATCAAAAGTTCCTTTCCAAGGATGATTCTGAAGTGCGTTCTCGCGGTAGGGATTAAGGAACTGGACAAGGTCATATCGCTTCTCCAGCGAAAAACTTCCGCATACGCCGACATGCTGTAGAACGCCGGAATCGTTATGCAGCCCAAGCAACAGAGAGCCTATCGCTGGCCTGTCGCCCTTCCGATACCACCGAAAGCCAGCCACAACGCAGTCACAGTCGCGCTCATGTTTCACTTTGAACATGGTTCGTTTGTCGGATTCGTAGACGCTGTATTTCGCCTTCGCTATGACCCCATCAAAACCTGCGCCCTCGAAGCGCTGGAACCAGTCGCCTGCAACTGCCGGATCGTTGGTTGCAGGTGTGATGTGGATCGGCGGCTTCACTTTGGACAGAATGGACTCCAGCCTGGCGCGCCGCGCAAGAAATGGTTTGTTTCTCCAGTCATCCTTGCCTTCCGCCAGCAGGTCAAAAAATACAATCGAAGCTGGCGTCTGTTGGCTGAGTAACTTCACTCTCGACGCAGCCGGATGAATGCGAAGCTGCAGCGCATCAAAGTCGAGAGCACCGCTCGTTGCGATGACGATTTCGCCATCGAGAACAAACTTCTTTGGAAGCTGTCCCAGAAGCGGCTCCAGCAGTTCCGGGAAGTAACGGTTAAGTGATCTCTCGTCGCGGCTTTGAATTAGGAGCTGCTTCGCATCGCGAAAGATGAGCGTGCGGAATCCGTCCCATTTGGGTTCATAGGCCCATTCGGAACCAGTCGGCAGCTTATCGATGCGCTTGGCAAGCATTGGAAGAACGGGAGGATCGACAGGAAGATCCATCGATTTGCCGGACTCGATGTCGTTAGCCCTCACTTTGTTTCACCTTCACAGAAACCTCCCAGATAGCACCTTCATATTGAGCGTCGAGCAACATAGAACCCGGTCCGAGATCCCATGCCTCCTCGACCAGAGCGTGGGCAAGCTCCTGTGCACGGGCTTTTTCTGATTCAACTGTCTCGTCCGGATCGTTCATGCCATGTAAGATGCTCCGAAGGTGGGCTGTGTTGATGGACTCTGCAACGCAGACCATTCTGGATTCTTGCCCGGCTGGAGAGGGTGGCCAGCTTGAGCAATATGTCAACGATCGGCCCTCGCCGCAAATTCTTTTCTGAGCGTCGCAATGGGTCGCATGTTCACGACTGCGATGGCAGGACGAAGCAAGGAGCGGCAGCAACTTGCGGATA
>DATNAF010000003.1:0-19768 GCA_035572845.1 Terriglobales bacterium
GCCAATCAACAGTAGAGAGTCGTTTGATCGTTCATCTTTCTCGAATTCGCTCAAGACCTTCCCGGCTGTTTTCAGATCGTTCGCATGCATCAGCGAAGCCGCCCACGCATAACCCACGGCCGGGTCGTGCATACCCTGAACACCCAGCGGCGAAAAGGTCTTAGCGGCATCATCGAACCGATTGGCTCCGAAATAAGACATGCCCAGCATAGCCCGGACCGGATTATCGGTCGGTTGTTTAGCTAAAGCCTGGGAAAGCCCGCGGATCGCCTCGGAGTAATTGCTTGAACGAAATGCAGCAAGCCCCAGATTTTTCTCCAAGCCGGGGATCTTCGCGTCCCAACGCTCGGCTTCCTGGTAGTGTCCCAAAGCGGCGGAATAGTCCTTTCGAACGGCCTCGGACGTAGCAAGATCATTAAAGCCGAGTGCCAGGGCCGATCGCAGCCCGTCTTCTTGCGCTGTCGCCGCCGAACGTTGTTCTTCACTGAGACCTGCCTTAGCTATCAGCGAAGTATTTACGCGCTCAAACGGATTGATTTGTCCTCCGAGCAGAGACGCTTCGCTCTTGCTGCTGAGTGGCACAATCGCAGCAGGAGAGCCCGCTCCACCGGCGGCGACCATCTCTGCCATATTCTGCTGGCTGGCTTCGAATACTTTATTTTGCAGCGCACGCGCTTTGGCCAAGTATGTCTCTGCCTCTTTGGCTCTACCAGAATTTACTAAGATCCGCCCCAGATCAATGTATGCGCGGCGGATCTGAAAATTCGAACGAGACTCATCCTGACCCGTCAGCTCGATCGTCTTTCGAAACATCTCCTCTGCGCGCTCGAAATTATTTTGCGCATACGCGTTCAGGCCCATGTACAGCCAGGGTTCAGGCCAGTCTGGATTTATATCGGCTGCCTTCTTCAGATATTGGTTGGACACATCGTACTGACGTTCACCAGAGGCAATGAACCCTATCATGTAATTCGCCAGATAGTCGTGCGGGTATAGCTCCAGTTCTTTTTGGAACCCTGCTCTGATTTCCGGGGTGGGCTTCCATTCGTTCATCGCAAATCGTGCAAGCGCGAGAAAATAATTCGCGTGCGGAGTTCGCGGATCCAATGCCAGCGCGCGTTGAAACTCGCGTATTGCTGCCGGCATGTCGCCGGCATCGCGGTAAGCTCTTCCGAATAGTACATGCAGAGATCCGCCGTCGCCGGCGACTCGGACCATCTGCTCGAAGACCTTGGTAGATTTCTCCCGAGCTGATGGAGTTTTGCTTTCAAGCAAACACGTGGCCAGTGAATACAGAGTTTCGATATCTGGCTTGATGCGCGCCGAGCGTGCGAATGCTTCAGCTGCCTTGGAATACTCGCCCTTCTGTTCCCAAGCCATGCCGTTGAGATTGAGCGCCCGAACGTTGTTGGGTTCGAGCGAAACTACTTTGGCGGATTCCGCAATGGCATCGTCCGATTGGCTGAATTGGATATCAGCGATGGCAAGATCCAGCCTTGCCTCGGGGACGTCCTCAAACTCCAGCGAGCGCCGGTAAAGTTCGGCCGCCTGCGGATAGGCTCGCTCAATCAACCTAAGTTGGGCCAACTCGCGCAAGGCGTCAGCGATCACCTGCCGATTGGCCATATCGACCGCAGTAGGGTCGCCGGACTCGCGGGCGGATTGGGCAGCGGCAATTCGCTTTTGCAGTTCCGATTGTGGCGGACTGTTATGGACCTGAGCAGGGTTCTGTGGAGTATGCGCCGAGGCACTCGATTGGGCCTGCGTTGAGGGACAGAGTAGGAGGCCACAGCCGAGGAATATCGGAAAAAAGCTTTTCAGCTGCAAAATCCTGAGGCTTCCGGGACGCAGGCACTTCGTTGGGATGGGAGAAATCACGCGCGAGGGGAATCCCTAAACTGCACTCTAGAAAAAGTAAATGGCGGAGCTTGTATTTTCAAGTCCGCCATTAGCTGTGATTTGATTTTCAGCGCCTTAGAAGTCAAACCTCAAAGTGTATTGAAGCTCGCGTCCCGGCTGAACGTTATTAGCTTGACCCCACCCGTTACCTTGCGCAGGTGCCGCAGTTACGATCCGGTTGATCGGGCTGCAAGCATTGGCCCCGCACTGCAGGTTGCTGCCGCTGAAGCCAGTGCCTTCAAGGTTGCTCGTAATGAAGTTCGCATGGTTAAAGATGTTGAAGAAATCCATGCTGAACTTGATGTTGTAATGATCACGGAATTTCCAGTTCTTAGCTAACTGCATATCGACGTTGCGCGTAGAAGCTCCATGGCAGCTGCCACGGCGTGCCGTGCCCACGGTACCCAATTGATAGCCTACAAGTGTGAATGCTGCAGGATTCAGAATCTGATCGCCACTTTGCCCGGAATTACAGTTAACTCCCGTGGCGTTAGGGCGCTCAGGGTTACCAAATCCAGTGCCCGTCAGAGATGCCAGCTGATAGCAATTTGTAAGCGCGGCACCGCTGCAAGGACCAGCGCCTGGGATTTGCATCGGGTTAGTCGCATGATTTAGGTCATTTGCACCGTTCGTGAAAACACTTAACGAAGCACCGGATTCGATGTTGATGATGCTATTGAGTTCCCACGATCCCAGGACGGATCGAACAAACGAATTGCTGCCTGCCAGCCTCGGCAGGTCAAACACTTCATTCGCTACGAAGATGTTTGGACGGTTAATGTTGGTGTTGCCTTTGTCCAATGCAGTGTTATTGGGGTCAATGAAGGACTCCTGGTTAACGCTGCCCGAAGAGTTATCAAGCTCCACGTCGCCGATCGAATGTGACCAAGTGTAGGATGCCTGGAAAGTCGAGCGGCTTCCTACCCTTGATCGGAACAATGCCTGCAACGAGTGGTAAGTGGAAGATCCGTTGCGCCCGAACTCGCCGATATTGCCGAAGTTCGCAGCAGGTCGCAGCGAATCGATATTGGTGACGCTGTTATTCGGGCCGTTGCCGCCAAGAAATGCGCCAAATATCCAATTTGCCTGGGGTACCTCGTTCAACTGCTGCTGTGAGCTCAGGTGAATTCCAGAGTTGCCCACATAGCCGAGTTCGAGCGATGTATTGCGGGCCAACTCTCGCTCTACCGACAGATTCCACTGCCAGCTATTCGGAACTACCGCACGCGTATCCTTCGCAGCGCTCGGCGATACCGATGGACTCGACAAAGGTGATGCCGCTTCCAATGATCGCGTGTCCGAAGCGTTAATCACGAAGGGAGCATTGTGAGCCAAACTTTCATCGATTCCCACTAACTCACGCTGGTAGAACTGGCCGATCCCGAGACGAACTGCAGTCTTGCCATCGCCCATCACATCCCATGCGATACCAATTCGTGGGGCAATAGCATGGCTGTTGTTGTTAACTAAGGCGCGGTTCGCCCCCGGTGTTCCATTTGAGAGAGGCAGGGGAATACCCAAACTGCTCAGGAAGGCGGCCTGGGATGCGCAAGGACTTGTGCCCGGTACGATCACAATACCGTTGCACGCGTCCTGCGGGCTGCCGGCCGGGTTGTAGTCGGCCAAGCTGAAGTTGGCCCAGTGATTGTCGATTCCGAACGGCTCTCGGTAAAAAGACCACCGGAATCCATAGCTGAAGGTCACACGGCGGCTAAATTTCCATGTGTCGCCGATATACCACTCAAAGTCATGCCATCCGACTTTGGCGAGGCCGTTGACACTATTTTCGCTTGTATTGAAGAGTTGACCGGTGCCCGCTGGCGCATTGGGTGTGCCCAACCCCGGCAGAAGAATATTAGCGAGGGGGTTGTTGGTATTGATCGTGACGGCGTTCGGGTTGATCGCAGGTCGATCATTGCCACCATTGTTGAACTCAATTTTTGCATTGGTGCTGTAATATGCTCCAGCTTTCAACAGATGGTTGCCTCGGACCTTGGAAAGATTGTCCTGTACCGAGTAGAGATCTTCATGGTTGGCATAAGGAGCAATGGTCCACATCGTGCCAGGACCGAAGCCGCCGTAAGGACTCAGACCACCCCATGCGCCACCACCATTGATATAGGCGCCAGGCTGTTTCAGCGAATCCGGCCAAGCATTTGGAATCGCGGCCGTGGTCGCATTGACCAACGGAACCGAGTTAGGGGAGAGCGTCGTAATAATCGCGTTGTGCCCATAACCAAATTCAACGTCATTCACCATGCTGGTACCCAATTGCGAAGTTAATTTAGCCATCACGCTCTTGGAAGGCTGGCTCCAGTCGGAGTTTACAGTTGGGAAAATGGTGTCTCCCCAGAATAGATTCGGGTTTGGTCCCGGGCTAGTCCATGAATCCTGAGTCCAGCGGAAGGTCGCTCGATGCTTGTTGGTGATGTCGTAATCAGCACGACCTGTAAATTCATACCATGATGGCTTGGTACGTTCCGAAAGAAACCAGTTGTTTCCGTTCACAAAGGTCGAACTAGTTGGATCGGGATAGAATTGGGACAATAATTGTCCCGCCGGGTCCGGGTTGGCGATTTTGAGCGGGTTCCCCGGCGCCTGAAATGCCGCAGGAATGGTTGGAGCTGTCGCACCGCAGCTCACGCCTTGGCTAAAGTCCCCAGTCTTCTCCAGCACTGTAGGAACACAAGATTGCTCTGGCACATTACGAACTTCGCGGTCCCACTCTTGCGCCCAATAGAAGAATAACTTGTTCTTTACGACGGGGCCGCCGACGTGGTAGCCCCAGTCATTTCGGCGCAGTTCCTGCTTAACCGGGTTCGGAGCTTGGTTAGCAAACCAGTTGTTTGCGTCAAGTTTGTCATTGCGGCCGGCATAGAAAAATCCGCCGTGAAACTGGTTGGTGCCACTCTTAGTCGTGATGCTGATGATCGCACCGGATGCCTGGCCATATTCGGGGCCGTAGGAATTGCGAACCATCTTGAATTCCGCGATTGTATCCACCGAGGGATAAACAAGAATGGTGCGATTCGAGCCTACGTCGTTGTTATTGACCCCATCAACCAGAAACAAGTTATTGGTATAGGGATTGCCGTTCACCGAAAAGTCGCTGCCGCCCGTTAGCCCCTTATCGCGAGAATTGAAGTCCTGCGCTTGGGATACACCCGGCGAAAGGGTGACCAGACCCATGAAGTTCTCACCGTTCAGCGGCAATTCACGCACCTGCGTGGATTCAATAACTTCACCAACTGCAGCCTGGGTGGTGTCGACCTGGACGGAACTTGCTTCAACCGTTACTGTGTCGGACTGGGCTCCGACCTCCAGCTTGGGACTAATATCCGTGGTTGTGGAGGTGTGTACCTCGACACCTTTCGCCAGGTAATCTTTAAAGCTGCTCTGGGTAACCTTCAAGTCATAACTGCCAACCGGGAGCTGGGCAAAGGTAAAAACGCCCTGCGCGCTGCTGGTGGCATTATAGGTTGCCCCGGTTCCAGTATTAGTAACGGTCACAGCGGCGCCGGCAACGGCCGCACCGGAAGGATCGCTCACGGTCCCGGTAATTGTCCCGGAATATTGCTGCGCGGCAACCGTCAACGGGAACACCAGGACCAGTAGAGTGAAGCAAAACAGTGTGTAGGCCCAAAACCTACTTGCGCACTTCGCTTGTATCAATCGAGGCATTGAAAACTCCTTAGTTAGAGCTATGTCCGGCTAGAGCTACGTCGAAAAGATGTCTCAGTTTTCCAAGTTGCAGGACGGAAACGGAACGGAACCCACTACAGCCCCCGCTAATACTTTTGTATTAGTGTCATCTTAAGTAGCGGAATCGAATCTCCGTTGTCAAGACAAATATCGTTTTTCTAAAGAAAATTACAACCCGGAGAAGAAAGAACTAATTGTCAGATTGACTCAAGCCGTCGCAGGAATTTCCATGGCAGAACTGCCAGTCTTTACAAACCCGAACAGTTGGAATGCGTCTTCGGGATGCAACTGGAACCATTTTAGTTATCGAAGGATGGATCGAGATGGCCGGAGGGGGACGTCACTCCCACTTACCAACTCCTTCAATAATGGTGATATACCGGTCGATAGGAAGATTATTGAAACGCTCCACCGCGCCGCCTGGTTGGGGCCATTTAACCTCTAGCCAATCGATCCGACTGCGTTTGCCGACACCTAAAACCATTCGTGGATCGTGAGACGAAAGGAAACTACCGCCTCCGACCTTCATGCGCTCTCGCTTCAGGTCGGCAGCTTGATAGGTCAAGCGGGCGCCTATGGCATCAGGATTACACTTCCGACCGACGAGGTGAACTCCCAGCCAATGGTTCTGTCTGGCGGCATTGTTGCGCAGAAGCACCGGCGCGTCATCGTTGTTCGAGATCAGCACATCAACTGCTCCATCGTTATTAAAGTCGCCGACCGCCAATCCTCGTGCAGAAAACCTCTTCGCGAACACCGGACCGCTCTCGTTGCTTACATTCTTAAAGGCCTGCCCCTGATTCTGGAATAGAAGCAAGGGTTCCTTATAGGTCACCAGTTGCGAGTATTCTTCGACCAGATCATCCGGGAACCCGTTTGCCAGGATCAGATCGAGTTCCCCATCGTTATCGTAATCAAGAAATTTAAGCCCCCAGCCACTCATCCACCGCGTAGCCATGCCTATGCCTCTCTGCATGGCTAAGTCTTCAAAACTGCCGTCGTGCTTGTTGCGATAGAGCGAGAATATTTCCTCGTCGATGTTCGAGACAAAAAGGTCCATCCATCCATCTTGATCGAAATCAGCGGAGTCAACCCCCATACCCGAGCGTGCGCGTCCGTCAGCGTTATAGGCAACATCCGCGGCAAGCCCAGCCTCTTCGAATCTGCCTCCGCGGTTCAGAAACAGGAAATTTGCCGTGGTGTCGTTGGAGACGAACAGGTCCGTGAGGCCGTCGTTATTCACATCCGCGGCGACTACACCCCAAGCTTTCCCTGGATAGTCCGCTATACCGGATGCTTTGCTTACGTCAGTAAAGGTCCCGTTCCCGTTGTTGTGAAATAACCAGCTTGGGCGTGGTTTGAAAATACGAGGGATGCAATAGTGGTGCGTTCCACTGTTATCAATGCCGCAGCCGAGGGTTTTGTCGAACTCGGCGAATTGACAGACGAACAGATCAAGCCGGCCATCATTGTCATAGTCGAACCAACTTGCGCTAGTGCTCCATCCGGCAGCCGCAACGCCGGCTTGCTCAGTTACGTCTGTAAACGTCCCATCGCCATTATTGCGGTAGAGAATGTTGCGACCGAGTTGGGTAACGTACAAGTCGGGAAAGCCATCGCCGTTGTAGTCACCAACGGCTACTCCCATTCCATAGCCACCCCCCGCAACTCCTGCTTCCTCAGTGACGTCTGTAAATGTGCCGTCGCGATTATTGCGATAGAGAGCATTGCGTAACGGATGGGGAGGCGTGTAGAAATCGGAATTGCCGCTATTGACCAGGTAGATATCCATCCAGCCATCGTTGTCGTAATCCAGGAAGGCGCAACCTGCTCCGCTGGTTTCCGGCAAGTATTTTTCCGGTGACTTTCCGGCGGTGTGAACCCAGTCGATACCGCTTTGAGATGGCGGGATTTCTTCAAATGCGAAAGAAGAACGAGAAGGCAGGGCCTTTGATAGCGAGTAGCTCCGTAAGGGGAAGCTGGCGGCAAGGAACGAAAAATGCTTCAGAAGGCGGCGTCTCGATAGCAGGTTTGACTTCCAACATAGGTCGCCTTCGCCCATCCACCGTATTATGCCTGCGCAAAATGGATCGTGCAAAATGCAGGCTCGTTTTTACCAAGTGCTGCCACTGAGATTCACCGGAACCTCTCAGTGGTTTTTGAAGACGGAGCTGATTGTGAAGGCCCACACGAGTAGTATTTACGTCAATGGGGAAAATCGAGATCCAAACTGAGACTTATGCTTCTCGTAATCGCGTAAGTTCGATGCAATGCTTTCTTTTTCTGATAATTTTGCCGGCCTTCCTAGCGCTGCCTGATCTCTCCTCTGCCGCTCAGGAACAGTCCCCATCGAGCTTCGAGGATCTCGCGAAGTCGGCTGTTGCCGCTCGTGACGCCGGCGATACGGAACAGGCAATACGCGAATATCAACGCGCGGTTGATGTGCGGCCGGACTGGCCAGAAGGATGGTGGTACCTCGGAATTCTGCAATACGATGCGGATCGCTTCAGTGCGGCAGGTGCTGCTTTCAAAAAAGTCGTTGAGATAAGTCCGAATCAGGGGCCGGCTTGGAGTTTTCTCGGGCTATGCGAATTTGAAACCCACGAGTACGAGAGTTCAAGGGAGCATTTGCAAAAAGGAGAGGAGTTGGGGAACGGCGACGATGCCGAGATCGCGCGTGTAGCTAAATATCATCTCGCCATTCTGTTGAATCGAGATGGTGAATTCGAAAAGGCCTTTTCGACTCTTTCTTCGGCCTTTGCCGGGGAAATACCTCCGCAGGGAAAGATCGCTCTCGGAATTTCATTACTGCGGGTCCCGCTTTTGCCTCAGGAAGTTGATACTTCGAAAGATGCCCTGATCCAAGCAGCGGGCGAAACGGCCTCGGTAATGGTCCGAGGAGATGTAGCCAAGACGATTGATTCCTTTCGACAACTTCTGACGGACTATCCCAATATCCCGTATTTGCACCACGCGCTCGCGACCGTTCTGGACGCTTCTGGACAAAATGAAGCAGCGTTGATCGAAGAGGAGCAAGAGCTGATTACTTCTCCCCAGAGCATCCTTCCCTATCTTGAAATTAACTTATTGGATCTCCGCCTAGATCGCCAACAGAGGGCTATTGAGGCAGCAAAAACAGCGGTGCAACTTGCGCCCAATGATCCACGCGCACACCAGGCACTGGCAAAAACTCTGGAAGTCGTCGGAGATAACAAGAAAGCAGCGGCTGAATATCGCATGAGCCAGGCATTGCCTCCTGCAAAACCGGTACGGGAGGCCCGAGCGCTTCAGATGTACGTGAGTAGTGGAGAGGGACTTTCGCACACACCAGGCTCAACTGATTCAGTATCACTAAGCTTGAAAGAGGTCGTCAGTCAGGCAACAGCATTACAACTCGCGGGTAAAAGCGATGACGCGATTCGGATTTATCAGCAAGCTTTGCAAGCTCATCCCGAATGGAATGACGGCTGGTGGAATCTAGGCATGTTAGCGTATTCGGCAGGAAATTATCCTGAGGCGATTACCGCACTTAAAGTCTGTGTCCAGCGAAATCTTCGCGGGGGGACCGCGTGGGCGGTTATGGGTCTTTCTGAATTTGCGATGCAAGATTACAACAACGCTCTGATCCACTTACAACGCGGGCAGGAGCTTGGAATGAGCGGCAGCGCAGAATCGGTGCAACTCGCGAGATATAAGCTTGGATTATTGCTAAACCGAGCTGGGCAGTTTGGAAGGGCGAGCGAACTGCTGGCCTCAGTAGATAATACGGGACTCCTCGCTAAAGACATCCAGTTCGCACTGGGATTGGCCCTGCTGCGCATTCCTCTGCTGCCTGAGCGAGTCGAACCAGCGAAAAGCAAGATGGTGCTGGACGCGGGTGAAATTGCCGCTCTCCTGCAGCAAAGCAAATACGATGAAGCTCTTCCCAGGTTGAAAATTCTGTTGCACGATTATCCGTCGGTTCCCTTCCTTCACTATGCTTATGGAACGGCTCTGGCCAACCTTTCGCAGTACAACGAAGCGGATTTAGAGTTGCGACAGGAAATCAATATTTCTCGCAGCAGCGAACTCCCGTACGTTCGGCTAGCCGCAATCGCACTGAAAACTCGCCGTCCCGCCGACGCACTGCCATTAGCGCAAAAAGCTGTACTACTCAGAGATGACTCTGCCGAAGCGCACTATTTGCTGGGGCGAAGTTATCTCGAGCTTGACCAGAACAACAGAGCGATGCAGGAATTGGAACGTGCGGCGAAAATGGCTCCAGACAGCCCGGAGGTGCATTTCAATTTGGCGAAAGCATACGCTCGAGTTAATTTGCTCAGTAAATCTGAGGAGGAGCGCGCTGCCTTCGTTCGCCTTAACGCGCTGGCTGAGAAGCAACGCAGTCAGAGCGGAAGTCAATCCTACTCAGGAGCTCACGAGAACTCGGATATCTCTCACTCCAGTGGTGCGATAAAGCAATTCGCGCAGGACGCACAGTAAGTACGTCTCAAGTTCCATCTTCTATTTCTCAGGGCCTATTTCGCCGGAGTAGCATCTTCCCCATTGTTGTGAATGTCGTGTAGCTGAATCTTCGATCGCTTGCAGGCGTCTCTGTTCCGTTGTTGTTTCTAACTAAAGTGGATACCTGCGATGGAGGATGCGCAATTAGCCACTCGTCGCGAAGAAATCGCCTAGCCTTTCGACAGGTTCTTAATCTTCTTCGCCAATTTTTCTGCTTGTTCTGCATTTTTTATGAATGTGATGGAAAGCATTAATTGGGAATTGTTTTTTTCGATCTGATTCTTAAGCTCGGTAGCCAGCTCATAAAGCTTGTCAACATCCTTTCTGATTTCCTTCTCGTCGTCAGGATTTACTGTGCGCTCACCGGTATTAGGGTTTATGCCAGGACCGTTCATCCCGGGGGGGAAACGTGGATCTGGCGCATTAGGTGAAGGAATAGGCTGAGGGGTCGGCCTTTGTGCTAATAAGTTGGGAGCGGCCGCTATGAATCCAGACGTTCCCAAGAAAAACAGCAAGCGACGGCGTGATTCGAGCACGGCTGCCTCCGAATGGAGAAGCTACATCCCTAATTCGTGTTATAAGCAATCTGGTGGCGGGAATGAATGTCCACCATTATGCAACGGTGCCGTGTTGTTCGCAATGAGGAGTGGCTTTTGTAACTCAGTTTTGTGCCTGTCATCTGCGAACCTTATACCTTCTTCGATTTGCCTGCTCATAACTGGTAGGAGACGTTCCACATCCGTATGAAATTCCGCCGCAAAGGGATGGTCTTGAGATTGGGCGTTTTCTTGTTTCTCCTGGGTCCTAAAATACCGTTGCTCCAGGCCCAGCTCTCAACCTCAGATCATTTGGCGGATCCGGGCTTTTGGCCGACCAAAGATGGAGAAGCCCGCAGCGATTATGTGGGGCCGAGTGTATGCGCGTCGTGCCATGAGGCAAAAGCGGCATCACAAAAGACAACACCGATGGCTCAGTCTTTGCATGCTGCCAGTGAGTCGGAGGTGCTGCATGCGCATCCAGGAATGAATTTCAGCGTGCGCAAATACAAGTACAAAATCGAGACCTCAACGAAAGGCAGCCTTTACCAAGTTACAGACGGAACTGACACGTTGAAGGCGTCGCTTATTTGGGCATTCGGTACGGGCAAGGTTGGCCAGTCTTATATCTTCAAGAAACCCGACGGGAATTTCTATGAGGCACGGGTTACATATTTTGAAACGTTGCACAACCTTGACTTTACGCCGACGCGAGCGCTGGAGAACCCCAGGAACCTGAAGGAGGCAATGGATCGCCAAGTAGGCTCTGACGAAATTGGGCGATGCTTTGCGTGCCATACAACTGCGGCAAACGTTGCCGGGAAACTGGATGAAGAAAAGGCCGTGCCCGGAATTACCTGCGAAGCTTGCCACGGAGGAGGAGCAAAACATGTTGCTGCTGCAGAAGCGGCCCAAATGGCTGGCCTTCCCGAGGAAGCGCGTGGGACCATCTTCAATCCAGCGCAACTTATGGCAATCGATTCAGTAGACTTTTGCGGCGCATGCCACGGAACTTTCTGGGATGTGAAGCTGTCGGGTGCGAAAGGAGTCGCCACGGTAAAGGCCCAGCCATATCGCCTGGAAAGCAGCAAGTGCTTCCGCAAACCCGGTAACCTAATCACCTGCGTGGCATGCCACGATCCACATGAAATTCTTCAGACGAAGCCATCTGCTTACGACGGAGCTTGCCTGAAATGCCATGGCGCGGAAAAACCGGCTGATGTGAAAAACATGGTTGATCACACCAGAACTTGCCCAGTGAGCTCGAGCAAGTGTGTTACATGCCACATGCCCAAGGTTTACGTTCCCGAGATGCACTATAGCTTTACCGATCATCGAATTCGAATTGTGCGAAGCGGAGAGGCGTACCCCGAATGATGCCTTCTGCTGATTCCATATTCCTGCGACTTGTAGATCCAAACTGCGCCTATTGGGTTGGCGGAGGTGAGGCGGTGGAAGGCTCCTGCGCCGGCTGGACGAATATCGTGGAATCGATAGGCACGTTGTTCTGCACTTGATCGATCTGAACGGTGAAGGCGCTGCCGGGACGGGAGAGAGTCCAGCGAAAAGGGGTTTTCACACCGTTGACGCTACGATAATCGGAAAAATCGATTTGGATCGGGATAAGGCCAAGGGCGGTGTCAGTGTAATGCAGCATCCGTATCAACAGTCCTGATGGCTGATCGAAATAGAACTTTGCGGTTGGTTGGCCTTTACTCAATCCCAGCATCACGCTAGTGACAGACCCGCCGATAGTTTCTGTTTGCGGCTGCGCTTTGAACTGCTCAAAGACCTCACCGAGATGCACAGGGAAAAAAACCACAGCGTCGAGTTTCGCAGCGATCTGATCTAAGGTGGACATCTCGTGCATGGGGCGGCCAGGCAGTATGAGCCAGCCCGTTTTACCGTTGTAGGCGGTAATACTGTCGGCGCCGGAAAGATGCATGATCGACACGCGCTGGTCGGGCGACCGGGCGAAAATCTCAACAGGAAATTGTCGGCCATTTCCCGTCGATACGGTTCCTTTCTCGACTCGATCGCTGATCTTATCGAGATCGGATTCTCCGCCGAGTGCCTCGATGAATTTTGCCAAGATCGGAGTTCCTGATGCGAGAGTCGCCGGATCCAAATCCTCAGTTTCAGTGCTCTCAAGTTTCGAACTTTGATCTCCCTGCTCGACCCGCGCGGTTATAGCGGGAATGGGCTGAGGATGGATTCTCCCACGATGGCAAGTGTTACAGGTGACTTTGCGCTCGCCGGAGAAATTGTTGGAATTGATCGCCAACATCATTCGCATCATTTCACGGGCAATCCTCTTTGGCTTCTTATCGTCTTTGTCCCATTCACGCTCTACGTGACAAAAATCGCACTCGACGCCGAGAGAAAGCGCAATGAACTGCATGGTAGATATCACTTCGTCCGCTGGAACGGTCTTGAGCACCTGGATATTCTTATAGGCTTGTGCGGCGGTTTTGGTCGCGATAGCAGACTGCTTTTGCGGCAGTGGCGCACTGCTCACCCGAGCGCCAAGCAGCAGTATGAAAAGTACGTACCTGAAATAAGACATGAGCATTTTTCCCGAAGATTCCCACCTTCTTCGTTAGGTACTCTCGGATCCAATCCTCCAATCCAATTCTCCTGCTGGGAAAAGGAGGAGGTTCACAAACGCGAAGCTCTGGAGAATCTTGACAAAATTGTTCTGGTGAGCCGGTGGGTAGTCAGTGGCTGCATTGCTACCATAGGACTTTCAAGCCTAGTTGAATATGCCGCGGACCTCCTGTGCCCAGAACCGGGTTTGAAGCCGAACCTAAATCAGGGGTGAAAATCGGAGTCCCGACTGAAGTGGGATCGGACAAATCATTGTTCATTGAGAACACGTCGAACGAGGGATGGTTCAGGATATTGAACACCTCACCTCGGAACTGAATTCCTACACGGTCATTCAATTTCCAGCTTTTTGATAATGAGAAATCCCAGTCATAGAACTTGGGCCCACGGAAAATGTTGCGGCCGGCGTTGCCGAAGGTCGTTGGCGCCGGCGGCGTGAGCACGGTATTGCCAGAGATATAACAGCCACCGGTCCCAGTGCCGAAGAAACCGCTGTTGAATGCGAAAGCGGTTTGCCCGCCCGGCGGTAGCGTTTCACCATCACCGATGAGTTGGTCGGCTGCGTTTTGTCCTCCGTCCCTGATCGCCTGGTTGTAGCACGACTGTGCAGCCGGCGTCGCGCCACCAGTCACCTTGTAGATCTGATTGGTTTGATCGATCAGTGCCGTCGTGAATTGCGAGGGTCCAACGTATGGTATCGGTGTCGTCGGAGACCAGTGAATATTCGAAGGGGAACCGGAAATATCCCAGCGATCTGCGAACTCACCTGTCAAGCTGATGTCGTCGTTGAAGTCGTTAAGTGTGTAGGGCTCGCCGCCCTCCAGCGTGACAATGCTCGTGACCTGCCAGCCCTCGAGCATTTGCGCAAATGACTTACGTGATGGCAATTCGTAGCTGAGTGAAAGCGTGAAGCGGTTACGAATGTCGAAATCGCCGTTGCCGCGCTCCGCGGCGTAGTCCAGACTGTTCTGTGGAACGCCTGCGGTGTTGCTGGTTGATGTGTCAATCGCGTGCGCCCAGGTGTATCCCGCAAGCAGATACAAGCCGTGCGAATAACGTTTTGTATAGGTGACTTGTAATGAATGATAGATTGAATTTGCCTTGTTGCTGAGAAGCTGCATGAACCCGATGTAGGGGAAACATGGACCACCGAGTCCTAAACCACCTTGGGCTACCGAGCAGCTCGCATTCAGTGGCCGACCGTCGGCTTCGCAATTACCACACGCTACTTCTAACGGAGAATTAGGGTCAACTTGGTTGGGATCGGTGATGCTGTACAGATCGACGCCGTGATTGCCGACGTATGCGATCTGCAACATGCTGTCGCCGGGCAGGGCCTGCTGAATATTCAGGTTCCAATTTTCGGTGTAAGGGGTTTTCAGGTGCGGATCGACGGCGAAGATGAAGCACTGGCTGTCAATACTGCAAGCTGACCCGGAGCCTGACAGCGAGGGAAAGATAGGACCAGTTGTATTCCAGTTGATCACGCTGGTATCGCGGCTATTCTGAAGAAATGATGTGATGGTCCCATTTCCAGGCGTGACGCCAAGAGCGCCAGACGTGGGATTCAGATTCAGGCCCCCTCCGCTGAACAAGAATGTGCGAATGGAAGGCTGCGAGAATATGATTCCGCTGCCGCCGCGCAGCACAGTCTTGCCTGTTCCGAAAATGTCCCAGGCAAAACCGAGGCGTGGCGAGACATTGTTATAGCGGGTTGGATAAGGCGAGCTGATTCCCTGCCCGACTTGCACGATCCCGCCGGGATTTCCATTTGGCAAAGTTGGAACGTAATTCGCCAATTGATTGTGGGCATCCTTAATTGGATAGGTCACGTCATAGCGGATCCCATAGTTCAGTGCCAGTCGCGGGCGAACGCGATAGCCGTCCTGGAAGAAAAGCCCGAATGACTTCATGCTCAGGTTTCGGCCTGGGTCACCGTAGAGAAACTCCCAACGGTGCGGGTCACCGGATATGAAATCGGTCAGATCGCTGAAATCTACGCGACCCCGGCCTTCGGTGGCGCGGAAATAATCCACCGTGCCGTCCATGAACTGCGCACCAAAGCGCATGATGTGCTTGCCGGCGGTGTAAGAGAGAGTGTCAGACCAATTCTGGGTCTTGCTGGGAGTCGTCGCCAGTGGCCAACCCGAGTTCCCGCCCATGTAGTTAAACTCATCGGTGCCGGGATTGATGCGCGGCATGCCGAACAACAGCGGATTAGTCACACCCGTATTGAGACCGTACGTCGTTGGATTCACGTTGTGATCGAGCGGAAAAATTCCTTCGTTAAAATTGTCGAAGCTGTAGCGGGCTTCATTCACCCAGCGCGAGTTCGGAGTCCATGTCCAATTCACTCCGAAGACCTGAGTCGTTGGACTGGTCGTTGAGAGCCATTGCGGCCTGAGCGGTATGGTGTCCATCTCCACGAGGTCGCTGTTGCCATAGAAATAGCGGGCGCTGAATACATTCTTTTCGTTGAGATGGAAATCAGTTTTCGCGATGAGGTTATCGCCGCGATTGGTGTTGTCAAAATTAAAGTTGATGGCCGCCGGGTCGGATTGTTTCAAGGTGAATCCGGGATTGGGGAGAAATAATTTCGCGAGCTGCAGGCTAAGAGGATTGGGCGTGCAGGGACCGCCAAGCTGTTGCTGACAATAAGCGATCGCGTCGGGAAGGCTGAACTCTGAAGAATTCGCGATCCCGCCCAATTGATTAGCTAGGGATACCGTGACCGGGCTATCGTAAACACCCGGATTTCCGACCTTGTCGCGAATGCCCTCGTAGTTGACGAAGTAGAACCACTTATCTTTTTTAATCGGACCGCCGATTGATGTGCCGAACTGGTGCATGATGAGATCCGACACTGGGTTGGGCGCCTGGTTGAAATAATTGCGCGCATCCACCGCGCTGTTTCGCGTGAAGTAGTAAGCGCTGCCGTGCACGGTGTTGGTGCCGGATTTGATGCCCAGATTCATTACCACTCCAGGCTTCTCGCCATATTCGGCAGTGGGACTCTCCTGGGTATTGAACTCCTGAATGGCATCGAGCGGCAGAAAGCTGGCGGGCGTGCCCTGAATTCCAGCCTCGTTCATCACCGACTCGCCGTAGTACACGTCGTTGTCGATGGCGCCATCAATAAAGAAATTATTTTCGTCGGGACGGTTGCCGTTTGAAGTGATGGATTGAAAGCCGCCACCAGGCGTCCTTTGCACGCCTGGATGAAGCGGCAATAAATTCTGAAAATCACGACCTTGTAGCGGCAGCTCATTGATGGCTTTGTTTTCGAGAACGCCGTTGAGAGTGCTGTCCACGGTGTCAACCATGGTGTCGCCGGCATTTACTTGCACGGTTTCGTCGACGCTTCCAGGCTGAAGTGTGAGGTTAATTCTCGAGTCTCGAGCGACCTGCAATACGACGGAATTGGCTTCAGCGGTCCGGAAACCGGCGGCCTGCGCGGAAACTGCGTAAGTACCCGGATCGAGGTCAGCAGCGACATATTCTCCTGCGCGGTTGGTCGACAGAGTGCGCTCAACCCCGGTTGCGACATTTCTGATTGTGACTTTGGCATTGGCCACGACCGCGCCGGTGGGATCAGTGACCGACCCGAGAATTCTTCCTTGATACGTTTGCGCTACGCATGGTAGGCCAGCAAGCAGGAAAAGGATGGAAATTGATGCCAGGCGAAGCGCTCTCATGGGGTCTCCTATTTTGTAAGGTTGAAAATTGATTTCAGATTTCTGACGAGCGGCAAACTAAAAGGTGAGGAGGAATCACAAACCGGCTTGGAGCTTGCCGGAATTGACCAGGCAAGCGACTTGTTCAAGGCTGTTGCAGATCGAGGAACGAGGTATGCGCATCACGGGCCGGAACACCAAGGATGGCGAGCAGTTTGTCAGAGAAAGATGATGGAAGTCAACCAAATTTACATTTCCGATGGGTGCTCAATACAGCGCGTTACCGCTTTGGGTGGAGCTGACGGTTCCATCCTTTACGCTCAAGGTGTAGCCTACGCCGCCCTCGCCTTTCCATGATGAAACATCGAAGTGCGAGCCAGTGGGAGCTGCGTAGGCCGAGATTGCGAGGAATGTGAGCGGCACATTTTTTTTGCAAACCTGAGGCGACTGGGTTGGCTTGAAGAAGTACGCGCCTTTGCCTGAGCCCACGACTGTGGCTTTTCCATCGCGCTCGAGCAGCACGGCTGAACGTTCATCGACAGCAATTTCGCGCGGGGAGTTCGTCCATCCGTCCTGCATTAAGCGGGCGAGAAATACGAGGCTGCGACCCAGGCGGTCGCGCTTGGCGAAATGGCTGTCGGTGATTATGTCGTGAAGCACCGGAATGTCCAGAAAATTTCGCACCAGCGCTACTTGTGGAGTAAAGGGATCTTTCAGCGCCTCTGGGGAAGCGAGCATTCCATCCGGCGGATCGTTCAGCGCCGAGTAAACAAATTCGCCGAGCACGGCGAGCCCGGCGCTGGTGCCACCGATTGGTTTGCCTGCAGCAATGTGAGCGTTGAGCGCCTGTTGCACCGCCGTATTCTGCCAGGCACGGATGTAGTGGGCCTGATCGCCTCCGGCAATAAACACCGCTTCGGCGTGGCCAATAATGTCAGCGACCGCCGGATCGTTCGCCGCAGTACGGTCCGGAATAATTAAAGTGGCGACCGAATTCGCTTTGCACAAACCGTTTACGTAGGGGTTATACGCGTCATCATCGGCAGCGCGGAGAATAAGAAAGTCGCCGCCGTTCGCTTTTCCGCAGAGCCAACGAAAAGCATCATCGAGGTCTTTGCCGCCACCCATCAATGCATAGCCGGCGGTCGCTTGAGCAGTGGAATCGGTTTTGTGCCCGATGCGGAAATACTGGTAAGAAGAATGTTGGGCGCTGGCGACTGGAGATAACGAAAATAGAATTGCAAGAAGACCCAGGATTTTCACAAACACGTAAAGAATATACAGGATCTATCGCGGACGCTGATGGCACATTTATCAGACGATTGCTGTCGTTGTGAAGCAGCGGATCTGGTATTCCTACTGAGAGCGACTGGCTGCGCTTCTTTTTCGATGGAAGGATTTTCGACGGAAGGATTGGACTGATATAAGGTTTCCATAAAGTCGCGCGATCCCGACAAAATAATTTGACTCGTCGAACCTTGGTCGGCCGACTCCTGGAAGGTGATGATGAACAAAAGCCGAATGGAAGCTTTCAGTGACGGCGTGATTGCGGTCATCATCACTATTATGGTGCTGGAGATAAAACCACCGCATGGAGCCCGATTGAGTGACTTGCGACCGATCCTGCCGGTTTTTTTCAGCTACGTCATGAGTTTTGTCTACGTGGGCATTTACTGGAACAACCACCATCATCTTCTGCACGCGACGCAGCACGTGACTGGCGGCGTACTGTGGGCCAATCTGCATTTATTGTTTTGGTTGTCACTAACGCCGTTCGCGACTGCCTGGATGGGAGAGAACCACTTTGCGCCATGGACTGTGGCGCTTTACGGCACGGTGTTACTGCTGGCCGCAATTGCCTACACGATTCTGACCAAAATGCTCATTCTCCATCATGGAATGAATTCCACTTTGGCAGAGTCTATTGGTAGTGACAGGAAGGGCAAACTTTCGCTTGTAGTTTACGTGGTTGCGGTCCTGCTGGCTTTTCGTTTGCCTCGGATTGCGTGCGCACTATATGCGCTGGTGGCTATCATGTGGCTGATCCCTGACCCACGCATCGAAAGAAAGGTCATTCAAGAAGCGCGCCCCCAGTGAACTCGAATCGGTCGACAATCTGAATTTTGCGAGCAGCAGCAGCGCTGTTTGTGCCTTGGAACCGTAGAATTCGACTTCGGTCTATTCCGATCAGCGAGCGTAAGAATGACTTAGAAATGCAAGCTTGCGAATGACCTAGTTACAAGTTCCCCACGGCAATTCGTGAATACTTTCTTGACCACAGATCAGAACTTTCCTGGAATTCCAGATGATTAACTGGATCGAGCGGTTCTACGCCGAACAAGAATTCGACTCCTGCCGAACCCCACCTCGCAAAAACTGGAACAACTTGGAAGAATTCCCACACTCATCGAAAACTCCGTCGCTTTCGCACTAAGGAGTTCTTCCCGTCGCAGGAACCGCAATCGGCTAATGAAAAGGCGAGGCTTTGCACTGTATGGTCGGGTTCTGCCACTCACGTTCAGTGTTGCTAAATAAAATGTGCCGCGACACTGAACGAGGACACCCTAAGCGCAACTAAGCCATCTAACCGTGGTTACAAGACACAAAGGAGCATGCGATGGCGACAACAGTAGCCGATATGATCGTGGAGCGACTCATCGATTGGGGTGTAGAGGTCATTTTTGGTCTTCCTGGAGATGGGGTTGACGGAATGTTCGAGGCACTCCGGACCAACGCAGATAAACTGAAGTTCATCCAGGTTCGTCACGAAGAGGCTGCCGCGTTTGCGGCGTGCGGGTATGCCAAGTACACCGGCCGCCTGGGGGTCTGCATTGCGACCTCTGGACC
>DATNAF010000004.1:0-6226 GCA_035572845.1 Terriglobales bacterium
GCGCACGAATAAATCATGGCCGGATCGAGCCACAACTCGTAAAACGCGTTGGATACGTCGTAGTGAAAACTGACCGCCTCTCGGTCGCGTGTTTTGGAGTGTGGCCTGCCGCGAAGCTCGACCCGCATCTCTTCGTCGTGCAGTTGTGAAGGAAGCCCCAGCAGCATGCTTCCTAAGAGCAGTTTCCTCCCCGGGCCAAAATGCTTTTGTTCGAGGTACTCGGCGACCGGAAAGATCGCGAGAATATCGCCAGACACATCAAAATCGCCGTAGATGAAAGCTTCGCCCAGCGCGACTTGCCGATCGGAGCGAAGTAGCGCGCGCAAAACACCAGGGTGATGAATGTGCCAGGTGAAGCGGCAAAACTGGCCGTGCTCGGGACCCCAGCGCGAGCCATCCCAGAATTCAACCGCGAAATCGCGCGGATGATATTCGTGCAGCAACTCTTCTACGACATTTTTTGCTCTCGCTGCAGGTTTTGTATCGACAGCCTGTGCACGTTCTGCCATCGGGTCACTATTATGCTACTAATCTTGGATGCTTACGCAGTAATCTGCGCCCTCCCAACGGCGTGCTTCGGGCCAATAAAAAGTAAATGTCAATGTGTGTCCAGCATCCATGCTGCTGGTGGGAAGGTCGGCGATGTAGACTCCAAGACCTGTGTCCCGCGTACTGAGGTCATGCGAGGTCTGCCAGCCGTCATGGCTCCAATGCACGAGTGCCGCCGCCTGAGTAGCTATGCGCAGCGTTTTGCCCGCCGGCACGATGCGGCATTTATTGTTGAACCGCCACTCCCAATAAACTGCCTTACGCTTTTCCACCCGATAACGATTGACGGTTTGCGGCGGCTGGTCAAAAATCTTGCCATCTTTCAAGGAGCGCACCAGCTTGATGTACTCAGAATGCGCCCACACTAGCGGGCAGGCTGAGCCCGACGGTTTGCCTAAGAACAGCTCGCGATCTGGGATATCGGCTGCGTCCCACACTTGCTCGGGCAGAAGCCGGCTTGTATTGGATGACAAGCTCATGGTGCGCAGCAGATCTTCCGCGACCTCTTTATTCCCCGCTTCAAGTTCGTAGTGGGCGCGTTCGCCAGAAAGCAGCGGCCATGGACGCCCCACGCCATTCCCGTCAAACGGCCCGCCATCCGCGTGTTCGCCGTAGCCGTCGTCGTTGTAGCGATACCAGCACGGGCCTTGTGGCAGCTTCACTCGCAGCAGCGCATCGACAACTTTGATGGTGTTGAGAATTTTTGGATCGTCCGCGGCGCGCAAGCCAAAGCGGACCAGGGCGAAAGCGTCCGGGCTAATGACGTGTGAAGCCTGTTCTCGGTCTTGTCCCGGCGGCCGATTCTTGATAGGGACAAACCCTTCCGTTGGTGATGGTGCGCAGTCGATGTCAGGCGGGGCAATGCGTACGTAGTAACCATCGACCCCGATCTGCCTTGCCAGTCCTCCGTTCGTCGAGTATGTCCAGCGCTCGACGTTATCGTTCCAGCTATCTGCGAGATCGCGGAGGTATGCGGCAATTGCTGATTCCTTAACTGCTTCGGCCAGGTCCGCAGCCGCGAGCAATCCCGCAATTTCGACTGCTAATGTGAACGGCGAATAGCCTGCGTCTTCTTCCCAACGGTCTTGCTGAGTAACTGGACCATTACTTGCGACGAATCCAGCCGCGCGCCGCACCATCGGCCACCAGCGCCCGATGTCTCCTAGTGCAGAGGGAGCTTCGCGGCGGAGCAGATCAACCAGCAGAATGGGAAATGCTGCTTCGTCCATCTGCGATCCACCCCAGTATGCTCGGCCATCTAACCACATGTTCTGCGGCCAGCGCCCATCGGCCTCTTGCGTGGCCTCAAGATAATGCAGAACGCGCATGGCATCGCCCACCGCACCCGCGGCGAGAAACCCTCCGGCGGTTTCAACCAGATCGCGCGGCCACACCAGATGATATCCGCCGAGATCTTCATCGCCCTTGTTGAAACCCCAAGGAATGGAAAGGCTGGCGATAACGCCACCGAGAAAATCTTTCGATTCATGCGCACGCAACATGGCGGTGCTGGCGCGATATAGATCGTGGTCTCCGCCGCGATCGAGAGGCATCAAGGTTTTCTGCCAGTTTCGCCATTGTGAAACGTAATCGCGAAAAAGCGAGCCGTAGTCATCAAGCAGGCTGGCGCGGGCTTGCTCAGCCGCTTCCGCCCAGATACCACCAAAACCAAGCGCGAGAATAAATTCATCATTACTTGACAGGTCGATCTGTCCCATCAAGGCTACATTGCCGTTCTCGGCCCGCGAATACTGCTGAGTCAACTGAAAATTGCGGGAAAGGTCTTGCCAGCCGTCGGAGCGGCCGGCAAATCCCGCAGACATTTTCTTCCACGGAGCCGAGCACGCCAGCGCCAGAGCAAGGCCGCCGGGGAATTCCGCAAACAACATGGGAACGCCCTTGTAATCGCCGATCCAGCAGGTATTGTGGTCGCCGAAGTTGCCAAGGTGTGGAGCAAGTAGAGCGTAAAGCTGATAGTTGGATTTCTCCGCAGCGTTCAGGGCATTGAAGCGAATTTTTTGCAGCACCACATTGCGATGTGGATCGGCGAAAACTTCTTTGTTAATGCGATATTTGCCGTCGAGCTCCGTATTCACCAGGCGGAAAGCTGGAACGCCGGGCTCGACCGGCGTAACCTCGAATTTGCAATGCCGTTTTTCTTCGGAGAAAAAGCTTTTGCCATCAGTGACCAACAACCCCAGGTCGCGAGTGCATGCCGTGTCGACCCGCGGATAATAAATTTCATTCAAAATGCCGTGGCTGAGCGTGAACCACACCCGGCTGCTGCGGTTGAGCGCAGTACCCACGCCACTTTTGGCGCTTGAAGTCCAGCGCGGCGAGATGCCCGGCCATCCGGGCGCGTTAATAATTGAATCGCTCACGGTGAGTTCCGGCCCCGGCATCGCACCGGAGCACATCATTTGGAAATTGGAATAGTAACAGGCAGACTCATTCGACCGGAATAGAGCGCCATGCCGACCACCGCATCGATGCCCATTGTATGGAGATGCTCGACTTCCGCAGAAGTCGCGATTCCTCCCGCAACGATAAGCTGTTTGCTGGTGGCCCTGCGCAAGGGTCGAATGGCTTCGAGTGGCAGCCCGGTCATCAGGCCTTCGGTATCGATGTGAGTGTAGAGAAACGCGCTGCAGAAGGGATTGAGCGCTTGGATCATTTCAAGCGGAGAGATAGAGGTAATCTCGCGCCACCCGCGGATTGCGACCTTTCCGCCTTTAGCATCGATGCCAAATACGAGCTTACCGTCCCCGAATTCTGAGGCGAACTGTTTGGCCAGATCGATATTTATTTTTCCGTCCTGAATGAGCGCTGACCCGAGAATCACTCGTTGCGCACCGAGCTGCAAGATTCGGCGGGCTGCTTCCAGTGAACGAATTCCGCCGCCCACCTGACAGGGAAGTCTCTTTACAAAAAATTCGATGAGGCTTGAATTTGCATCTCGGCCCATGGCGGCGTCGAGGTCAATCAGTTGTATCAGAGGAAAATGTGCAAAACGGTTGGCCCATGCTTCGAAATCCTCGAACTCAAGTTCCTTGCGCGAGCCTTGCACCAGCTGAACAATCTTGCCGCCCATGAGATCAATCGAAGGGATCAGCACGGGAACCTCACGGGAACGCCGGCCGCGAAGAGGCCGTTTTTCAAATCCGAAATAGAAGTCAGTCCAAAGTGAAAAATAGACGCGGCCAGTGCGGCGTCGGCAGCGCCTTCGCGAAAAACCTGGACAAAATGTTCCGCCCCGCCTGCGCCACCGGAAGCGATCACCGGAATGCGCACGGCTTGCGAAATCTGGCGAGTGAGTTCGCAATCAAAGCCTTCGCCGGTGCCGTCGCGGTCCATGGAAGTAAGCAGAATTTCTCCTGCGCCGCGGTCCTCCGCTTCTTGCGCCCATTGCAGCGCATTCTTCCCGGAGGGCTTGCGGCCACCGGAAATCCAGGCTTCGAAGTGCGTGTCGTTACGCTTGGCGTCGATGGCTACAATCACTGCCTGCGAGCCGAAACGCTGCCCGATACAGGTGATCAGCGACGGATCAGCAATTGCCGCTGAGTTGATGCTGACTTTGTCGGCTCCGGCGTCAAAAATTGCAGCGGCATCCTGCAAGGTGCGCACGCCTCCACCGACCGTAAACGGAATGAAAATTTGTTTGGCGGTGCGACGAACAGTTTCAAGCAGGGTCGCCCGTTTCTGATGCGTAGCGGTTATATCGAGCAGAACAATTTCATCCGCCCCGGCATCGGCGTGAACGGCGGCCAACTCTGCAGGATCTCCGGCATCACGAAGATTGAGAAACTGCGTGCCTTTGACCACGCGGCCGGCGTCAACATCGAGACAAGCAATAATTCGTTTGGTCAGCATTTACAGATCACAGAAGTTCTTCAGAATTGCCAGGCCGGCAGCGCCGGATTTTTCCGGATGAAACTGCACCCCGAATAAATTGTCTTTTTCGATCACCGCGGAAAACCCGCCGCCATATTCACATTCCGCGGATGTCGAAGCGAGAAGCGGGACGCGATAGGAATGCGTGAAATAAACGTACGATCCAGGCGCAACACCGCGCAGCAATCGCGAAGAACTGTTGCGGATCTGCAGACTGTTCCATCCTACGTGCGGAGATTTCACGTCAGCAGGGAAGCGGCTGCATTCTCCCGCCCAAAGCGCCAGCCCGTGAACATTCGGAGCTTCCTCACTCGAGGCCAGCATCCATTGCATGCCTACGCAAATTCCGAGAAATGGAATCCGGCGCTCGATTCCATCAACAATTGCATCGCGAAGCCCAGAGTCGTTCAGCGTGGTGGTTGCTGAAAAATGTCCAACGCCGGGTAGCACGATCTTGTCCGCTTTCGCAACTTGCGACGGATCAGAAGTAACTATGGCTTCGGCGCCGACATAATCAAACCCTTTCTTCACTGAAGTCAGATTGCCGGCTTTGTAATCGACGATCGCAATCATCAAAGAAGACCCTTGGTGCTGGGAAGCAATCTTTTCATCTGTACATCGCGCCAGCACGCAGCCCGCAAGGCGCGTGCGAAAGCCTTAAATAAGGCTTCAATCTTGTGATGGTTCGATCTTCCGTACATGGTTCGAACATGGATGTTGGCATTGGCCCCACGAGCAAAGCCTTCGAAAAAGTCAGGTACTAACTCAGATTGCAGGTCTCCCACTAACCGAGTGCGAACTTTTGTGTCGATTACGGACGCTGCGCGGCCGGAGAAATCGACAGCGGCAAGCCCGAGCGTCTCATCCATCGGCATTACAAAATACCCGGCGCGCAGAATTCCACGCTTATTGCCTAGGGCCTGCGCAAACGCTTGTCCCAAGCCGATTCCCACGTCTTCAACGGTGTGGTGTTGATCGACATCGAGATCGCCTTCCGCAGAGAGATCAAGATCAAATCCGCCGTGGTGCGCGAAAAGTTCCAGCATGTGGTCAAAAAACCGAATCCCCGTAGAAATGTTGTAGCGGCCCCGGCCTTCGATGACCAGGCGAATATGAATCTTAGTTTCTTTAGTGTTGCGATCGATGGCGGCTTTTCTCATCGCGCCACCTTCTGACGCAAGCCGATTTCCGAAAACACCTCGCGCAGCGCTGCAAGCAAGCGTTCATTGTGCTGGCTAATGCCGACCGTAACGCGTACACAATCCTTGCAGCCGTAGTCACTGGAACGGTCACGAACCAGAATGCCGCGGGCACGCATAGCTGAAATAAATTCCTTGGAGCGTTCGCCAAGATACATCAGGACAAAATTCGCGCGGCTCGGCCAGAAGCGTACCCCCCATGTCTCGATTTCAGCTTCGAGTGCGCGTCGACCTGCAAGCGTTTGGTCAACATAGTCGCTGATGAAACCCTGATGGGCTAAGGCTTCTGGCAAACACGCGAGCGCCACAGAATTCAGGTTATATGGCGAACTGGCGCGCCGAAGCACGCGCATCTGGTCCGTGTTTCCCATCAATACACCGATTCGTAGTCCAGCCATTCCGTAAGCTTTTGAGAAAGTTCGGGACACAAAAACATTGGGGAGGTCACGCCATTGTGGCACCATGCTCTCGCCGGAGAACTCGAAGTACGCTTCGTCAACCAGCAGCGCGGCTTCGGGTGCGGCTTTCGCAATTTGGGCTAGATCTTGGAGTGGCGCGAATGTTCCCGTGGGATTGTTGGGATTGGC
>DATNAF010000005.1:0-2708 GCA_035572845.1 Terriglobales bacterium
CGGAATGTTCGAGGCACTCCGGACCAACGCAGATAAACTGAAGTTCATCCAGGTTCGTCACGAAGAGGCTGCCGCGTTTGCGGCGTGCGGGTATGCCAAGTACACCGGCCGCCTGGGGGTCTGCATTGCGACCTCTGGACCCGGAGGTATTCACCTCCTGAATGGTTTATACGACGCCAAGTGCGATGGGCAGCCGGTGCTCGCAATTACCGGGCACACCTTCCACGATCTGATTGGCACCAGTTTTCAGCAGGATGTTGATCTCGACAAACTCTACATGGACGTCGCTGCCTATAACCAGCGAATCATGGGACCGGCCCACGTCCACAATGTAGTCGATGAGGCGATCCGCAGCGCTCTTGCTCATCACACCGTGTCGCATATCACTATTCCGAAAGACATTCAGGAATGGAAGAGTTCCGACAGTCAACGTTCCAATATGAACGTGAAGCAGCACAGTCAGAACATCTATGCTGCCGCCCATCCGCATCCGCCGCAACAGCTTCTGGAACGTGCTGCGGAGATTATCAATAAGAGCTCCAAGACGGCGATTCTGGTAGGCCGAGGCGCTCTGGGTTGCCGCGAGGAGATTACGGAACTGGCTGACACGATCGCCGCGCCGGTAATCAAAGCCCTACTCGGAAAAGCTGTCATTCCTGACGAGAGTCCCTTCACTACCGGCGGAATTGGCTTGCTTGGAACGGCGCCTTCTCAGGATGCCATGGAAGAATGTGACACTCTGATCATTGTTGGAAGCAGTTTTCCATATCTGGACTTCTATCCAAAGCCGAACAAGGCAAAATGCGTACAGATCGATCTCGACAGCACCCGCATCGGGTTGCGTTATCCGGCAGACGTAGGCCTGGTGGGAGAATCCAAAGCGGTCTTGACGGCGCTCACCCCGCTGCTCCAGCGCAAGCAGAACCGGAGCTTCCTCGAAACCGCGCAGAAACGAATGGAAAAATGGCGGCAAATGATGAACGAGCATGGCACGCGCACCGATTTGCCGATGAAGCCCCAGGTTGTCACTTACCAGCTGAATCGGTTGCTGGATAACAACGCGATCATCTCCAGTGACAGCGGCACAATCGCGACCTGGACTGCAAGGTATATCGATATCCGAGGCGACATGCAGTTCTCGCTCTCCGGCACGCTCGCGAGCATGGCAAACGGACTGCCTTACAGTATCGGCGCTGCGGTTGCTTTTCCTGGACGGCAAGTCGTGTGCATAGTGGGTGACGGCGGCTTCACCATGTTAATGGGAGAGATGGCAACACTGGTCAAGTACAAGCTCCCGGTGAAGGTCATCATTATTAAGAACAATTCGCTTGGGCAAATTAAATGGGAGCAGATGGTTCTGGACGCAAATCCGGAATTCGGAGTCGATCTGCAACCAATTGATTTCGCAATGTATGCGCAAGCAGTCGGCGCGGCTGGGTTCAGCATTCGTGATCCCAAAGATGCTGAAAGCACACTGCGCAGAGCGCTTGAGCATGATGGTCCCGTAGTAGTTGAAGCTTTGGTTGACAAGAACGAACCTCCGTTGCCTGGTCACATAAAACTGAATCAGGCAGTGCATTTTGCCGAAGCGATTCTCAAGGGAGAAAAAGACGCTAAGGAAATTGTGAAGACCATCGCCGAGGACAAAGTCAGGGAAATTATTTAACGGAGGAGGCTTCTTGAAGAACGAAGTGGTAGTTGTGACCGGAGCGTCAGCTGGCCTGGGCCGAGCAATTGCACGCCATTTTGGGAGCAAAGGCGCAAGAGTCGGCTTGCTCGCGCGAGGAGTTGACGGATTGAATGGCGCGAAGCGGGAAATCGAGGAGGCAGGAGGTTCAGCCCTGGTTTTGCCGACGGATGTCGCTGACGCCGATGCAGTCGAAGCGGCAGCTGCCAGGGTCGAGCAAGAATTTGGCCCAATTGATATCTGGGTGAATAATGCCATGGCTTCGGTGTTTTCCCCGGTCAAGGAGATGAAGGCTGAGGAATACAAGCGGGTGACAGAAGTGACCTACCTCGGGGTGGTGTATGGGACGCTTAGTGCGTTGAAGCGAATGCTCCCGCGCGATCGCGGCACAATCGTGCAGGTGGGTTCAGCGCTGGCGTATCGCAGCATCCCGTTACAATCGGCATACTGCGCGTCCAAGCACGCGATTGCTGGATTCACCGACTCTTTGCGTTGCGAGCTGATTCACGATCATAGCCATGTGCGAATCACGATGGTTCAGACGCCGGCATTGAATACGATCCAGTTTGATTGGGTGAAGAGCCGGCTGAAAAGAAGAGCGCAGCCGGTGCCGCCGATATTTCAGCCTGAAGTTGGAGCCCGCGCGGTTTATTGGGCGGCGCACCACAATCGTCGGGAAGTGTTCGTGGGCATGCCAACGGTGGCGGCTATTGAGGGCAACAAAATAGCACCCGGTGTGCTTGACCGGTATCTAGGGAAAACGGGATACGATTCCCAGCAGACCAGTGAACCAGAAGATCCAAACCGTCCTAACAACTTGTGGGAACCTGTTGCGGGAGATCACGGCGCCCACGGAAGGTTTGGCGACCGCTCCCATCCGAGAAGCTACGAACTTTGGGCGACACGATATCGGAATTGGATTGCCGCCGCGCTGTGTACGGCAGCTGGAGCGGGATACTTTGCGCTTCGCTCGCGTAAGCACGATCACGGCCATACGCGGACATGGCGCCCGCTACAGCGT
>DATNAF010000006.1:0-2947 GCA_035572845.1 Terriglobales bacterium
AAGCCGGACGGCAGCCTGGACGAGCGCGCCCACAGCTTTACCAACCGGCCTGTGAACAGTGACGGAGAGTTCGTCGATAACCACAAGGTCTGGACCATTCATTCGGTGGCCTACGATAATACAATTCAGTCCGGCCGCTCCGCCCTGGTTCGGTACCAGTTCCGCATTCCGCCTGGAACAAAGGGACCGCTGACCGCCACGGCGCGCGTGAATTACCGTCATTTGCGGCAGAGCTACATCAATAATGTTTTCGGACCGGATCATCCTGCCTATCCGGTTGTCGAACTGGCATCACGTACGCGCATTCTGCAGTTGGGCAACAATCCGGCGGCCGCTCACGATGCGCAAGATAACCCCGACTGGATGCGCTGGAACAATCTGGGCATCGCGTATTTGGACCAGCTTCAGTATTCCGATGCGCTGCGAGCGTTCGGCGAGGTTCTGAAGCTCCGTCCCGATTACGCGGACGGCCATATCAATGTAGGTCTGACGTATATCGAATGGGAGAAGTACGCCGAGGCTCGCGGCAGTCTGGAGAAGGCGCTTTCGTTGAGTCCCGGTAACGCTCGTGCTCTTTACTATCTGGCGCTCGTCGAACGGCGGGAAGGACATTGTGATCAGGAGATTGCCGATTTGCAAAAAGTAGTCGCGGAGTATCCCAAATCACGGGATGCCCGCCGGGAATTGGGAATTTCTTATTACCAGCAGCACAGGTACACAGATGCACGGGAGCAGTTTGAGGCGTTACAGACGATTGATCCTGACGATCTGGCGGCGCACTACAATCTGGCCGTTCTCTATCGCCGCATGGGGATGAAGAAAGAAGCCGCCGAGCAGTCGGCGTTGTTCGCGACCAGGCAGATCGATCCGGGGGCGCCTACCTATTCGCTGGATTATTTGCGCAACCACCCGGAGATCTCCATTGAGAGCGTACCGTGGCATGTACATGAAGTAAAACAGAGCCGCGCGCGTTAGCAAGCGGTTTAAACGGAGTTCGTAATTGAAGCAAAATCACAGACGCCATTTCATTCGTTCACTGAGCCGCGGTGCGTTGGTGCTTCCGTTTGCGGACGTGCTCGCTCTTGCAGTACCGGCCGCACAGCAGCTTCCCGGCCCGATCGAGCGCAGCTATAACGCGAAGGCCATGCCTGCGCCGAAGGGACCGAAATCTCCGATCGAAGGCACGCCGCTCGGCGTTAGCTTTGTAGATGCCGTGAAGCAATCCGGTCTCGCGGTGAAGACGATCTACGGAGGCGAGCACAAAAACAAATATCTGCTGGAAACAACCGGCTGCGGTCTGGCTTTCTACGATTACGATAACGATGGCTGGCTGGATGTGTTCCTGGTGAACGGTTGGCGGCTGGAAGGCTTTCCCGCGGGGCAGGAGCCGCGCTGTCATTTGTTCAAGAACAATCGCGATGGAACGTTTACCGATGTAACAAAGGGTTCCGGTCTGGAACATAAGACCGGCTGGGGCCAGGCCTGCTGCGTCGGCGACTACAACAACGACGGAAACGACGATCTTTTCGTCACGTATTACGGACAAAATGCGCTCTATCGGAACAATGGAGACGGAACGTTTACGGACGTGACGAAAGAAGCCGGTCTGCTGCAGCCTGGCGCGAAAACGCGCTGGAATACCGGTTGCACGTTCGTCGACTATGACAAGGACGGCCATCTGGACCTCTTCGTAGCAAACTACGTGGATTTCGATCTGAAAACCGCGCCTCCACCTGAGGCTGGCCCCTGCACTTACAAAGGACTGCTGGTCGCATGCGGGCCACCTGGCCTTAAGGGCGGAAAGAACATCCTGTATCACAACAATGGCGACGGAACCTTCAGTGACGTGAGCGAAAGGGCGGGTATCTGGAAAACAAAGGGCACCTACGGCCTGAGCGTTGCCGCATCCGATCTGGACAACGACGGTTGGCCGGACATCTACGTAGCGAACGATTCGAGTACCGCGACCCTATACCAGAACCAGAAAGACGGTACGTTCACCGATATCGCGATTGAATCCGGCGCGGCGCTTTCTCCAGAGGGCAAACCGCAGGCCGGCATGGGCGTCTCGATTGGCGACTACAACCGCGATGGAAACCTGGATGTCGTCAAGACGAATTTTGCCGGCGATACCGATTCGCTCTACACGAATCTGGGTGACGCGTCGTTTGAGGATCGCACCTATCCAAGCGGTCTGGGCGTCAACACGCGCCTGCTCGGATGGGGCGTAGGCTTCTTCGATATGGACAATGACGGCTGGCTGGATATTCTCATGTCGAACGGGCATGTGTATCCAGAGGTTGACAATTCGAAAACCGATTTGAAATATGCCGAGCACAAATATCTGTATCGAAACCTGCAAAACGGCCGCTTCGAAGAGGTGACGGAGCAAGGCGGACCGGGCATTCTAGAGAATGCTCCGGCGCGGGGCTGCGCGTTTGGCGATTACGACAATGACGGCGACATTGATATTGCCGTGAACTGCGTTAACGCGATTCCGCAGCTTCTGCGGTGCGATTCAACGTTGAAGCGAAACTGGATCAAGATCAAGCTCGTTGGAGTGAAATCGAATCGGACCGGCATTGGCACGAGGGTAACAGTGGTGGCGAAGAATAAACCGGATTCACCGAAGCCGCTGAGACAGATCGATGAGTTGCGCAGCGGAGGCAGCTATTTCTCGCAGAACGATCTCCGCATGCATTTCGGCCTGGATCAGGCGACCAAGGTGGACCTGGTGGAAATTCGCTGGCTCAGCGGGCAGGTGGACCGGCTGCAAGATCTTGATGTGAACCGGCTCTACACGATTCAGGAGGGCGGCAAGATTCTTAAGAGTGAAGCACTGCAGCCTGCCAGAAGTACATGAAACTCGGGATTCCGGCGTTACTGGTGTTCGCGCCGATGCTGTGTTGCGCAGCCGAAACCTGCCCCTGGATCAGTTCGGGTACTG
>DATNAF010000007.1:0-5733 GCA_035572845.1 Terriglobales bacterium
TCATCCAGCAGCGAAGCCCGTGTCCAACCTCGGCAGCGGTTCTCTTACTGCAATTCCAGATGACTTTGCGGAGATGCGGCTCACTCCGGGAGTGCTGCTTAATGTTGCGGTATACAACGAGCCTGAGCTGACGACACAGGCGCGCATTGATCAGAGCGGGGACATCATTCTGCCGTTGATAGGAACAATTCACGTCGAGGGGAAGACAGTAGCTGAAGCCCAGAGAGCGGTACAAGACAAATATATTTCGGCTGAAATACTGAAACATCCACAGGTCACGATGAATGTGCTGCAGTATGTCAATTCTGGCGTGATGGTGTTGGGCGAGGTGCAGGCGCCAGGAAAATACCCAATGCTTGCGCCGCATTCTCTTCTCGACGTGATTGGAATGGCCGGAGGCGAGACGAATCTGGCCGGAGACACGATTCAGGTTGAGGGTCCCGCAAAGAATGCGTCGTCGGTTCGGACCTACAACTACAGTCGGGGAGAAGACGAGGGAGCTCTTCGGAACGCGACGGTCAGTCCCGGGGACACGGTGCGGGTGAAGCGAGCCGGGGTGATCTACGTGCTTGGCGCGGTGTATCGCCCGGGCGGCTATGTGATGCAGGAGAACGGCTCTCTCAATGTAGCGCAAGCGGTATCTTTGGCACAGGGAACGCTGATGCAGGCAAAGATCGGCAGCATACGAGTTATCCGACAGGAGCCCGATGGGACATTGAAGGATATACCGATCAAATATAAAAAAGTTATGGAGGGGAAGTATCCTCCTCTCGAGTTGCAGGCGCAGGATATTGTTTATGTTCCGGTGAGCAAGGTTAAATCCATCTTTACAGCTGGAGCCAACATCGTTGGCGAGACATCCTCTGCGGCAATTTACACTGTTCGGTAAGGCTAGAAGGTATGCGCCGTCTGCTGGATACTCTTGAGCCGCCCACATCGATTTATCCGTGGAACGCGAAAGCCTGGGCGTTGGCATTCAGAACTACGGGAGTGCTTGGGTTCGCGTTACTGGCATTGCTGCTGGGGGCAATGATTCAGTACGCGACGCCGGATGGCGGCGGGCCCGGACATAGCCCCGTCAAGATACTGGTGCTGGTGCGCGGCCCCATGTGCCTTCTGGCTTTATTGCTGCTGCTCTTTCGTCCGCGCACGACGAAACTCCACCTGAGCGATACGCGGCTGTTGTTTCTGTGCTTTGGCGCTCTCTACTTGGTATCGACATTATGGTCCGCTATTAAGATCGAAACACTTGGGAAGTCCGTAGAAATTCTGCTGGCGACTATAACGTTTCTGGAAGTTAGCCGGATGCCGGACCCGATAGAGCGCGTGAATGCTTTAAAGCAGATCGCACTCCTTACTATCTCGCTGATTGCTACCGTTACTGTCATCGGGTATCTTATCCACGCGCCTGGATACGTACAGGCGCGTGGCGGCCTTTTTACATCGACTACAGCTCAGGCCCCGTTTCTTTCCGGCAACGGGTTGGGCTATGTGTCGAGCGCCTTGTTTCTCGTTATCTTTGCTGATTGGCATGCGCATAAGCTCAAAACCGGAAGTGCCGTGTGCCAGATGATGTTTGCGATGGGTCTGTTTTCAGTTTCCGCAAGCCGGACCTCATTCGTGATTTTACTGTTGAGCATTCTGCTGATTGTTGGGCGCAGATCGAAGGTATTCGCGCTGAGCCTGGGCTTTGTGATGCTTCTCCTGATCACTGTTTTTCAGCCACAGATTTCCGTGTTTTTGCACGGGAGGGAGTCGTCCGCGGACTTCAGCACACTGAGCGGAAGAACAGTTGTATGGACGGCTGCCATCCGGCAGTTTCACCAGCGCCCGTTTCTGGGTGCAGGCGGCGGAGTTGGAGGCAAACAAGTACTCGGCCATATAGGGAATTTTTCTCTTCAAACGATGAGCTCCCTTCACAACGGATTTATGGAGTTGCTGACGGGGTTAGGGGTCGTTGGAAGTTCACTTTGTGTTTTCCTGCTGATATGGGTGACGATACGGACGTGGCGCACCTGGGAAGCTCATCCAGAACATTCCGGGACCTATGCTCTCGTAATCCATGTCTGGCTGACCACCATCATGTCTACCGGTATTTTCGGCTGGATGGGATACGAGATGGTGTTTTTCCTCTGCATCATGACAAACATTGATCTTGTGCGGCGGGCCGAGATCGCCGGCAATGCGGCGCTTCTCAAATTTGTTGATGCAGGGGAACTGATTATGCTGCGGGGCGACGCTGCTGATGCATACAGCTATATGAGTGAGGAGCGGGCCGCATCCACATGAGCCAGATTTTTAGGGACATGCTCGGCAGCAGACGCAATTTGACCATTGCTGATCAACTACTTGTGAGTGGTTCGAATTTTGCTACGGGAATCATTTTGGTGCGCGGGCTGGGGCTGCACAATTTTGGAATCTTTACAGTGGCCTATGCCTTGATTCTGCTAGCCAATAGTTTTCAATTGAGCTTCATCTGTTCCCCTATGCTAACCATAGCGGCACTCAGCGAGGACGGAAGCCCGCGTGCGCGCTATTTGCGGGGCATGTTTGGCGTTCAGGTTCGGTTTTGCGCATTTGCCGCTGTGATTTGCACCGTTGTTGCGGGATCATTCCTCTGGGTGAAGCCGCAGTTTGAAGGGCTTCATTTGCTGCCGGCATTCTTGCTCTGCCTGGTGTGCTACTTGATGCAGGACTGGCTTCGCAGGTATTACTTTGCCGCAGGCAAGGCCAGAAGCTCCGTGTGGAACGATGCAATCAGCTACGTCCTTCAAGCAGTGGTTCTACTGCTATTGATGAGCACGCACCTCCTTACCGTCAGGAGCACGTTTTGGACAATTGCCGTGACATCAGGCGTTGCCTTCGTAATCGGATTCATGCTCGAGGGTATTGCTTTCAGCAATGAGGAGGTACGCGACGCCTGGCATCGTTCGAAAGGACTCTCGCGCGACCTGGCGATTGCCAGTCAGCTTCAATGGGTTGTTTACCAGGGGGCAATGTTGATAGGAGCGGGTGTGCTGGGGGCCGAGGCTGCGGGAAGCATTCGCGCCACCCAGAATGTAGTTGGCCCGGTGAACGTTGCGTATCAGGCCATGGAGAACATTGTGCCGATCAAGGCTGGCGAGGAGATGCGAAAGGGAGGTATTCAACGGTTAGCGAAGTTCCTGCTGCGGTTTGGCGCTCAAGGCATTGTGGTGCTGGCTGCTTCCTTTTTGGTTATAGGTTTGTTCTCGCGCGAGTTCCTGAGCTTCTTTTATGGGCACGAGGTAGCGGTCTACGGGAGCGTGCTAGATCTGCAATTGGTCTACTTTTTGTTGGTGTGGCCGTTGCGGCAATTGGGTTACCTGTTCCGCACGATTGACCGAACGCCGTCTCTTGTTGTCGCGTCTCTTCTCGCTGCAGCCACAAGCCTGATTCTCATTTACCCATGCGTGGAGAGCTTTTCTGCGATGGGTATTATGATTGCTGCTGTTGCTGGGCAGGCGGTGAATGTAATGTATCTGACCGTCGCATGGATGCGCATACGCGCGTCGCTCCCTGCCGTGGGCTCCTCCGCTGCAATAGCAAAAATCTAGATTCAGGAGTTCACCGTTTCGCGGGTGGCGTCTCGCAAGCTGGAATAGAGATGTTCCACGGCGCCGCTCCAGGTAAAGTTGTGCGCGCGCGAAAGACAATTCGCCGCGAGCTGCTGCCGAAGTGAAGGATTCTGCGCGAGCTGAATCATGGCTGTTGCGAGCGCGTGCTGAATCACTTCTTCGGTCTGATTGGCTGCATCTATGCGGATTCCGCAGGAAGAGTCGACGAAGACTGCTGGGCCGCCGAGAGCGAGGCAGATAACCGGCACCTGCGCGGCCAGCGATTCAAGCACTACCATGCCACCGGAGTCATGAAGGCTCGGAAATACGAGTGCTGTGTGATCGCGGAATGCAGCTGAGATTTCATTATGCGGCAGGCTGGACACCCAAGTAACATGCGCCTGAATACCACATGATTCGGCAACTTGTTTCAACCAACGGGCATCACTTCCTTCACCGATGACGGTGAGACGGGCGTCCGGCACGGTGCGCAGTACTTCAGGCATGGCCCGCAGAGTCAAATGGAGACCTTTCCAGTAGAGGAGACGCCCAATAAAGAGGAAGCGCGGAGCAGGCGGTGGGGTCGAGCTTGTGGCAAGGACCGGGGGATCAATTCCGATTGCCGGAATTACCAGGCATTTGCTTTGAAAGTGCGGCGGAATTCGCTGCAGAGTATCCCTGGTGGTGCAGGCGATCCGCGAGGCTTTGGAGTAGGTGTGGATCATGAACGGATCGAACCGCGCGGCGCCGATAAGCAGGTCCCGCAGGAGTTCCCGCAGCCGGCCAGAGAGATTCATTCCGGCGCGGAGTCGGCGAGGGGATGTTTCCCCGCCTCCGACGGGACCGAAGACAAACGGAATTCCCAAGCCGCCCATGAACGACGGCTGACGAAAGGTAACAAAGGTGATGTGATGAACGAGGTCGAAGGTCATCATCTTATGAAGCTTGCGCGCGCGGTGATAAGCCCCAAATTGCCAGGCCAGGTAGTAGAAATAGAGGCCGCCGGGCAAATGTTTCCACTTTCTGCACCATGCCGGAAGGTCATGGTACGCAATGGTTACGGGAATAGAGAGCGACTGAATTTCCCGCTCGATGACTGCCCTGTTGTTTTCGCGCGTGATCACCGAAACGTTGTGACCTTGCCTGATGAGCTCAAGCATCCAGTTCCATCCGACTCCGGGCTCAGAGCCCTTATGGGGCTCACAGGCGTAGGCGGAAAGAAGAATCTTCATAGGTAGGAATCGTGGATCGGAATTTTATGTTCAGGCCCAGCATACTCTCTGATGCTCCAATTGAAGATTCAGGAGTTGCAACAAGCGAAGATTGTGATACAAGCACGACATTCGAGTCGCAGGTAGCATCGCTGCTTATCAAGAGCTTAGATGAAAGGTGCTCGCGTTACTGTTTCCTTAGCGGCTACGAAGAGCTGCCGGATAGGGTGAATACCGATATTGATTTTATGGTGAGCGCGTCTGACTTCAAGCGCGTGCCTGCTCTGCTGGGAGAGATAGCCGCAGCGACAGGGGCCAGCCTCTTTCAGGTGGTTCCACACGAAATATCAGGCCGTGCTTTCTTTCTGGCGAAAGAAGATGGGGCAAGCATCAGCTTTGTGCAACCTGATTCCTGCTCAGACTATCGTCACTTTGGAAAGCTGTGGCTCCACTCGGATGAGGTATTGGGATCAAGGCGGTGGCATGAGCGCGGGTTCTGGGTTCCTGGGGCTGCGTGTGAGTTTATTTATTACTTAATCAAGAGGATCAACAAGCGCGATATTGCTGCTTCTCACGCCTCGAAGCTATCACGCCTTTATATTGAGAGTCCGAGTGAATGCAATGTTTGGCTCAACAGGTTCTGGAGAAAGCAGTCGGCCACGGCCCTTGCGAAAATGGCTGAGTTGGGTGATTGGCGTCCACTCGTTCATGGCATGAGCGCCTACCGTATTGAAATGATGCGGCGCTCCCGAAAGACGTTTTCTTTCGGTGCATCGGTGATTCATGCAATGGATCGGATCCTGAGGCCTACGGGTGGCTGGATTGCATTTATTGGGCCGGACGGTTGTGGCAAGTCGGCGGTGATCGAAACTGTTGCGGCCGATTTTGCGCCAGCTTTCCAAAAAGTAGTCGGTCGACACCTTCGTCCCAAGATGCTCCCGGCTACG
>DATNAF010000008.1:0-5784 GCA_035572845.1 Terriglobales bacterium
GCTGGCGAGTTTTCCTGGAGAACGAAATTGGGGATATGACGGTGTGCTGCCCTTCGCTCCCGCGAGTTGTTACGGACGTCCAGAGGAACTGAAGCGCTTGATTGATGTGGCGCACTCGAAAAATCTGATGGTGTTTCTGGATGTGGTTTACAACCACTTCGGGCCGGAAGGCAATTACCTGGGACTGTATGCGCCGGATTTTTTTACCCAACGCCACAAAACACCGTGGGGGCAGGCAATCAACTTCGATGGACCGAACATCCGCCCGGTGCGGGATTTTTACATTCACAATGCGCTGTATTGGTTAGAGGAGTATCACTTTGACGGGCTGCGCTTCGACGCGGTACATGCCATCGTGGACGATTCCCGGCCTGACATTCTCGTTGCGCTGGCTGAGAAGGTACGCGCAAAGTTTGGGGATGAGCGTCTGGTTCATCTAGTTCTTGAGAATGATAAGAACGCAGCGCATTATTTGTGCCGCAACGCTCAGCGGCGATCATCTTGTTACGACGCACAATGGAATGATGACATTCATCATGCTGCGCATGTACTGGTGACCGGCGAGTCGGATGGATATTATTCCGATTACGCGCGAGATCCTGTTCGGCAACTTGGAAGATGTCTTGCCGAGGGATTCGCTTTTCAGGGTGAACATTCTGCATTCCGTGATGGTGAGAAACGAGGCGAGCCCAGCCGTGATCTGCCACCTACGTGCTTCGTCTCTTTCTTACAAAATCATGACCAGATCGGAAATCGCGCTTTGGGAGAGCGGATCACGCAGCTGGCTGATGCGGATACAGTGAAATTGGCAATGGCAATTTTGCTGCTGGCGCCATCGCCGCCGTTGCTGTTCATGGGCGAGGAATTCGGGGCGGCAAGTCCATTTTTATTTTTCTGCGATTTCGGGCCGGAGCTGGCGGCGAAGGTTACCGAAGGCAGAAGGGCCGAGTTTGCCAGATTCGAGCAATTCAACTCGCCGCAGGCGCAGGCGCAAATTCCTGATCCGAATGCGGAGGAAACATTTTTGAGATCCAAGCTTGGCTGGGATTCAATAAGACAGGAAACGCATGCCGAGTGGCTGGAGTTTTATCGAAATGTACTGCAGTGCAGACGCGAAAAGGTTGTTCCCCGAATCAAAGACATTGCCCCGGGGCAAGCGAAGTTTGAAATCTTGGGTGCTTCGGGCCTGAAAGTTCAGTGGCCATTTGCGAAAGCCGGCAGCTTGCAATTGATTGTTAACTTCGACCGAAACCCTCTTGCCATACGAGAGGAACTCAAAGGCGAATTGCTCTACGCGACGAGTGACGTTTATGACAAAAAAGGGAAGGAGATACCACCACGGTCTGCAGCCTGGTTCCTGAACCCATGAAAGCGTGCTCGATTCCTCTTTCCACATATCGTCTGCAATTTAATCGCAGCTTCACATTTTTACAGGCTGCCGATCTCGTTCCCTATCTGGCTGAACTGGGGATCACGCATTGCTATGCTTCACCATATTTGCGGTCACGCCCGGGCAGCATGCACGGTTACGACATCATTGACCATCACCACCTGGATCCTGAGATCGGCACGCCGGAAGACTATGAGCGCTTTGTGGTGGCGTTGCACCAGCACGGAATGGGGCAGATTCTCGATGTAGTGCCGAACCACATGGGGATCCTGAGCGCGGACAACACGTGGTGGCTGGAGGTGCTGGAGAACGGCGAAGCATCTACGTATGCGGATTTTTTCGACATCGATTGGTATCCGCTTAAAGATGAGCTGCAGGGAAAAGTTCTGGTTCCGGTACTGGGCGACCAGTATGGAACCGTGCTTGATCGCGGCGAATTGAAGTTGACATTTGACACTGAAAAAGGCGAATTCAGCATTTTTTATTTTCAGCATAGGTTTCCGGTGAACCCGCGTGAGTATCCGCGCATTCTTGGTTACGGTCTGGAGGCTTTGCATGAACAACTCGGTGCCGAAAACGAAAATCTGCTTGAGTTGCAGAGCCTGATTTCGGCGTTCAATCATCTACCGGGACGCGAAGAAGCTGCTCCGGAAAAACGCGCAGAACGCCTGCGGGACAAAGAAATTCATAAGCGGCGATTGGCGGCGCTGTGCGCGCGATCGCCAGAAATCAAAGAATTCATAGAGCACAGCGTCCAAAAAATAAATGGGACTGCTGGCGACGGAAACTCATTCGACACACTGCATGAGCTCATCAAGGCGCAGGCGTACCGACTGGCTTATTGGAGAGTGGCTGCGGATGACATCAACTATCGCAGGTTCTTCGATGTCAACGATCTCGCGGGGCTGCGGCAGGAAAACGAAATTGTATTCACGCAAACGCACGAATTTGTTTTGCAGTTGTTGCAACAAGGCAAGATTAATGGATTGCGGGTAGATCATCCGGATGGCCTCTATGATCCGAAGCAATATTTTGAGCGGGTGCAAGGCTCGGAAGGAAGAAACGGCGCCAGATCGTATTACCTCCTTGCGGAAAAAATCCTCACCGGAGATGAACAGCTACCGGAAAACTGGCCGATCCATGGAACGACAGGTTACAACTTTTCGAACCTGGTGAACGGACTGTTTGTTGACCGGGACAGCGAACGAAAACTAGACCGGGTGTACCGTGCGTTCATTGGGCGTCACGCCAATTTCAAAGAGCTGGTTTACAAATGCAAGAAGCTGGTCATGGACCAGTTGCTGAACAGCGAATTGAATGTGCTGGCAAACCATGTGAGCCGCATCGCCCTGGCCGACCGGCACACTTGCGACTTCACCCTGAAAAGCCTGCGTGATGCGCTGATCGAGATCATTGCATGCTTCCCTGTTTATCGGACTTACGTGACTGGACAAGCAGTGTCTGAAAGCGACCGTGCTTACATTGATGAAGCGGTGAACTGCGCCAAAGAAAAGAGCAGTACGACTGAAACTTCGGTCTATGACTTTATCCGGGAAATACTCCTGACCAGCCAGGGCCACGGACACCCGCAGTTTTATCAGCGCTCGGTCGTCCATTTTGCGATGAAGTTCCAGCAATACACCAGCGCTCTGATGGCCAAGGGAGTTGAAGACACCAGTTTTTATCGCTATAACCGGCTGGTCTCGCTGAACGATGTCGGCGGGGATCCACTGCGATTTGGGACCACGCCGGAGCAATTCCATCATGAAATTGCGCAGCGCAGCCGAAATTGGCCGTACGAAATGTCGGCGACTTCGACGCATGACTCAAAACGTTCCGAGGACGTGCGAGCGCGAATCAACGTGCTTTCAGAAATTCCGATGGAGTGGCACCGCAAGGTGCGAACGTGGCGGGATATGAACCACGACAAGAAGATTTTTCGCGATGCGGCCGGCGAGCCAACTCCAAATGACGAGTACCTGCTGTATCAAACTTTGGTAGGCGCGTGGCCGACGGGCAATGAGGCAAATCATCCGCCGGCAAGTTTTACGAAGAGAATTCGCGAATACATGCTCAAGGCTGTGCGCGAGGCCAAAGAGAAAACCAGTTGGGCGAATCAGAATGAAGAGTATGAGAGCGCCCTTACGGTGTTTGTTGAAAGCGTCCTCGGGTCGCAGAAGTTCCGCGATGATTTCATTCCCTTTCAGTGGAGGATTTCGCATTTCGGGATGCTGAACAGCCTCGCGCAAACTTTGATCAAGCTGACCGCCCCCGGCGTTCCGGACACTTATCAAGGTAACGAACTGTGGGAGTTTAACTTGGTGGATCCGGACAACCGGCGCGCCGTGGACTATCGCCGGCGCAGACGGCTGTTAACCGAGTTCAGGGAGGTTTGCAACAACGGCTGCGATCAACAGGCGGCGTATGCGCGCGAGCTTGCCACAAAGATGGACGATGGGCGAATCAAGGCTTATCTCATCTGGAAAACTTTGAATTTGAGAAAGCAGCAGCCAGAGTTGTTTCAAGTGGGCGAGTACGTGCCGATCCAAACAAGTGGAGATCAGGCAAAGCATTTGTTCGCGTTTGCGCGTCGGCACAAAGAGCGAAGTCTGATTGTGCTGACGCCCCGGTTATGCGCACAGTTATTGCGCGGCGAAGCGCGGATGCCCAGCGGCGAAGAGGTCTGGCACGACGTCCAAATTCAGATTCCGGGTGACGCCAGAGATTTCCGAAATCTATTCACAGGTGAAAAGTTTGTAGCCGAGGGCGGTGAGCTTCTCGCAAAACATCTCTCCCATAATTTTCCGGTTGCACTTCTTCTCTCCGAATAATCTCACTCCTTCAAATACTCTGCGGTATGATGGTCGCTCGCTTCGAGGCGAACCATGACAAAACATTTACTTCTTGCAGTGATCCTGGCTGTAGCACTTCCCTTTCAGTTCCCATCGGCGATGTTCGCGCAATCAACTTCGATATCGGCAGGACTGGCTATGACTCCACCCATGGGTTGGAACACATGGAACAAATTCGGCTGTGACGTGAGTGACGAATTGGTCCGCGGCATGGCTGACGCGATGGTTAAATCGGGCATGAAGGATGCCGGGTATCAGTACATCGTGATCGATGATTGCTGGCAGAAGGCGCGCGACTCTAAGGCAAATATTGTGGTCGATCCGCATTTTCCGCATGGAATAAAACCGGTTGCGGATTATGTACATTCGCTGGGCTTGAAGTTTGGAATCTATTCCGATGCCGGAGCGGAAACCTGTCAAGGTCGTCCTGGCGGCCTTGGGCACGAGTACCAGGATGCGCTCATGTACGCGTCGTGGGGCGTTGATTATTTGAAGTATGACTGGTGTCACACGCTGGATGACCAGAGTGCGAAAGCCTCGTACGCCAATATCCGGGCCGCGCTTGATGCCAGCGGGCGGCCGATTGTGCTCAGCATTTGCGAGTGGGGCAAGCATCAGCCATGGCTGTGGGGCCAGGAAGTGGGCGGCAATCTGTGGCGCACCACTGACGATATCCAGGACCGTTGGGGAGGAAAGGAAAAGTGGAAAGGCGGCGGCTGCTGCTCGTATGGCGTACTTGCAATTCTGGATGAGCAAGTTGGATTGCAATCTTACGCCGGACCGGGACACTGGAATGATCCCGATATGTTGGAAGTTGGGAACGGCGGCATGACGAATACGGAGTACCGGTCGCATTTTAGTTTGTGGGCAATTCTGGCGGCGCCATTGATTGCAGGAAATGATCTGCGCAGTATGACGCCGGAGATTCACGACATCCTTACAAACAAAGAGGTCATCGCAGTAGACCAGGATGCAATGGGACGCGAGGGCAGGCGCGTGGCCAAGGATGGAGACCTGGAGGTGTGGGCGAAGCAGATGCAGGACGGCGGCCGGGCGGTGGTCCTGCTGAATCGCGGAAGTTCGTCGCATGATATTTCCGTTACTTGGGAAGATATTGGATATCCAAGCCACTTGAGCGCCACCGTGAGAGATTTGTGGGCGCATAAAGATTTGGGTAAATTCAACGGGAAATTTTCAGCGCCGGTGGAAAGTCACGGAGTGGTAATGGTTACGATCAGGCCATAATCGCATGGTGTGTAAAGTTGCCGAATAAATTTCGGAGTGACTCAAAGTCTTCATTGTCGAGTTAACCCCTTCTTGTGATAATTGTGTGGCTCTGGTGTTTGCGCCATCTGTCTTCAAGATCCTGAACCATAAAGGACACGAAGGGCGCGAAGGGAAACACGGCAACAACATGAAATTCGTTGCTCGAATTTTTAACCCGACGAACAACCGGCGGCTGAACGAGCTGCTTGGGTTCTTGTTGTGCGTCTCCGCGCTCCTCCTTTTTCTTGCACTGGCTTCTTATTCTCCGCTTGACCC
>DATNAF010000009.1:0-11159 GCA_035572845.1 Terriglobales bacterium
GCCGCCCTTGGCTGCCGAGTAATTGCACTGCCCGGCCTGTCCGCGAATTCCGGCGGGGGACACGATGTTGCAAATTGCTCCGCGCTTCCGGCGCATCATTCCCGCCAGCGCCAACCGCGAGCAGATATACGTGCCGCGCAGATTGCTATCAATCACTTCATCCCACCGCTCCTCCGACATGAATGCCAACAGCACATCGCGATTAACTCCCGCGTTGTTCACCAGATAATCGATCTCGCCAAGTTGCCGCTCAATATGAGCGAACATCGGCGCAGCACTCTCTTCGCGAGAGATGTCGGCGGCTACTGCCGCTGCCTGTCCACCAGCGGCGATGATGTGTTCGACGACCTGATCTGCGGATTCTTTCCCGTGACGATAATGCACGCCTACGCGAAATCCGGCGATTGCCAGAGCTTTCGCGATCTCGGCCCCGATGGTCCCCGAGGCGCCAGTGACTAATGCAACTCTCGGATCGGCGGTGCGATCACCCACGCTGGTTTCAGGCATATTCGAATTTAGCGCAGCGGCTTGAAGAGCAGCATGTACACGGCCCAACGGGAATTGTAACGGGGAATATTCCCATCCAACGCGTAAGAAACTGTGCCTTGCAGCAGCGTGCCCCATGGAGCTGGGGTATTCAAATTAAGTTCCAGACCGTCGAATTTGCGGAATCGAAGCGACTCATTCAGATTCCGTGCGCGCGCATACGCGTACATTCCGTCGACCTTCACCAAATCCATCACGTTGAAACCGTAATGCACGTTCGCCATGGCAATGGCGTCAAAAGAATCTGTGCCGGGAGGAATACCGTGCAGACGCGGCGTCGTAAGAAACGATGGGAAGTAACGCGAGAAGCGGTCCAGTTGATTTCCGCCCCAGTACGAAACGTCCCATCCGCCTTTGGTGAACTTGCGAATGTAGTAATCCTTATTTAGATCGGCGCTGTAGAGCGTAAACCCACTTTGCGGGCGTTGGATTAATAAAGAATTTTCGGGAGGCGGGTTGGGCGAGGAAGATCCGCAGCCAGGCGCAGTCTGGGCCAGCGAAACGCATCCGAACGGCCTCCAGCCGATGCGCTCGCCGCGTGTCGCCTGCGCATCGAATACATAACCGGCACGAGTGTACTTTATTTCAATACCTGGAAGTATGTTCAAGCCGTTGCGCGGCATTTGGTATTGCTCGACCGCCTGGTAGGTTCGGAGAAAATTATCGTACGAGAAATAGTTTGACGCGGTTACGCTCAGGTGCGTGGCGGCTTGCCACGATGCGCGCACGCCAACGGTTTGCTCCCACGTCCATATTTGTCCTTGAAGCAATTCCGTATTGTTGCCGTAGATGCGATTCTGGCCCGGCAATCCTGAGAGCGCTAAGTCAAAAGCCACGCGGAATTTGGGCCGGAACTGCTTCGACAGGTCAGAAATCAGGATAGGCCCGGCGAAAAATGTCGAAAGCTGCGCCCCAGTGTGATGAAAATCGAAATTCACCGTGCTGGTGCCGAGGAACGGAATAGGAAAGTTGAACGTGCCTCCATACATCGCGCCAGCAACCACCGACTTGATGCGCTTCGTATTCTGGTCTACTACAACCCGCTCACCGCTTTTCGCTCGCAACGACCGTAGTCCATGGTCGGTATCGCGGAACATCGGGTCGGCGGAACTATGCTCAGCCGCCAGCGCTGCAGTGAAAGTTGAGCTGTTGATCACGTAATCTGAAAATTGCACCGTTCTTTGCAACACAAAGTCACGTCCGGCAGCGTTCAGCAACTGCTGTGCGGAAACTGACCGCAGCAAGTTGTATTCATTGCCTTTGTCGTCGCGAAACAGTTCGTAATTCTGTGTCTCCACGTTTACGAGTACGTTGCTGTTTACGCCGCGCTCGCTCAAGTATTGTTTCACCTGGCGAAAAGTCGTACCGTCGATCCAAATTTTGCCGGTGTAAAGCGCCTCGTCCCACACCTTTGGCTCGAATCCCACTACATAACACAGGATTCCGTTCACTTGTTCAGCCCCCAGCAGTTTGTAGTCATAACGCTCGGTGAGTTTCAATTCGAGCGGCTGGGTCATCACTTTTTCCGGTTCGATTGCCGGCAGCGGAAACTCGTGATTTTTCCCGAACTTCACTCCATTGATATAGAACTGCTTTTGCGCCAGTTCCATCGGTCCCGCACGGTTGAAGAATTGCTTGAGCTGCATCGAAAAGTCGAACCCCGGCTCGAGAGTGCTGGCTTCAAAATGCAAGCTCATGAAAACGGAAGCCATATAGTTCTCGAGCCGTTGCTTCTGAGCCTCGCGATTTTGTTGCCAGCGAGCGACAATTTCCTCGACGCTCAATTCTGCGCCGGCTTTAACCTCAACCGAGTTATAAACAGTCTGATCGGCGTCACTTTTCCGATGGATGGAAATCAGGGCATATTCGCTGGTGCACTCGGAAGTCTGCTCGAATCCCTTATCAGTCGTTTTCACTTCCTCCGCCGGAACTATGGCGCCAGTCGCCGGGTCGTACCACTTGATCTCGAATGGCCCCGGCTTAACGCTCGATAACGTGACAGTCTTTGGTGCGCTGGGACTCGCATTGACGTGCGCCACGATCACTGCATTCGACGGGCCGCCGACGAACCAATGGTGATCCTCGTTGTTCTTTAGGCCTTCCACGGCGACGTTGAACGGAGAGTCTGCGGAATTCGCCGCGAACATGTTGCCGGTGATGGAACGGCTAAGAAAACTGCTTGCCGCGCATAATGCTGCAGCAGCCTTGGCGTCCGGTGGCTCAGCCCAGACAATTTGCGGTGAAGGTCCTCCGCCAGCGAGCATTGATGCCAGAAATGGCGAGATTGTGGCAGACTGTCCGGAATCCAATTTAAGGATGACCGGTTTATTCATGTCCTCTTCGGAAAGCCGCGCGACATCTTGCCGCCAGCCCTCGGCATAAGTGGTTCCCAGCAAATCCGAGTAGGTAGCTAACCTTCTCACAACATCGCCGTGGCTCCCGGCGAAGCCCGGCGGAAAAACGAATGCCAACTGCAAGCCAGCATTATTAGCCTTGATAGCTAATGCCAGACGCACCAGTCCGAACGAGAACAGATCGGGAGCTATCAATGGTTCTTTGATCTCAACTACAAGGCCGCGCACCGCCTTCGCCGAAAGAGGCAGCGAATTTACGAACGCATTAACACGATCGCTGATTTCCTGCTCCGATTCTTTGCTGCCAATAGCATCCGCTTCCACTACGACGTGCAGCCAGACTTCGGATGCTTCGGGCGCGCTCTCGACGGCTTGCTTTTCGGCCAGGCCTGCGGGGATTTCACCACGCCCAAAATCGAAAGACAGCGGCGGCAGCACGATTAATTTGCCAGGGACGTCACACTGCTGGGCGGCTGTTAATACTGTTCCAACACTTTGGTCCGTCGCAATCGAGATCGCAACCCGCGGCAGTCCAGCCTGCGCCCTGAGCGGTAAAATCAGAAAAATCGAAAGCAACAAGGTCAGCGCTATTGACGTCCAAGTCATCCGTCGGCACGAACCAGGCATCGAGTGGAACAAAACCGGCGTCGCCGAGCGAATGGGAGATTTCATCAAAAATAAATCCGGCAACTCAGAATTGTAAACTTGATGGACACCACATCCCAAGATAACTTGTAAAACTTCGGTTCCGAATCAATCCCCACCTGGATTCCCGACTGGCACCGACGTGACATTACGTCGCCGTTCTTCCAACAGAATGACGGCGGGAATCAACAACAATCCACCCGCTAGAGCCAACGCAACGCCCAACGAAGTCACGAGACCCATCTCCACAAGCGGCGAGAAACTGGAAGTCATCAGCGCCCCAAACCCAACCATCGTAGTCAGGTTGGATTGAATCAGTGCCGCGCCCGAAGCCTTCGCGATCGCAAGAATCTCGTTGTGCTCGTTCTCCTGATATCGCCGAACCAAATGGATGCCATTATCAATGCCGATTCCAATGATGAGCGGAATCGCCGTAATCGAGATGAAACTGAAACGATGCCTCATCAGCAGCAATAGGCCGAAAGTTGCAACCACTCCAAATACGATGGGGATGAGTACTATGAGTGAGATGCGGACATTGCGAAAACAAAGATAAACAATCAACACAATTCCGGCCGCTGTCCACACCAATGCCTTTCTGCTGTCGTGAAGCACTTGCCTCTGCAGGTCCCGGTTCATCTCGTCGAACGAAAATTCCGTGAACCCTCCAAATTGACTACGCCAGGAGTCAATGACACTTTGCGGCACCAGTTCGACCGAATCCGGATTGGCGCCATAAAAGGCGATGGCAGCGACGTAGCTTGCGTCCCCAGTTTTACGGATGCTGTTGTTGAGCAGTCCCGGCGGCAGATCCTTGGCGGCCGTCTCCAGCGTGACCGGATTTTTAGCTACTTCCCGAGCATCGCCTAACTGGCGCAGGCGATCGACAAACGGTTGAACTGACTCGGTTCGAAAACCGTTCTGGCGAAGCGCATCCTCGAGAGCACGGGCGGACGCCGCAAAATTGACCCCGGCTAACAAACTGGCTCGTTCCGTTTGGGTTCGAGCTGATGGAAGCAGAAATGTAGGCGAAAAAATCGACTTGATGGCACCACGATCCTGATAATCCTGGAGCCTGGAAGTCAATTGTTCGGCTCTGTTCAGCACCTCCGGCTCGCCGCCCGCGATCAACAGCACGTGCGGACTGCCCTCAATGCCGAATTTTGCGGAAAGCAGGTTCTGCGCAGCTACAGCGGGGTTATCGGCGCCGGCAATCTCGAAGTGCTTTTGGAATTTAATCGTCGGAAGAAATACTAATGACAGCAGGAACACTCCCAGGCCCAAGCCCAACACAAGGCGGGTGTGTCGGCCCACAAAATCAACGGATTTTCGCGCCACCCATGGAAGCAGGCGAAAAGTAATCGTCTGCGGCGCCCGCGGCTTCGAGATTCGCCACCATAGCTGCAGCAACGCCGGGACCGTCAGCAGAGTATGCAGCATCATCATGAACATTCCAACTGTCAGGATGAACCCAAACTCCGCCAATGCCTTGAAACTCGCGTTGGCGAGTGCCGCGGTTGCGGTGGCCGCCGTTATTATGCAGAGGAAAACGCTAAGCCCGGTCGTTTCGTAGGTTCGTAATACCGCTTCATTCAGTGTCCCGCCCTTTGCCCATTCCTGCGGCACGCGGTTGAAGAAATGTACGATCTGGTCGTCTCCTAGTCCCGCCAGGATCGCGATGAAAGATAGGCTGATTAGATTTACTTCTCCCGGATAAAAACTTGCGATCCCTGTTGTCCATAGGATGCCGAGGCTGGCAGGCAGCAGGGATAAAAGCAGAAGTGGAATCCGCGGATAAATCACCAGGCAGAGCAGCAGATTGCCGATGATTGAAATCAGAGAAATCCGGCGAATATTTGTCTCGATTAACCGATGTTCCTGCTCCGCGTAAACGTACGCGCCCGCCGCAGTGGCCCGCACTCCGGAGGCTCGCAGGTCTGTCTCTGCAGTCGCAGAACGGATGTGCTCCCGCGTCCATCGCATTACTTTCTCTGCGAAGTTGTAATCCATTGCCGACTCTCGAGGTTCGGCAAGGATCAGCAGCGCCTTATGATCTTTACTGAAGAATCGATTTCCAGATCCCCAGTTGAGATCAAAATTGGCAAACTCCGAGAGCCCCTTGCCGTTGCCGGTTATCACCGGCATCAGCCCCAAGGGATCGGCAACGAAGTAATTGGTTCCTAACGACGAGAATGGACTCACCAGTTCGGTCGCTGCCCGGCGAACGTTTTGCTGAATCTGCTTGGGATCGAGCCGCTGCTTCAGAGCTTCCGCTTGATCGGGCCGTGCAAATGACGGAAAGTTCCAGGTAAAGAACCGCACCACGTTCAGCAGTTCTTTGTCCTGCAAGCCGCAGCGCGCGTCCACGAATAGTCCGCTGGCCTGCATGTCGGCGGTGAGACGGTCGCCCAATTCTTCCATCTGGTCGGTAGCGTCCGTCTCTCCCGCAGGGGCCTCGATCACGACAAAGAGCTGATTGCCATAGCCCAGTTCTTTGCCGATCTGACTCGCGGCCCGCCACTGAGGGTCTCGATTCCCAAACAAATCGGTCAGGTCGGTGCCGGTTCGCAGGTTGTGGATGTTGGCATAGAGGAATAACGTGACAACCGCGCTTAGAGCTACAACTAATCCCGGATGACCTACTACCAGGCGACCTATCAGGCGCATGCAACGGGCCATGATGCTGCGACTCCAGCCCATCAGCCTGAAACCACCGTCAACTCACCGCTTGCGACCATTTCGCCATCCACCCACACTGTTCCGGCGATGCACACCAATTGCCCAGCCTCGATAAGTTTTTTCGTTTCAATGCGCAGTTCTTGTCCTGGTGTGACTGGTTTGAGAAATTTGAAGCGGTTTACGGCCGCGAGCAGCGCGAATTCTCCCGCACTCTTTTCACTGCCTTGCGGCGCCGCCGATCCCAGCATCACTCCAGCGGTCTGAGCCACGGCTTCGATCAGAAGAACTCCCGGAAAAATGGGTTTGGAAGGAAAATGTCCGAAGAAAATCGGGATCGCGGGATCTACAAACTTTGCCGCAACACAGCGAAGTCCAGGTTCCAGCTCTTCGACTCGGTCGATCCACAAGAACGGAGCGCGATGAGGAATCAGCGTCTCGATTTCATTTCGCTCCATTACCTTGGGCTTGGTCACCTAAGATTGCTCACTTGGGCTTGTATACCTCAAACGTGTCCTTAGGGATTTTGGGATTCATCGAGGTTACGTCGATGACGAATACGCTGTTTACGCCGCTCTTGCCATCCACCTCCAGCGACCGCAGCAGGAAATCCTTTTTATCCAGCTTCACAATCATAAAATTCAGTTTGTCGCGAAAAGTATTGGTCCTGGGAACCAGCTTCATCTGGTAATCCGGGCCGTCCTCTTTCACGGTGATCGTGAAATTCTTTTCCACGTTCCCGAGGGAATTTTCTCTGCCGAAATAAGACTGCACCCGGCGAACATTTTTCCCAATTTCCCTCACTTGAGTGTTGCCGCCTGACGTAACGTTGAGGTAATTGTCGCTGAAGCGAACACTCATCCTGGATGGTTCGACGTACTCCAGGGAGAACTTGGTTGTGCCTTCCGCGCAAAATTTGCCGTGGAGCACCAAAGGCTTCACCATCAGATCAGAGGTGCGGGTCTCGCTGATGGTCCCGCACATGCTCGTGTATTTTTTCTGGGCTTGTTGGATCCCGTTCCAGACTTGGCTTAGCAGATTGTCCGACTGACCAGCCAGAACTCCCGGAAAAATTAAAAACGCAAGCAGAGCGCACAGCAGCCGCACAAACATCGCTCGCTGCGAACCTGCATTCTTGAACTCCTCTAGTTTCACGGCTTCTCTGGCACCCGTGGCGGGCTATATTTCGCTCCGAGTTCGATTTGTATTAATTCTGGAACAGGTTGATCTTTCAGCGCGAACTCGCGGTAGAGCTTAGCCAGGTCGCGCTGCTCGGCTCTGGCCCGCAGCTTTTCTTCGCGAGCGTTTTTCGCGATACCAAGTTGTTCGAGATCATGCTGCGACTCATTAGTGACAATCTCGTTCTTCAACACCAGGTGATGCTCCGTACTGCTGAGCTTTACGCTCTTACCGCCGGCGAAAATCTCGTGCCGCCCGTGCTCCTCATACCACTTCGTCAAAGTGGCGGTCATATGCATCTTCTCAATGATTTGCCGCCAACCTACCCCGGTGTTGTACGCGCAAAAAGAGATCTCTCCCTCTTGCGTAGCGTATGGAATGATGCACTGCTCGGTCCGGCGAAAATCGTAATTGAATAAATCCTGGAACCACATGCCTGCCACAAATAGTAAGTTCCAGCGGTCCTGCCGCCGGCGGAGAATATCGGTCATAGTCCGCTCGCCCGAAACGTCACCATAGTCGTGTCCCGTTGCGGCCATGCCCTTGTCGAGCTTCTTCAGCATATCGATCGAGCGAAAATGCTTCGGTGCGTGAAACGCATCATAGTTCCGAACTACCGCCAGCACCATTCCCGCCACCGATATCCAGCGGCTCCGGGCCCAGTCATTGATCCGCGCAACGTCCTTGGCGAACTGGTCGGCATTCAGGAAGGCGGTTACCGGGACCGCCTCGCCGGTCTGCTTATCAATCATAATCGCCATCCCCACTCCACAGTTCGGATGACAACCGCAGGCGACTTGGCCCCAGGCGGCATCGGGCCCATGAACAAGGTCCGCCCAGTCGGAAAAAGTGCTCAAGAACGACAAAGGAAACCAGTCCCGAACGGGCTCTCCGATATGCAACTGTGCTTTCACGTCGTGGGCCAGGTGCGAGAGCGTGTAGCGTTGCGCCTTGCGGCGTTCTTCGGTGACGGCTTCGTCGCGTCCGGTGAACGACACTGGTTGGAACGACACGAAAGCTATTTTGTCTGGATTGTCGAGAGCGAATTGCACGACCCGGCCCACCTGCTCATTGTTGATTCCGTTCACTACGGTCGTCACCAACACGATTTCGACGCCACTCGAGTGCAGGTTCTCAATGGCGCGGAGCTTCAGGTCAAACAGATTGCCGACATTGCGATGCGAATTCGCCGCGTTGCCGATACCGTCGAATTGCAAATAAGCGTAACGCAACCCTGCTTCAGCAGCCTGCGCCGCGAATTCGGCGCTTTTAGCAAATTCAATGCCATTGGTTGCGGCTTGCACGCTGTCGTAGCCGAGTTGACGCGCGTAGCGAATGGCGTCCAAAAAATACGGGGAGAGCGTCGGCTCGCCTCCCGAGAACTGCACCGACATCTGGCGCCGCGGCTTGATGGAAATTGCGTTGTCGAGCAGCGTCTTGATTTCTTCCCAGGTGAGCTCGTGCACAAATCCAACCTGGTTCGCGTCCATAAAACACGGGTCACACATCATATTGCAGCGGTTGGTTAGGTCGATGGTTAGAACCGAACCGCGGCCATGCTTGATGGTGCTGCTGCCGTGGTTATGCAGTTTCGTGTCGTTATGCGCGCGGATATCGCGGCCGGGAAATGTCTCCTCCAGGTGGCGAAAAAACTGCGGATCAATAGAGATGACATCTTCGAAATGTCCGTGGATTGGGCAATCCTTCACCATCAGGATCTTGCCGTCGCGCTCGATGATCTGCGCCTTGATTTCACCCGGCCGTTCGTTTAACAGAATGCGGTAATCCTGTTTGCCATCGACAATCTGCTTGCGGATCTCCGGCACGCAGCGCGGGCATAACGAATCAGTCTGCCGCGGCCAGCCCAGCGGAGGCTTCGACTTTTCACGCGACTTCAACAGTGGTTTATCCGACCACTTGGGGGTGAAAGAGGGATTCTCGGGGAAGAGATCGTTGCTCACGCAAAACATCCGCCACGCCCCGTTCGCGGCAATTGACAGCGCCTTTTCCAGGTACTTAATGGGCTTACGCACTTGCCTTAATCCTCCGTGTTGAGCCGCTGGCACACGTCCCCCCAGTGGCCTGCTCGGATTCCGAAGACTATCAGATGGCGTTCTTGCGCGACAACTTCCGCTTGTTCCTCTTGCCGGATATTATCGTCGAAATTACACTTGCACATTCCCCATGGTCACGCGATGAAACGCCCGTCTGCCTGGAAAATTGAGAACTATGCCTATCGCGAGTGTCCGCACCCGGACCGCGAGTTCGGCTATGCGGTTTCGCTGCACAATCACTCCTGCCATTCGGTGGAGAGGCTGGCCGCATTAAATCACGTGGTTAAAAAAGCTTTCATGCGTCCCCTTAGCGGGATTGTGCAACGGTCGTTTGGACTCGGCGGCGTTTCGAATCTGAATTATGGGGAGATAACTTTTAATCCGCCCTACAGCCCTGAAGACGTGTATCACATGGAGGCGGCGGCGGCAGCCAAGTGGGGCTTCGACGGAGTTCATCTTGCCATTACCGATCACGACGAATTTGCCGGCAGCCTGGCTTTGCTGCGCGGTCGTCCCGACCTGAATGGACGCACCGCCGTCAGCGAGGAGCTGTCACTCTGGTTCCAGGGACACTTGTTTCACCTGGGCGTAAGTCACATGCCCGAGAGTGGAGCGGAGGAGACACACGCGCAAATTCAAGCGGCCGCGCGCGACGGACGCTACGACGAGTTATTTGAAATACTCGCGGCCAGCGGCTGCCTGGTAATCCTGAACCATCCTCTCGTTGCTTGGAGGCCGGGAGCACAGTCAATTCCCGTGACTGAATTGCTCTCGCGCTATGCCTGGGCGATTCACGCTTTGGAAGTAAACGGCATGCGCACCCGCGAGGAAAACGACGGCGTTCTCGAACTTGCCCGGCACTGGCGTAAACCTGTGGTAGGCGGAGGAGACAGTCATCTGCTAGTCCCAAGTTCGGTTATCTCTGTATCGCGGGCGGCCACTTTCAAAGACTTCGTCGCCGAAGTGAAGGACGGCCATGCCGTGCCGTTCGTGACGCCGGAATATTTTGCTCCGCTTAACTGGAAACTTACTCTGCGAGTGCTGTTTTTTATCTCGCGCTACCGGCAAATTGCCAGCTATCAGGGACAACCAGTGGCCGACATGCTGCAGCAGCGAAAGGTACTGCTCGATCCGGTTGGCGCGGCGAGTCGGATGTTTCTCGGTGCGGTTTCTGCTATGGGCTTGGCGCGATGAGCGAGTTTTGTATCGCTGGCCTTGCAGTTGTGAGTTATGCGCAAAAACCTCAAACCTGATCTGTTTACCTTCGTTGCCGGCATTGCGGTCGAGAGAAACGAGCCACTACCGATAACATGCAACTGTGGGGGCGTGATTACGATCGTGCCGCCCCTTCAGGAGCACGTTGTCGTGTGCGCTCGGTGCGAGTCGCGCATTAAAATTCTCGTGCTTGAAGGTGACCCCGGATATGTGTGCGGTTTCGACTCAAGTGGGGAACCGATGCTAACTCCGGTGCAAGGCAGTTCTAAGCAAAAGCTCGATATTTCAGATGAAGAAAGACGGAAAGTGCTGGAGGATGCTCGCAAGAGGTTTCGAAAGCACCAGAAGACGACAACGGAAAGGTAAGGGGCATGAGTGATTCGCCTATTCTTGTCAATTCAAAGGGCGAAAGAATAGATGTAGATGAGTTGATCGACAAATGTCGTTCCGACCCCAATCGCGTTCTCGTCGATGACGAAGTTGGGCTGGT
>DATNAF010000010.1:0-4178 GCA_035572845.1 Terriglobales bacterium
GATCGTGGAGGCAGCCCGCCACGGAACTGTAACCCTGATCTACAGCTCGCATGACACTGAGCACAACAATGCCGTGGCGTTACAAGAATTTCTGCAGCGACACATGCACAAGAAAACTCCTGCGCATAAGCGGGCAGCGTAGTGCTGTTCCTCAGTTCGCAGGATCACACATCATCGACCACGGAGGAAAAGCAATGCCAAGTCCTAATAGCAACCGAGTGTTGAGGCATCCTGGAGCTAAAAGCGATGAGAGACAATTCGAGAGCAAAATCAGTGTTCCGGAAAACAATCGGCGTCCACTGATCGATCTTCTAAACGCTCGTTTGGCGGACACGATTGACTTGCAGACGCAAGCGAAATTCGCGCATTGGAACGTGAAAGGCGAAGATTTCTATCAACTGCATTTGCTGTTCGATTCCATAGCAGAACACGTCGAAGACGCTGTTGACTTGATCGCCGAACGTGCTACGGCCCTGGGCGGTCGGGCGAATGGCACTGCTCGGCAAGTTGCAGCCAACTCCAGCATCAAAGAATACGATTTGAACGTCATGCATGGCATGGATCACGTCCGCGCTTTGCTGGATCGCCTTTCCGACGTTGCTAACGCCGCGCGCCAAGCCATCAAGCAGTGTGCCTCTCTAGAAGACGATGCTACCGCGGACGTGTTCACCGAGATCGTTCGCGCCGCAGATAAGGACATTTATTTTTTGCAGTCGCATCTGCAGGGCGGAATCACAACTTACGGCCATTGACGGTGCTGGTTTAGTGATTTCAGCCGAGCCCAGCCGGTTCGCCTGTCAACCTCCGCCAAAGCTGTGCTCGCAAACAACCGGCAATATCACAATTTCCAGGCGAGGCTTTGCTTCGATTAGTAAATTTCCGAGCTAGACGGACTGAACGCCTATGAGGTTGGCAGTACACATTAAGAATATCGCTGCCAACGTCTTCCGTGACGTCGACGAGAAGCACATTATGGCGTTTGCCGCGGGGTTGTCGTACTACTTCGTGCTTTCGGTATTTCCGCTATTGATCGTTGTGTCGGCAGTAGTCGCGTATCTGCCCATTTCCAGTCTGTTCAACCAAATTGTCGGCGTGCTCGCCGCCGTGGTTCCACCTGACAGCATGGCCATGGTCAAGAAGATTTTGGCCCACGTTCTCTTGTCGCGCCACGGCGGCCTGCTGACCTTCGGCATTGTGTTCACCATCTGGTCGGCATCCAGCGGTTTCGCGGCCATGATCGAAGCTTTGAACGTGACCTACAATGTGCCGGAGACACGGCGGATTTGGACGACTCGCGGGTTAGCAGTTGGTCTCGCCTTTCTGGTTGGGATGTTACTCGTCATCGCTCTCCTGGTGCTCATCGTAGGGCCAAAGTTCGGCGGATGGCTGGCCGGCACTGTGGGGTTCAGCCCGGCGTTTGCAGCCATCTGGCCCTACCTTCGGTGGTCGGTAGCGACAGGGTTCACGGTGATTGCCGTGGAACTTCTTTACTTTTGGGCACCCAACGTACGACAGAAATTCCTGCGAACATTGCCCGGAGCGGTGATTGCTGTGGGCGGCTGGATTGGGCTCTCTTACCTTTTGGGAATCTACTTTCGGGATTTTGCGAATTACAACGCGACCTATGGCACTCTCGGTGCGGCGATTGCGTTTTCGGTGTGGTTGTTTTGGAGCAACTTCATCATGCTAATCGGAGCCGAAATCAATGCGAAGCTGCTCCAAGAAGCCGGGCAGACGAGCCTGCTGCTCAACGACCGGCGGCGGGCCGTGACACTGAAATCGGAGAAAAAAGCAGACTTGGCGGCATAAAGACGGCTGGACGCATAAATGCGGCGACATTGGATCCCATCACGATGCAGTTCATAGACAGGCGCACGGCTAGTGTTTTTAGCACTATCCTTCTCTTCGCCGCGGTCGGAGCGTTCATCTATCTTGCAGGCCGCATCCTGATCGTTTTCCTTTTTGCGATATTTTTTGCATTTTTACTTGAACCCCTGGTTTCGCGTTTGCAGCTCCTGCGTAAATCATCCCGAGGTTCTCGCAGCATTGCCATCCTTGAAGTTTATGTGGTGTTTGGGATCATCATTGCCGTCGTGCTGGTGCTCGCCGGACCGCACATCGTCAGTCAGGGACGTAGATTTAGCTCTGACCTTCCCGGACTTATCGACAAATTTGCATCGGGGAAGATCGCTTGGCAGATCGGTGCCACAAGAGGGTGGAGCAACAACACCGAGCTGCGAATCGAGCACGTGCTGGCAAATCATCGCAACGAACTGCTTGCTTGGGCGCGACGCCTCGGGGCATGGGTAGCCGCATTTTTGGCAAACGGGATTTGGCTGGTGTTGGTCCCGATTCTCGCGATTTTCTTTCTCAAAGACGGCCGAAGCATGGCTGAGATGCTGGAGGAGATATTCAAGCGCCGGCGCCAGCGACAATTTCTCACGAGCTTGCTCGATGATCTCAACCAGATGTTGGCGCACTTTATCCGCGCACAATTGATTCTGGCGGCACTGTCCTGGGTAGTTTACGTCTCTGTCCTGTCGCTGCTCAGAGTTCCTTACGCTGTTGTTTTGGGCACATTGGGAGGTGTAATGGAATTCATACCAATCATTGGTCCGCTGGTTGCCGGGGTCGCGATACTCGGTGTCGGATTCCTTGCCAATTACTCGCACCTATTTCTGCTCGCGATTTTTCTTGGCGGGTGGCGTTTGATTCAGGACTATTTCAACTCGCCCCGAATCATGGGCAGCAAACTTAAGCTGCATCCCCTGGCGGCGATCTTTGCCGTCCTGGTCGGTGGGGAAATCGCAGGAGTCATAGGCGTGTATCTTTCGATTCCAATAATGGCCGCGTTGCGAATCTTGTGGAAACGATGGAGTGCATACTCCGAGCCCACGTCTGCCTCTGCATCGGTGATAGCCGCGCGTGACGATCGCGCGGCATGACGTATTGCAACAAGATTCAGTGGCAATACAGCCTTGCAGTTCGTTCAATTCTCGTCAGTCATTGTCCGCAACGCAGTAGAAGCGGACTGCGAAATATGTCTTCCCAAGCGACCTTCCCCGCGGTTCCGCATCCAAAAAACTGGATAAAGTTGGCAAACGCAGCAAAACGCAATGTTTTTCTCAAATGGGAATATCCCGACGCCGCTCCACAAACTGCCGGTGAGTATTTGTTGGCGGGAAGAGTTTTCGCAGACGGAATGCAGAAAGGAAGAATGTAATGCCAGGCAAAGGACGCAACATCATCGTTATCGGGACTTCCGCGGGAGGGATGGAAGCTCTGGATGATCTCATCGGCCAATTGCCAACCGATTTGCCCGTCTCCATCTTCATCGTTCAGCACATGGCGCCCGAGAGCACCGGAGAGGCCCTGCTGCACAAGTTGAGGAAACATAAATCCTTTGGCTGCGAACTGGCTAAAGATGGACAAACTTTCAAGCCAGGCCGAATCTACATCGCTCCTCCTGATAACCACTTGCTGGTCAAAAAGCGTACAGTTCTTGTCACCAAAGGCGCTCGCGAAAACCGCAGCCGGCCGGGAATTGATCCACTGTTTCGTTCCGCTGCGGTCAGCCATGGTCCATTCGTAATCGGAGTGGTACTTACCGGGTTGCTGGACGACGGCACGGCCGGACTCATCGCCATTAAGAAGTGCGGCGGCGTCACGGTGGTGCAAGACCCGACGGATGCGGCGTATCCCGCAACGCCCCAGAGCGCGCTCGACAATCTTAAAGTTGATTACTGCGTCCCGCTGTCAGAAATGGGACACATACTTGAAAAACTTACTCATGAACGACCCCGAAAAGACGGAACTGTACCACCAGATGTGAGAACCGAGGCAGTGATTGCTGAACGAGTTTTGAGCGATGTCGAACAAGTAAACGAGCTTGGGAATCAGGTTCCGTATAACTGCCCAAACTGTGGTGGGGTCCTCTGGGAGATGGACCATCCCGACATCCGGAGATTCCGCTGCCACACCGGCCACTCTTTCACGGAATCCGCTTTGCTTACCAGTCAGTCTGAAAAAATCGAAGAAACCCTGTGGACCTCCCTGCGAATGTTCGAAGAGCGTAAGAACCTGCTGAACAGCATGGCCGCAAGGAGTCCCAAAAAAGGAAGGAGCTCTATCGCTCTAGGAGCAAAAGGAACCCAGGTACATATCGAGCGCATCAAGGC
>DATNAF010000011.1:0-3920 GCA_035572845.1 Terriglobales bacterium
CATTAAAGAAATTGGGACCCAGGACAGGAGCAATACCATCTTCATGTCGCATTCGCCGGCCGCCGTGGGCGACCTGTTCCAGCAACTGCAGGATGCGGTCATGGTAGGCCATAAAGCTGCGGCCGCCGGTCAGGGATAAACGGGGGAGCCTCACTTGCCCATATTCGGCAGAGAAGTACAACGGAGTCTCGAACTTTTTCTGCAGTAGCTCTAAAATGACGTTCGCCTGTCGTGCTATAATAGCGAACAAAAGGCGAATACGTTATGGCTTCCCTGCCCCTTATACCGAATGATTCCCCGCGTCTGGTTGGGATTGCACGCCTGGCTGCGCGCGGTGAAAGCGTCCGCCAGGGGCATGAAGTTGAATACTTCACGCTGCCTGTGCGCTCGCTGCTAAACCGCTGCGTCAGCCGGCGACAGATGCCGTTTACGTGGACTATCAATCCGTATCGGGGATGTGAGTTCGCCTGCAAATATTGTTACGCGCGCTACACCCACGAGTTCATGGAGATGCGCGACGGCATCGAGTTCGAGCAGAAGATATATGCCAAGCAGCATGCGGCGGAACTTCTGCGTCAGGAAATTCGCAAAGTAAAACCGGGTGAGCAGATTGCTATCGGCACCGCAACAGATCCTTATCAGCCGATTGAGCGCAAGCTTGAGATTACGCGCGCGATTCTCGAGGAATTTGCACGGCATTCTGGGCTCGAGCTCGGCATCGTTACCAAATCCGCGCTAGTGGCGCGAGACATCGATTTGCTGAAGCAAATCGCTCAGGGCAACGAGATATTCGTCAATTTCACAATCACCACCACTGACACGGAGTTGGCCCGAATTTTAGAGCCGCGAGCGCCTCGTCCTGACTTGCGGCTGGAAGCTCTGCGAAAGCTCAGGGAAGCTGGAATCGGAGCCGGAGTGATTTGCGCGCCGGTGCTCCCGGGGATTACGGATTCACCAAAACAGCTTGAATCAGTAGTGCGCGGCGCTGCCGACGCTGGAGCGAATTACGTGTATGCCAACCCCTTGTTCCTGAAGCCGTGCTCGGCGGCAGTGTTTATGCCATTTCTGCGGGAGAATTTTCCGCATCTGGTTACCGATTACGAGCTGCGATTCAAGGACCGGTCTTTTTTGTCGCCCGCGTATCGCAAAAGAATCTCGGAGCTGTTTGCGCGTCTACGCGAGAAATACGGCATCAGGAAAGATTCTGGGTGGAACAAGACGCTGCGAATTCAGCCGCAACAGTCGCAAATGACTCTATTCGGATGAACCTCGCGCCATCAAGGATGAATCTTCTCTCCGCGTTCCAGCATGACAACAAATTTCTGAATGTTGCGGGCGCGGGTTTCAGGCTTCTTGGCGGTCTGAATCCGAAAGAGAATTGCATAGCGATTGGCGCGATCCAGGCTACGGAAGAAACTCTCCGCGTTGGGCTTGAGTTTCAGAGCAGTTTCAAAGTCGTGAGGCACGCTTGCGACGCTCGGGGAATCATAAGCTGACTCCCAGCGACCATTGTTCTTGGCTTGTTCAATAGCTTGATAACCTGCAGGCATCATGCGACCGCTCTTGACAAGCGCGAGCGCCTTCTCGCGATTAATGTTCGACCAGATGCTCTTAGCTGAGCGCGGACAAAATTTCTGCAACCAGGCTTGCTCGCCTTCCGGACGCTTCTGCCCGTCGATCCATCCATAACACAGGGCAGCATCAATCGCGTCGGGATAGCTAACAGATTGCAATCCGGAATTTTTCTTTGCAATCCGCAGCCAAATCCCGCCGGAACGTGTGTGATTTTTATCCAGCCATGCTGACCATGCGGCTTGGTCTTTGAAGAGCCGAGCTTTGCTGTCCGGGTTGTTCCCTGCTTTGTTCGGAGTTGGCTTGCTCACCCCGGCTTTCTTGCGGGCTTTGCTGCCCGACACTTTCGCTTGCGATTTCATCGGACGGCGATTACTGTTCCTTCAACTTCAGCCGGGACTTGTTTTCTTCCATGAACTCACGCAGCTTCTCAGAGGCGTCCAGCAATCGGTTCCACTGCTCGTAATAAAGCGTCACCGGAAACCGCCCCAATCCATATACGCTCACACCACCCTTTTCCCCAACCCGAAATTCCAAGCTTCCAGTGCGTCGCGGGCCTTGCTTTTCCAGTTCTGCAAGCTTCGCTTTGAGTTCTTCGTAGGTCGGTTCTGCCATGTCGCTTCCTCACATTTTTGATTTTCTTTCATCTTATTACAGGAAAGGAATGAAGCTGATGGACACACAAAAGAGTTAGTATCCAGTGCAGAATTGGAAATGCATAGGGTCGTGGGTCTTACCCTGCCAGTCGCCTCCCCACGCAAATCCCGCTTCACGAAATATTGTGATTACTGCCGGATCCATGTCGCCGGCAGTGCCCTGCTGGTTGGTCTCCGGATTAAGGTCGATGGCGATGCCCCAGGCATGGGTGGAGAGCTTGGTCCGGGTGCGTTGCGGACGAAAAGAAAAACAGCCACCGAAGCTGGTTATTTTGTTTTGCGAACCGGAGACTTGAAGACGATCAAAGACTCCTGCGAAAACATTCGCCAGCAATTTATGGCATGTCATTGCGTTGACGGTTTGCGAATGGTCCCATGACAGCGTCAAGGGGAATGGTAGCGTGATACGGGCAAGAAAACCGGACTGCCATCCTGCTTCGAGCGTGTGGTCGTTCGCGATATGTTCGAAGATGTCTCCAAACGTGGTACAGATTTCCTCCAGCCCTTGCGGAGGCGTGAGCACGACAGGCGAGGCTTCGCCAGATAAGTAAGACATGAGTTTCTCCTTTTTGTTGTGAAAGCGGTGTTAGTGGCTATTGGTCGGTAGTCTGAGGTTGAGGAGTTGGATTCGAGCTCCGTTATCGCAGAAGCGAATGGAACAAAGCCTGAGTGCTGATGCCGAGTGCTAAGTGCTAACTGCCGAATGCCGACTGCTCATCTCGCCGTCCAGCCACCGTCAATCAGCATGGTATGACCGGTGATGAGCGAAGCCGCATCAGAAGCGAGGAACACGACGGCACCGGCAACTTCCATTGGTTCTCCAATGCGATGCAGGGCCGCAATACGTTCGATTGTGTCGGCACGATTTTCGGGCACGGCGAGATACTCTTCTGTTCCGGGTGTGTGAATGAATGTTGGCGCGACGGCGTTGACCGTGATGTTGTACTTGCCCCACTCAACTGCAAGGCATTTCGTCAGGTGCGCGATACCAGCTTTGGTCATGCAATAAACACTCTCGGTCGGAAGCGCCGCAAATCCAGCCTGCGAACTCATATTGATGATGCGGCCATATTTCTGGCGGATCATGATCCGGCCGGCAGCCTGGCTGGCAAAGAACGTGCCTTTCAAATTGATCACAATTGTCGCATCAAAATCTTTTTCGGTGACATTCTCCGCCAGGTTGTCGGGCGCGATTCCAGCATTGTTGACCAGAATGTCGAGATGGCCGAAGTCGGCGACTGCCTGCTCGATTGCTGTCGAGATCTGATCGAGCTTCGACATATCCATTTGCAGCGGCAAAGCCTTTCCTCCGAGTTTTTCAATGTCGCGCACCAAATCTCCGCCAGCTTTTATGTCACGGAAGCCAAGCGCAATATCTGCCCCGGCGTTTGCCAATGCCAGCGAAATCGCCCGTCCCAGCCCGCGAGCGGCGCCAGTAACCAGCGCAGTCTTGCCGTTCAGATCAAAATTAGGAAACTTTTCCATGCTGGGAGCTCCGTGCGACCAATACCCCGCCAAGCTGAGGACTCGGGATTATATATAATCGCGCTTCTGATCGCTGAACCTGAGGAGCCCTTTGTCCTACAACGACCTGCGTGAATGGATCGCTGCGCTCGAACGCGCCGGCGAGCTGAAACGAATTAAGACCGAAGTTGATCCGGTGCTTGAAATTGCCGAGATTACAGATCGTGT
>DATNAF010000012.1:0-8431 GCA_035572845.1 Terriglobales bacterium
CGAGAATGAGGGAGTTGTCGCCGCTCCATATGTTGGACGATACAAGTGGGTGATGCTGGAAAATCTGGACGCGCTTCCCGGATCCGAAATCGACCGCTGCATCAGGAAGTCTTACGCGATGGTCGCCGCCAAAGCCAAGCCATCCCGATCGAGAATCAAAAAGACAAAGCCAACCCGCAAATCGCGAAATTCATGATTTGACTCTCTCGCGCGCACTAAGCTAGCCTCAACAGTCCGAATATTTTCAGTTATTTGGGGTGGACGCCCCGACAACGAATATGCAGAGAGCGGTTTCTACTTACATTTTCGTCAAGGAGCGGTTGCATCCCGGCCTGCTCGATAAGTTGGTCACCGGCGGAGCGCAGGCCATCGAGATCTTCGGCGCCCGCCAGCATCTCGATTACGCAAACCGCAAGCAGCATGTCCGTGAAATTGCCGATTGGTTTCGGGCCAGCGGGATCCCGCTGCATTCGGTGCATGCGCCGCTTTACGCCGACTATGAGTGGGGGCGCAGCGGGTCGCCGCCGATCAATATTGCTTCCACCGATCGGGCAGCGCGTATTGAAGCCATGGATGAAATCAAGCGCGCCATCGAAGTGGCCGAGCATGTTCCCTTCAGGTTTTTGATTCAGCACATTGGGCTGCCGAACGAGTCTTTCAACGAGCGCAAGTTTGAAGCGGCCATGACTTCGGTCGAGCATCTGCGCGCTTTTGCCAAACCGCTCGGCGTTCGTATTCTGGTGGAAAACATTCCCAACGAGCTTTCCACGCCCGATCGCCTGGTCGAATTCATTCGCACCAGCCATATGGACGACGTAGGCGTGTGCTTCGACACCGGCCATGCCAACATGATGGGTGACGTTGCTTCGGCTTTCGAGACTGTGAAGAATCACATTCACTCGACACATGTGCATGACAATGACAAAATCAAAGACTCGCACCTGTGGCCCGGAGATGGGACCATTGACTGGAAATCCACGCTGGAACTGCTGAACCAGGCGCCGCACAAGCCGCCGCTTCTGCTGGAAATTGAGGAGAACGAGAAGATCAATTCCATTGAGAAGATGGGCGAGATTTTTGGCAACATGGTTCCTGCATAATCTTGAGGATTGCACGGGCGAGGACGCCCGTGCCCCCACGAAACTGATACATGGGGCACGGGCGTCTCGCCCGTGATCGCGTGTAGAACAAGCAAACTGTCATGAGTGCAATATCCACCATCGCTGAAATCGGCAAGCACGAAAGCCAGACTGTCACCATTCGCGGCTGGCTGTACAACCTGCGCGAAAGCGGAAAGCTGCTCTTCCCCATTTTTCGCGACGGCAGCGGGACCATTCAGGGTGTGGTCCCGAAGAACGCGGTTCCTCCGGAAGTGTTCGAAGCAATCAAAGGTCTGACCCAGGAATCAAGCGTAATCGTCGAGGGGAAAGTTCGTGCTGACAAGCGCGCTCCTGGCGGGTTCGAGCTCGACGTGTCAAACGTGCAAGTGCTGCAGCGCGTCTCAGAGAACGAGCCATTTCCTATTTCGCTGAAAGAACACGGCGTCGATTTCCTGATGGACAACCGCCATCTCTGGATACGAACTCCGCGCCAGGCGGCCATTCTGCGGACCCGAGCGGAAATCATCAAAGCTGCTCGCGATTTCTTTGACGACCGCGGCTTTGTGTTGACCGATCCGCCGATTCTCACTCCGGCGGCCTGCGAGGGAACGTCCACTCTGTTCCCGGTGGATTACTTTGACGAGCAGGCGTACCTGACGCAATCCGGACAGCTTTATATCGAAGCGACGGCGATGGCTTTGGGTAAGGTCTATTCCTTCGGTCCAACCTTTCGCGCGGAGAAATCGAAGACGCGCCGCCATCTCACTGAATTCTGGATGGTCGAACCCGAAGTGGCCTACGCGACCCTCGACGATCTGATGGATCTGGCAGAAGGCCTGATCAGTTTTCTGGTACAGCGATGTTTAGAAAAACGTCGCTCAGATTTACAAACCATGGGCCGCGACGTGGCGAAACTCGAAAAAATCGCAGCCCCATTTCCTCGCATCACCTATGACGAAGCCGTCAAAATGCTTCAGGAAGGCCACGCAAAAGGCGCGCTCGAAAGCAAGTTCGAGTGGGGCGGAGACTTTGGCTCTCCTGATGAAACTTACATTTCCGCGCAGTTCGAAAAGCCGGTAATGATTCACCGCTATCCAGCAAAAGTGAAAGCGTTCTACATGGAACCCGATCCGCAGCGCCCCGATCTGGCATTGTGCGTGGATGTGCTCGCACCCGAAGGTTATGGCGAAATCATCGGAGGGTCGCAGCGCATGGCTTCGTATGAGCTGCTGCTGCAGCGCATTCGCGAGCATAACCTGCCGGAAGAGTCGTTCAAGTGGTATCTCGATTTGCGGAAATATGGCGGAGTTCCGCACGGCGGCTTCGGTATGGGAATCGAACGCGCGGTCGCATGGATTTGCGGATTGGAACACGTAAGAGAGACAATCCCGTTTGCACGAACCCTGCACCGGTTATACCCGTAGAAGTATTGAATCATTGAATCATCGGGGATTGAATCATTGACTCAATGTTTCTCGCGGCGCTGTGGCAATGTTTCAATGATCCGATGACCCAGTGATTCAATCGGCCAAACCATGACTGCTCACGTCACCACTACGAATATCGCTCCTAAGAAGATCCGCGTTATTGGGGTGCCGCTTGATCTTGGGCAATCCCGGCGCGGGGTTGACATGGGTCCGTCCGCGGTACGAGTGGCTGGACTTGAAGCGCGGCTCGAGCAGTTGGGGCATATCGTCGAGGACGCGGGAAATATTACTGTTGCCATTGCCGAGCAGAAAAAAGAAGGCGATCCGCATGCCAAGTATCTGAAAGAAATCACCGCCACCTGCACGAAGCAAGCTGACCTGGTGCTGAAAACTTTGGAGGTAGGCAAGGTGCCGCTGGTTTTAGGTGGAGACCATTCCGTAGCTGCGGGAACGGTTTCTGGCGTGGCGGAATTTTATCGGCGTCAAGAACAGAAGATTGGTCTCATTTGGATCGACGCCCATACTGATATCAACACGCCTGATAGTTCTCCCAGCGGAAACGTACATGGCATGCCCCTCGCGGCGATTATGGGTTTGGGGCCGCCGGAACTCGCCAACATTCTCAACTTTTCTCCGAAGGTGCCGCCGGAAAATTGTGTGCTGGTTGGGGTGCGCGACATTGACGCGATCGAAAAGGAAAACGTCCGCCGCGCCGGCATCGACGTTTTCACCATGCGCGACATCGACGAGCGCGGTATGCGCACCGTGATGGAAGAAGCGCTGCGCATCGCGGGACGCGGCACGGCCGGCTATCACGTTTCGCTAGACATGGATTGGGTCGACCCCGAGGACGCGCCAGGCGTGGGAACTCCGGTTCGCGGCGGCGCAACCTACCGGGAGGCGCACCTGGCCATGGAAATCATTGCGGACCACGGGCGCATGTTGAGCTTCGAAATTGTGGAAGTTAATCCCGTGATCGACGAACACAATCGGACGGCTGACCTGGCGGTCGAACTGGCGCTCTCAGCTTTTGGCAAGAAGATTCTGTAAGAGTTCGTCCTTAAACGCGGCCCAACTCCCCAGCCCTTACGCCTTTACTTCGTCGCGTTCCACCACTCCGTCTTTGATATACACGACGCGGTGAGCATAAGCGGCGATGTCGTTTTCGTGGGTGACGAGGACGATGGTATTGCCTTCAGAATGAAGGCGATCAAACAGAGCCATGATTTCATTGCCGGTCTGCGAGTCCAGGTTTCCAGTGGGCTCGTCGGCAAGAATAATGGATGGACGGTTCACTAAAGCGCGGGCAATCGCGACCCTCTGCCGCTGACCGCCGGAGAGCTCATTTGGCTTATGGCTCATGCGGGCTTCCATACCAACTGCCGTCAAGGCTTCTTTCGCGCGATCGGCGCGTTCGCTAGCCGGAACCCCGCCATAAATCAAAGGCAGTTCAACATTGTGCAGTGCCGTGGCGCGGGCCAGCAGGTTGAAGGTCTGGAAGACGAAGCCAATTTCCTTGTTGCGAATACGCGCCAACTCGTCGTCGTCTAGTTCGCTGACTTGTTGGTTGTTGAGCCAGTACTGACCGCGGCTTGGACTGTCGAGGCAGCCGATCAGGTTCATCAGCGTCGATTTACCCGATCCGCTTGGTCCCATAATCGCGACATATTCGTTGCGGCGGATCTGCAGGTTCACACCTCTTAAAGCGTGCACCTGCTGCTCGGAGCCCATGTCATAGGTCTTCCACAGGTCCGAGGTAAAGATCATGCATGATTCGGGTGGAGCGGACACTTGCGGCTCGGGGATGCCGATTACTTCTGCCGTTGCCATTCTATTCTCCTGCTTCGACTGGGGCACAGGGTGGTCTCAGTCCTTGCCATTAGACGGGCTTGCGGCCCTTTAGTTACTAAACCTGGGTTGGCGCTGTCCTGGCACTCAAAAGGTACGAATCCTCGGAAAGAAAAGTTCCGCCCGGGGAGGGTTTGCTTTTGTTGGCTATGGCGATTATAGCTTGCCTCTACAAACCTTGGATGCGGGCTTGAGGAAAAGGAGGGGGGAGTTTTACAAACCCCGGGACAACCAATGTGACTGGTCGCAGAATCAGGGCTAAACAGGGGTTTCTGCGCCCATGTCGTCGCATTTGTTGCCGTTCGGCGGCTTGTATTCCGCTTCTCGAAGACTTAAAATACTGACACTCAGAGTGCGTCTGAAGGAGTACTCTTCCTCTATGTCCCGGTTCCAGTTTTCGCGCGTAGTTCCGTCTTTCGTGCTTTCATTTGTCCTCGGCTCCTTTTCGGTGGCCTTTGCCAGTCCTCGTCCAGTCGACGGCCAGGCCAGCACCGACCAAGCTCAAGCCGATCAGTCGCAAAATAAGAACGGGGCCACTGACAAGTCTTCGAGCGATCCCCTCAAGCGAGAGCTCAGTGAGAAGCAAAAAAAGCAAAATGCCAAGTCCCTGCGAAGAGAACTGGGAACGTCCTATAAGAAGTGGCTTGACCAGGACGTGCGCTGGATCATAACTGACGACGAGCGCAAAGCCTTCATGCAGCTCTCGAACAACGAAGAGCGCGACCAATTTATTGAGGCCTTCTGGCAACGGCGCAATCCTAATCCGGACAGCGAAGACAACGAATTCAAGGACGAGCATTATCGGCGTATTGAGTATGCCAACGAACATTTTGCTGCGGGCAAACCGGGATGGATGACTGACCGCGGCCGCATTTACATCGTCTACGGTCCAGCGGACGAAATCGACTCGCACCCATCCGGTGGAACCTATGAGCGGCCAATGGAAGAAGGCGGCGGCGAGACATCGACTTATCCATTTGAAGACTGGCGCTATCGGTATATCGAAGGCATCGGGCAGGAAGTCATCATTGAATTCGTCGACAGCTGCATGTGCGGCGACTATCACATGACCTTAGATCGAAGCGAGAAAGATGCTTTGAAGAACGTCCCGAATGCCGGCTTGACGCTATATGAGCAAATGGGGATGTCTTCTAAGGCGGACCGGTTTAACGGGAGCGGACTGGAGCAGTTAGGCGCTGGGCCGATGTCCAGCGATTTACAAACCAAGCAATTTGACCGCTTAGAGCAATATGCGAAGTTGAACCAGGCGCCTGCCGTGAAGTTCAAAGACCTGGAAGAAATTGTCCAGCACAAGATCAGCTATAACACCATGCCTTTCGATGTCCGCACTGATTTTGTGAAAATCACCAGCGATACAGTACTGGTACCGGTAACAGTGCAGCTTAGAAATCGCGATATCACCTTCACGAACAAAGATGGCGTGCAGCACGGAGTGGTCAACATTTTTGGGCGGCTGACCACATTGTCGGGCAAAGTGGCGCAAACTTTCGAAGACACGGTCGTCGCTGATGTGCCTGCTGAGTTATTGCCGCGGGAAGTGGAAAATTCGAAAATCTACTGGAAGGCAGTTCCGCTGAAATCGGGGCGATATCGCCTTGATCTCGTCGTCAAAGATGTGAACGGCGATCGCATGGGCACCTGGAGCCGCAGCATTATTGTGCCGGATTTTTCGGACGACAAACTGGCGAGCTCCTCGCTGATCGTTGCCGATGATGTTGAGCCGGTGCCCTCGAAAAGCGTGGGCACGGGCATGTTTGTGATCGGTACGACCAAGGTCCGACCACGGGTTGCGCCTTCGGACGGCAAGCCGGTGGCATTTAAACGTGGCCAGAAAGTGAATTTCTGGATGCAGGTCTATAATCTCAGCGTCGATGAAAAGACGCACAAGCCGTCGGCAACATTTGAGTACGACATTGTGAACGCGGCGACCAATAAAGAAGTAGTCCATGCGGTGGATTCATCCGATAAAATGGGCAACATCGGTGACCAGGTCACTTTAGAAAAAACTGTACAAGCCGCCAATCTGGAACCCGGCGTATATCACATTCAGATCAAGGTTAACGACAACATTTCCAAGCAGACCCTGGGGCCCTCGGCAACTTTTGCGGTCGAATAGCGGTTCTGGTAACTCATGAATCGAAGACTCGGCTATCTCGTGGTTGCGTTCAGTCTGGCGCTCCCGTCGTGGGGCGCGGACAAATCCGCCTCGATAGCCGGTTATGTTCACAATGCATCGGGCGCGCCTCAGATAGGTGCAGTCGTTGAGGTGATGGGGTCGGCGGCCCAGGTCCTGAACCTGGTCACCGACGATAAGGGCACTTTCCGCGCGTCAGGCCTGCTTCCCGGAATTTATAACGTTAAAGTTTCTGCCCCGGCATTTCTGCCGACTCTTCGCGAAAAGATCAGTCTCAGGGCCGGCGCCAACGTGCTGCTTAATCTCACGCTTTCAACTGTCTTTGACGCATTGCAGTTCACGCCCCGACAGGGAACTTCCGAAGATGGAGACTGGGATTGGGTACTGCGCTCGACCGCCAACCGCCCGGTTTTGCGCATCCTGCCTGACGGCTCGCCGGTGACGGTGGCCGACAAATCCAGTTCAAGCGATTTGAAAGGCACGCTCTCCTTTGTCGCTGGCGCGCCATCCGAAGGCTTTGGGTCGATCTCTGACATGAGCACTGGATTTTCCGTGCAGAAGTCGGTTTTCGCTTCCGGAACTTTGACTGTCAACGGCGACGTGGGTTACGGTTCAGCGCTGCCGAATGCTGTGCTGCGTAGTTCCTACAAGCACCGCATGTCCAACGGATCAACGCCGGAAGTTGCCTTTACCATGCGGCGGCTGTCTTCGCCGGATTTGGGTGTTCGCAACGCACAACTCGAGGCGCTTGCGTTGACCACATCCGATGAAATCAACCTCGACAATGTGCTCGAACTAAAGTTTGGCAGTGAACTGCAGACCATCCAATTCATGGGGCGGGTAACCGCATTCCGTCCATTCGGATCAGTTGCCGCACATCTTTCGCCAGATACGGTCGTGGAGTATCGGTATTCAACTTCGCGCCCTGACAGCCGCGAGGAAAAAGGCTTCGAAAGCGCTCCCGCCGATCTAAGCGAGTCTGATCCGCGCGTGAGCATGACCAGGTATTCTTCAACGATCGAAAGAGCGCACCACCAGGAGCTGGCGCTGTCCCACCGCGAGGGCAACACCAATATGCAAGTGGCGTTCTACTCTGATCGGCTCGTCGATCCTGCACTTACCGGTGTGGGCGAGTTTTCTTCGAGCACAGGCGACGTGCTGCCGGACGTGTATTCGGGGACCTTTACCTACCAAGGCCGAAATCTGGATACGCATGGCGTCAGGGTGGTCTTGGAGCGCAAGCTGACTTCTGACGTCACTGCCACAGCGGACTATAGCTACGGCGGCGTGCTTGACTTAACAGGGAATACGCCGACGCTGCAGAACGTTCGCCAGCAGAGCATCACGCGGAACCGGCATGTGCTATCGGGAAAGCTGAGTGGAACAACCCCTCATACCAAGACCCGCTGGATTGCTTCCTACGGATTCGAGAGCGGGCGTTCGCTGACACCGGTCGACATGTTCAACGCCTCTGCCGGACAGAGCGACCCGTTTTTTGATGTTTTTTTGCGTCAACCGATCCGGTGCAGCAAAGCGCTGGCTGGACATATGGACGTAGTGGTCGAAATCCGCAATCTGCTTGCGCAAGGATATGTTCCAGTTTTCGGCCAGGACGGCCGCACCGTATATCTGGTGCAATCTGCGCGCGCCGTGCGCGGCGGATTGGCTTTTAACTTCTAAGCTTCTCCCGCTTCTATTTCTCCTCGGCATAATCCATTCCCGCAGTCCAACTTTGTTGGTGGAAGACGCACGCTCGCTTGATCTACAATCCGTGCCATCCATAGGAATGAATCGCAAGGGGGCTTTATGAGGCTAAGATCGCGTCTGGGCTTTTTGCTGCTGTTCGTCTCCGCTTCGCTCATCGCGCAAACTTTTCGCGGGACAATCTTAGGAACAGTCAC
>DATNAF010000013.1:0-2872 GCA_035572845.1 Terriglobales bacterium
CTTCGAGTTCTTTGAGATGAGTTTCCATGCCTGCCACTTCCAAAATGAAAAACCGCCGGTGTTTTAGAACCGGCGGTGGAATCACATCCTTGTGTACTGGCGCTTCTCAGCTCACATTCACACGTCCGGCCTTGTTCCTGCTGTTGTTAAAACAACAACAGGCAAGGCAGTGCAACTCCCTCAGTAAAGCAGCCTGGGCGAGGATGCCGGGTTGGAGCAGGTTTCGAAGTTTGTAAGAACTTGTCGCCATATTTAGTTCTTATCGTTGCCTATAACTGCAAAGTTGCAGAAAAACAAAAAGCCCGCCGGTCGGGTTCTCCGAAGGCGGGCTCTTGAAACTTGTTTTAAATCCTAGCTGCTCATTTGCCGTGGCTCCAGAGAAGTCTGTTGATCGGCATACAACACGCTTTCTGGATGATTGGCAACATGAGGACTCGAATGCTAAATCGGCTAGGTTGGGGTTGTCAAGTTCGACTGCTCAGAGGTGACGTAACTTCCGTTGTGTAAAAACGAAGAGGGTGTAAGTTGGTTTTTGCTGCGCGAGCGAAAACCGAATCCTGAGAAAAGGAGACTTACACGCCAATAGCGAAAGTAACCCCGATCAGCGAGCATTTCCAACGCACCACCAACATCATTGAGCGCTGCTTCGTGGAAGTCGGACGCCGTACCCGGCCCATGGTCTGCTTCGTCGACGTCCAGAGTGTGGACCGGATCATCTATTCCATTTTCCAAAGATTCAACTTGGAATGGAAAAACCGCACCCTCAGGGTTTTTTACACAAGCAGCTTGACGTCACCGGAGCGCTGCTCAGATCCTCGGCCAATCCAAGCAAAAGTATGGCATTGCTCGGAAGAGCGGGCCGCACCACTATTTCGAATAATTTAGCTGCAAATCGGAACTGTAATGCGCGTGACTAACCATAGTCAGATGAAAGAAAAGAGAATTTTTGGAAATATCGCAGAACGCTGCTGAGTTGAATTTACGGCATGGGATTGCACTTGAACTATGAACCAAAAAGAATGGCGGAGAGAGTGGGATTCACTTCGCAGCGTTTCGCAAAACTCTCTGCTGTCAAAGACATGCCTCAACACGCAGTCTTTACCGCTATTTTCGTTGTATCACATCTGTCACACACAGAAATCTTCCGTTGGCCACCGTTTCACGGTTTACGGTATGGATGGTATGGATGTGGGAGCCAGCAACCAAGCGAATCGGAAAAGCGGACGAGTGCATGATTCAGGACCTACCACCGCAAATTCAGATCCATTCATCCGCATTCAAGCCAATCAGAATTAAATTACGCAAGGCCGAGCTGCGCTTCTATCCAAACTGAAGGACCTCAGCGAGGCTCCTCAGCTGGAGCACAGCCGAACGTCGCAGTCTTGCCTGCAAGGTAGGAAGCCGGCCGACATTAGGTGGGCGTAAGCATCAGTCCCACTCGTTCGCGGATGTCTGCGGGAATGGGCCGCGACTTCCGGGCTGAGGTGTCGAAGTAAACGGCCACCAGAATCGTGCGCGCGGCTAGCTCGCCTGTCTCATCGTTGGACATTTCGTGGCAGAAGCGGATGGATTTTTCCGTGATCTCGAGCGCCGCCGAGCGAATGGTAATGAGATCGCCGGCATGCAGTTCGCGCTTGTACTCAATGCGTTGTTCCACGGCCGCCATCCCCGTGCCTTCCTTCGACAGTCGCGATCGCGAGAGGCCGATGCTGGAGAAGAACTGCCATGTGGCTTCGTCGAATTTGCCGACATACCACATCACGTTCATGTGATTCATTTGGTCGCAGTGCCAGGGATAGACTGTTCCCCGATAGGTGATGGGCAGGTCGGGCATCTTTCCTTACGCTCCTCAATGGCGCGACAGAGAGTGGCGAAGCCCAGTGTCGCGCAAAGATCCGGATTCAAGAGTTTAGGGGTGAGTCGGTACGTCACGCAAGCTCTGCACCAATCCGTCAAGGCGAGTAATCTATTACGAGTCGAAAGGAGCGATTCCCCAATGGCAAAAAACATTGCGATACCAAGCTCGCACTTCCGATCACCCGATCCGCGATGATTACTTAATCGAGCTCGATGAACCTTGAACGCTGCCCGGCATCGGGAATTATACAGGTATCAGATTTTCCCCGGATGCGGTAGCGCCAGCGGGCGACCACGTCATAGAGCAGATCACGGACAAACCGGGGCAGAATCCCGAACAGGCGGGCGGCCATCCTGAGCCGCCGGGCGATATAGAGAGCAGCGTCAGATTTCACCAGCAGCCGCTCCCCGGCTTGCTGATGCTCAAGCACGACAATTACGGTGTCGAGCCGGCTGGGATTGAAGCCGTGTCTTTGGAGAATTGTGCGGGCAAAGCCGCTCTGCAGCGCGGCAAAGCGAAAGACGCCGTCGTGGTCGCGGCGGATCACGGCCTGCACCGTCCGGTTGCACAAGCCGCATACGCCGTCATACAGCATGATCGGGTTGATAAGAGTATCCGCCACGGCGTATTCCCATTATGTTCCCGGAGCGGCGGGTGTGCGCATTCAGACCCTCGGCGGCCCCGGCGATGCTTTTTGTTTCTGGTATGGCCTTGCGTGATCACTCCATCAGTGCCATCAACAGTGGGATTTTTCGTATTCGGAAATCTCGGCTTCGTGCTGCAAGGTCATTCCAATCTCGTCAAGACCGAGCAGCAAGCTGGTGCGGGTGAAAGGATCAATCGCAAACTGGGCGGAAAAACCGTCCGCGGAAGAAAGTGTGCAGCTCTCCAGATTGACGGTCAACTCGAAAGCACCGGGTTGGGCACGCGTCATAAGGTCACGAATCTGTGCCGGAGAGAGAGTCACTAGCAGCAGGCCATTCTTGGCCGAATTTGTGGTGAAGATGTCTGCGA
>DATNAF010000014.1:0-3468 GCA_035572845.1 Terriglobales bacterium
TGCCACGCTTGGCCACGGTGCGAACGGCGTCGGCAAAGCTGAGGGTTCGCGCAGCCACATGCGCCGAGTACTCTCCCAGGCTGTGCCCGGCAACAAACGCCGGCTTGATTCCGTGCTGCGCCAGCACCCGCTCGGCAGCAATGGAAACCGTCAGGATCGCCGGCTGGGTAATTTCGGTGAGCTTCAGCTTATCTTCCGGGCCTGCAAAGCATAGCTGCGAGAGTGAATAGCCCAACGCACCGTCAGCTTCAGCGAAGGTTTCGCGGGCGACAGGATAACAATCGGCGAGCTCCTTGCCCATGCCGATGGCTTGCGAGCCTTGTCCGGGAAAGAGGAAAGCGGTGGCGGAGTTCATGTATGTGGAAGACACGCGAAAACATTCAATGTATCAGGAAGGATACGGCTGACCTAAAGAGCGTTCGACGGTCGGCGACCCGCGTAGCCGAAAAAGCAACATTTCAGCGCGGAATACATTTCGTCGGCTTACCGGGAGGAGAAGCTGGCGCCTTCGACTCCTACAACTCGTATTGCGGCAAGTATGAGGTGAAGACGACAGGATCATTCACCATTGTGGAGTTGCGCCTGTTCCCGAATTGGAGTGGAGGACCGCAGGAGCGCTATTTTGAGTTTTTCGGGGATCACCTGATCCTGCCACTCCCGAGACCGCGCCCGATGGCGTGGAACGAATGTGGATCGCGATTTGGCAGCGGGAAACGAGCTGCTAAGCTAGGGAGCCCCTGCTGTAGCCAGCGGACAAATTAGCTTCAAAACCAGAAAAAAAGGGCCGCATTGGTCTGCGGCCCTGAACTGAAACCAAAACTGCTACTGCACGCTCGCATGGGTAATGCGGGTTGCCCAATTACCAAGGGAACCGCGAGTGTTGCCGCAGGTGAAGTTGGTTTGTACGTATTGTGCCAACGTGCAAGTCTGCGCGATGTACTCGCTGGCGAACCAGAGTGAGCCGTCGCCATCTACGGCCACAGCTCCGTAGTCGCCCCAGCGTGGACGTATGGGGTTCACTTGCGGGAAGTAGCCGGTGAAGCCATCGTCTGGACCCGCGCCAGCGGCCGCGGAATGCACGTCTCCCGCGCCGATCTTGGCATCGAGTGACGCATAGGCGGCGCTGGGATAATTATCGCTTCCGAGCAGCGTCATGCCGATTACGCCTCTGCCACTCGGATTCACCCCGACCGCCGGATAGGTCACGTTGTTGTCAGCTACTGCGATGATGCCCTGCTGAACGACGGAAGCCGTTTTGGCGGAAGCGGGCCCTTCAGGATGCAAGACGAAGAATGCTGCACCCGCCTTAATGGCTCCGTTTACCGTGACGGCCGTATCCAGCGCGGCCCAGAGCTTCCCGTTCGCCAACGAAACCTGCTGCATGCGGGAGTCATTGCTGGGAAGCTTGATTTCCGGATTGATGAATGGACCACCCGAGGCAAAGAAGAAGCGCCAGCAGCCAACCCCGAACGGCGTGTTGATGGTGTTGTCCGCCAGACACTGCCCCTGTGGGAAATCGCCAACCTCCTGCTCGGAGTTGGGTGGTACAGCGTAGGTCTCAACATTCACCAGCGATGCATTCAGGTTGACGGCGGGAGTCGGCGCGTCGATGGACTGGGTGTTGCTCAGGTTCCAAAGAACCAGTTGGTTGGCAGTGCCGCCCTTGATGAAGACTGCGATCGAGCTCAAGAAGTACTCGGTCCCGCCATCCGCTCCGTCAAAGATCGCGGCTGGGGAGAGCGCTCCCCAAACCGTAAATCCAGGAAGCTGAAGCGGCAGATTCGGCGCCAGGGCCGCTGTGTCAAATAGGACTACGTTCACCGGACCGCCACTCACGAGCCCGTGCTTCGATATTGCATACACCTGCGCGCCACGGAAGCCGGGAGCATTCAAATTGAACTCATTGGTGGTGATGTAGAGACCATTCTTATCCATGCCGATGTGGGGATAGTCTCCCAGGCACGGGCCAGGAATAAATACGTTATGGTTGTTGACGCGGATGCGCGCCACACAACCATGATTTGGCGTTCCCTGCGTACCGTCGTTCTGCACAGGGATTTTGAAGACCGTCCACGAACCCAGCGGACTAGCAGTGTCGCTCACAGCGATATCGAGATGATTCGCGCCGCTTAATGTCTGTGTTGTTGGCGCGGCGCGGTCCAGCGTCAAGACAACGTGAAACCAGCGCTGCGTGTCCTGATCGAAGTGGCACGATGGGTCGGTGATCGACGGACCAAAGTTGAGGGGGCTCTTTGTGCGATCGATCGCCGGGGCATAGCCATAGAAAGTGTTCAGATCGGTAATCGCCGAAGGCGTCGAACTGCCGCCACTGTAAATGGCCAGGACATCATTCACTGATTCCAGTACAAAGCCATTTCCTGCGCAAAGGGCCTGATCAGGAGGCTCCACCGAGAACTGATTGCCGTTGTTGGCAAAACGCTGGTTGAAAAAATTCAATCCATCGAAACTGGTGACGACCTCGGGATTGGATTTAGCGCGATTCTTTCCTGCTACGGTCGGTCCCACGCCGGCCTGGCCCGAGCCAATCGTCCGATCCAATTTGGTTGTGCCGCCTCCTATGTCGATGTCAAAGCCAATGTCGTCTTCGTCTTCGCTGAAGGCCTCGTCGGTTTCAGTTTGCTGCATGCCCGCGACACCCGTTTGGGTATTTTGAATTTGTGTGCTGCCCGAGCTCTTGATTTGCATTCTTTCTTGCGCGGCGATGGTTGTGGGAATCATCAATGCCGCAACGGTAAGCATCGCCAGAAAACCTGGCTTAGCAAAATGCTCGATTCGCTTCATCTTTGTCGCTCTCCTCGGAGTGAAGTTGAGAGTCCCCCTTAAAAAAGGTGCGGAGGAGTCTACTCCGCTTTCGGAGCTTAAGGAATGGATTTTGTGGGACGAAGTTGCAAAAAATGACGGCCAGTTCGCCGGCTGTGCACCGGCGCCGGGCGGTACACTTGCCCCATGATCCGCCAGATCGTACCTCTGTTCTTCACCACGGATATTCCCCGCACTCTCGCCTACTACAAAGCCAAGCTTGGCTTCGATTGTTTGGGAACGTGGCAGGATCCTCCGGTTTATGCGATCGTCGCGCGCGATCAGCACGCGATTCACTTTCGCTGCGCCGTGCCGCCGACGGCCAATCCGGACAAATACACGGACGAACTGCTCGACGCATATGTGCATGTCGAAGACGCAGACGCTCTTTATGCCGAGTACGCCGCCCAGGGCGTGGAGTTCACGCGAGAACTTAGCGATATGCCATGGCACTGTCGGGAGTTTGTAGTGAAGGACTGCGACGGCCGTCTGCTGGCCTTCGGCGCAAGTTTGTAATCGCGCTCGTTCGTCCGGCTAACCTGGATAGATGCAAGACGTTTTTTGATTTGGGAAACTATTCCGCCGGTCGCTGTCCAGAGTACTGCTGCGCGAGGGATGGGCTTCAAGTAAGTCGCCCGCGCATGGAGC
>DATNAF010000015.1:0-10490 GCA_035572845.1 Terriglobales bacterium
CGGCCACGCATGTGCGCGCCTCCGATATTCTGGCCGAGCGCCTGCCGTCGGTTCCGGACAAGCCGCCTGTAACAGGCAATGCTGCCGCCACCGCGACACAACCGCATGCTCCGCTCGTGCCTCATGTTGTGCACGTTCAACCGGTAACCGAATCGTCGGCGATCCCACATATGAACTCTAATACGTCACCAACTTCCGGCGTTGCTAAACCTGCCAGTACGCCGGTGTCGAATGCAACCGGCGCATCAGCTGGAACCAAACCGGCAAACGCTTCTTCAGTGCAAGCTTCAAAACCAGCAGTAAAGCAGCCCGTTCCTGGAGCTTCAAAACCGGTTTCAGCATCGCCATCAACTCAACCTCAGCCTTCTACCCAGCCTCCGCCCAGCAACTCCGGGGACACTCCTCAATAGACCGTGGCCCTGACCTATACATCACGCGAGCAGATTGAGGTTTACCGGTTCAGCTTGCCGGTGACGGTGATCGTTCCCTTGGCGGCAGTTTTTTTGCAGGTCTTTCTGCCCCTGCGCTTTCCATTTTTCACTATTTTCGATTTGCCGCTACTTGTTGTGATCTTTTTCGCGATGGCGCGTCGCAGTCAGGTGGCCGGATTGGTAACTGGGGCCGCAATCGGACTACTGCAGGATTCGCTCGCCGGCGCTAACCATCCGTTGGGCGTGTATGGGATAGCGAAAACGGTGGTCGGCTACGGCGCTTCTTCGTTAGGCGTCAAGCTGGATGTGGAAAGCGTGGGCACTCGTTTTCTGGTGGTCATCGGCTTCGATGTAATCCATGAACTGATCTATTTCCTGATCGCTCGGGGCATGGTCCGGTTGAACCTGCACTGGAACTGGGCCCACGAACTGGAATCGGCTTTCGCGAACGCAATTCTGGCAGTTTTTCTGTTTGCGTTGCTGGATCGGCTAAAAGACAGGGCTTAGCCAAGTGTCGGTCTATTGTTCCTCGTCAATGTGCTCGAAAGCATCCTGGATTCGCTTTTCGATTAGCTTAGTTTCCTTGGGAACGCGCTTCAGCTTCCCGAAGTGTTTCATCCAGGGCTTCGATCCGGCGGGAGGAGTTAGGCGCTTAGGCTGGGTAGCAGGAACCCGACTAAGCTTGTCCCGTAGGGCCTCCGCTACAAATTGACCGAGCGAAACGCCGCGTGACGCCGCAATAGATTTTGTGCGACGTAACAAATGATCCGGAACCTCCAAACTTATTCTCACATTTTTCATGATCTCATACCGACGCATAATTCATATCGGCTGAATCCCCCTGTGACTTTCGTTACCGAAATTCATCGCTCACAAATCCAGAGAAGATTTACAATTCAGTTAACCCGTCCCGCCGTTTTTGCCAGCGACCTACGACGAAGGACCGACAACCGACATATGCTTGGCCGCGAAGAAAAGCCCTCCCATGTCCGCCTGACCGCGGTGCAATACATAGTGCTTGGGATATTTCTTTTTCTGGCGTATGGGCTTTGGCGGCTGCAGGTTTCCCAAAGCGATTATTACTCAGCCGCGGCTGAGCGGAATCGAGTGCGTGAGGTGCCTATTCTTGCGCCTCGCGGGAAAATTCTAGATCGCTATGGCCGCACCATTGTCGACAATTACACCTCTTTTACAGCGCTGCTGATGCGTGACTCCTCGCGGAATCTGGAAGCCGACGCGCCATTGATCGCGCAAGGCCTTCACCTCGATCCTAAAGAGGTGCGGGAGAAGATTCGCCACTTTGCTTCTTTGCCGCAATACCAGCCTATCTACCTCAAAGAAGACATCACCATGGACGAGGAGGCTTTTATTGAGGCGCACAAGAGCGAATTGCCGGAACTGGATAGCATCATGGCCTACCGGCGACTCTATCCCCGCAAGGGATTTCTGGCGCATCTGGTGGGCTATGTTGGCGAGGTCAGCGAGGACATGCTGAACCAGCCGCAGTTTGAGCTCTACAACCCGGGCGATGTAGTTGGTAAATCCGGGGTCGAACTGGAATACAACCAACTTTTGATGGGCACCAACGGATCGCGCCAGGTAGTCGTGAACAGCCACGGCAAAGAAGTCGGCGAAGCCTTAGAGGAAAAGCCTGCGGTGCCGGGCAAGCCGCTTAAGTTGACCATCGATGTCGACCTGCAGATTGCTGCCGAAGAAGCCATGGAAGGAAAAAACGGCGCACTTGTGGCGATGGACCCCCACACCGGTGAAATCCTCGCGATGGCGAGCCGTCCGACATTTGATCCTAACGATTTCGCGATTCGGATCGGCCGCGCGGATTGGTTGAAGCTCATTAATGATCCGAATAAGCCTTTGTTGAACAAAGCCATTCAGGCCCAGCTCGCGCCCGGTTCGACTTTCAAAATCTTGATGGCGACCGCCGGATGGCAGGAAGGCATTGCCCAGAACCTGCACGTATTTTGCACCGGAGGCGCCGAATTTTATGGCCGCCGCTTCGGCTGCTGGGTCAAAACCGGTCACGGTGAAGTCGACCTGCCCAAAGCGATTTATCAATCCTGCGATGTGTTCTTTTATACGTTAGCGGAAAAACTGGGGATCGATCGCATTGCGAAATACGCCACTGCGTTAGGACTCGGACAGAAGACGGGAATCGATTTGCCCGATGAAGTGAGCGGAGTAATGCCGTCAGAAGAATGGAAGCTGCGCAATTTTCGCCAGAAGTGGTTTGCGGGAGAAACCATCTCCGTGGGCATTGGCCAGGGCGCAGTGGCGGTAACGCCGGTGCAGTTGATACGCGCGATTGCGGCGATTTCAATGGATGGACGGATGGTGGTTCCCCATGTGGTCAATCCCACGAACCTGCCTCCGGGACTCGTGGAAGTAAGCCGTTATAGTGAAGTTAAGAGCATTCCTATAGACCCCAACGGATGGAACACCATCACTGACGCGATGGGGCGAGTTCTGCTGCCGGAAGGCACGGCGCAATCAGCGCACATTCCGGGTATCGACATCGCGGGCAAGACGGGTTCGGCACAAGTGGTCTCGTTGGCAACACGCGCAAAACATGCGCACGATGAAGCTTTGGCGCAGAATGGATGGTTCGTGGGATTCACACCACGCCGCAATCCTGACATTATCGTGTGCACGTTATTCGAAGGCGGAGAACACGGCAAGCTGGCAGCAAGAATTGCCACTCAGGTTATTAAAGCCTACGTAGACAAGCAACGCCGTCAGCCGACGAATGTGGCCAAAAAAATTGCCCATGACGGAGTCGAAGTAGGCGCGCTGTGGACTTCGCCCGGTGAAGAAGGGGAAACCGAAAAACTTAACGGTGGACGGTTCCAGGTTAATTTGACGAACCGAGTGCCCTTGGCAACAGCGGCGCCTGGCTTAAATTAGTTGCGGAAAAAAGTGGGGACAGACGCCCTCGGCTGTCCTTCGAGCGCAGCTCGATTGCATTTTTGATGGTAAGGCAGGACAGCCGAGGGCGTCTGTCCCCACATTTTGGATGTACTGAGGAGCTAGAAAGCTAAGAGCTAACTGCTAAAAGCTGCTTTATGGCCCGTAACGTTTCATTTCGTGATTTCGACTGGGTGTTGGTGACGTTTGTCCTGATACTCTGCGCACTCGGTGTGATCGAGATTCGCAGCGCCACCCTGCACACCAAGTTCGCCGGCGTCCACATCAAGCAGATGTATTGGATCATGGGCGGGCTTGGGGGCATGCTTCTGGTCAGCGTCTTGAATTACCAGATGCTGCTGGAGCAAGTGCACTGGATGTATATCGGGGCAGTCGCTTCGCTGATGACGGTGCTGCTGTTCGGGCAAAAATATTTGGGCGCGCGGCGCTGGGTGAAACTGCCGGGAGGCAACCACTTCCAGCCATCGGAGTGGGTCAAGCTCATCCTGATTCTCGCGGTCGCGAAGTACTTTGCCGACCTGCAAAGCCGCGAACTTTCGTGGACCGACTTCATAAAAGCCGGAGCGATCGTCGGCGTTCCCATGCTGATGGTCTTGGCGCAACCAGATCTCGGCACTGCGTTGACCTATCTCCCAATTGCGATTGTCGGTTTATTTCTCGGCGGTATCCGGTTCAAGCAGGCGCTCATAATCATTATGCTCGCGGGCCTCGCTATGCCTTTGGCGTGGCATCACCTGAAGGACTACCAGAAACAGCGACTGGTGAGCTTTATGGCGCCTGACAATGACCCACGGGGCGCGGGTTATCACGTCAAGCAATCTGAAATTGCGGTTGGCTCTGGCGGGCTATGGGGAAGCAGTTCGGGATCGCAGACCCACTTGGCCTTTTTGCCCGAACCCCACACCGACTTCATCTTCGCCGCATACTCTGAGGAACATGGTTTTGTAGGCGCGCTGGCGGTGCTGCTGTTATACTTCATCGTGTTGATGCGTTTGACCCAGAACGCGCAAACAGCACCTGATCGTGCTGGCACGTTTATAGTCATGGGTGTAGTCGCAGTTTTGACCTTTCATATACTGGTCAACATTGGCATGGTGGTTGGTTTTATGCCGGTCACCGGAATACCTTTGCCCCTAATGAGTTACGGAGGGTCATCGGTCCTGTTTATGTTTCTTGCGCTGGGGATGGTTATGAACGTCCGCATGCGTCGCTTCGTGAACTGAAGCATTGCCTGTGTGGCGCGGACACTGCTGTCCGCGAAATGCAGGCGCAGAGAAAGTGTTGTGAATGCTGTGGCTTGCCGGACAAAATGTTCCGGCCCACTCCAAAAATTACGACCGCTCTCACGTTAAGAGAGCAACTCACCGGTAGAGACAAAGCCGGGCAGGATTTTGAAGTAGAAGCCTCGGGCAGGGTAACGGCCCCCTCAGTCATCCCATCGCAATAAAAATGCGGTTGGAACGACGACACCGACTGAGAGAGCGGTCACAACCCCGGGCAGATTGCGATCAGTGGAAAAAAACTTAGTACGTACAGAACCCAGCCGGGCCCACCGTAATCATGACGGGCCGGAGCGTTCTGCATTAGCACGCTCATCGCAGCTTCATTCCCACCCGCATTTGTTCGTCTCTCATCCGGTGAATCCGTAGCCGCAGAACGGCGAACGGACCGGAGTTTCAATGACAAAAGAATTATTTGTGTCTTCCACGCCGCACGAAACCAAAGTCGGCCTGGTGGAAGACGATCAGTTAGCCGAAGTGTATCTGGAGCGTGAAAACGAATACACGCTTGCCGGGTCCATCTATAAAGGCCGGGTGACCAGGGTTTTGCCGGGAATGCAGTCGGCATTCGTGGATATCGGCTTGGAGCGTGACGCCTTCCTTTACGTCTCAGATTTCATGGAGCTACAGAACGAAGATGATGACCTCGATGAGGTCCCGATCAACAACAACGTTTCCGAAACGCGCGAGAAGCCGCAGGAACGCGCATCCAGGGAATCAGAGCAGCAAAGCTCGCAGAATGAAACCAACGGTCGGCCGGCGGCAGCAAGCCAAACGTCACCGCCGATCCGGGAAAATTCACGCGAAGATCGTGATCGCGGCGGCTGGCGTGGACGCCGGCGCCGTGGACGGCGCGACCAACCACCTGCGCGTCCCGCGCAGAGCGAGTCTCGTCCAGAGCGTGAAGACTTCGGGCCGCCACCGGGATATCAACCAATTGTTTTGCCGGGCGAGTCCATTTCCAAATATCGGGACCGCGGGCCTGCATCCATTCCCCAGTCTCGTGAAGAGAATTTTGGCGGCGTAGGCTCGCGAGATGCTGAATCGCTCCTCGGTGAAACCCACGCTGAGCTTTCAGAAAAATTTCCTCAGGACGAGCCCTTATTTTCGCAGAACACTGCGGATGTTCAGACCGAAATTTCGCCGACCTCGGGTCCCGAGCTCAACTCCCAGCCGGATTCAGAAACTGACGATACCCAGGCACCGGCCTACGAAGAACACCCCGCGTTTTCAGGCACATTCCAGCCCGAAGTTGGATCGGCCGATTGGGAACGCGAGCAAAGGCAGCAGCACGAGAAGAATGTGGCCGCCATGTTTGGTCAGGATGAAAATGACGAGCCAAGCCACGAAGAAAGTGCTCCGTTATCTCATGATCTCTCGGATCGAGCTGTAAGTAGCCCCGCTCCAGGGATGATCGAAGAGGAAGAAATCGACGAAGAAGAAGCAGCACTGTCGGACTATGTTGATGCACTCGAAGATGAAGGTGGCTTCGAAGAGTTCGAAGAAGAAACTCACGCTGCCGGTGAGCAAGCTGAACCCGAGTCTCAACCACTGATCGCTGCATCGGCCGAAAAACAGGGGGATGTACTTCCCTTCTCTTCCAAATCAGTTTCGCAGGAGACGGCGGAAATCGGCCAGGCGGAAGAAGAAGTCGACGAAGTCGCGGCTGAGGAAGCAGAGCTAGAGCAGGCACAGGCTGAAGCGGAGGCCCTGCTCGACGCTGAAGTCCAGGGTAATGGGACAGCCGATGTGCGCGCCGAAGTTCGAGCTCCCGCAGCAACCGCCGCCTATACCCAACGTGCGGCCCGGCCGGCATTCGATCGCGATCGTTCGCGCCGAGGAGGATTCCGTCGCTCGAGTGGGGGTGGGAGGCGCTTCCGTCGTCAGGAGCCGCAGAACCTGCCACAGATCACCGATCTTCTAAAAGAAGGCCAGGAGATTCTGGTCCAGATCGCCAAGGAACCAATCGGGAAAAAAGGCGCACGCATTACCAGTCACATCGCGCTGCCCGGACGATTTCTGGTCTATATGCCGACCGTGAATCACACCGGCGTGTCGCGCAAAATCGCTTCCGAAGAAGAGCGCCAGCGGTTGAAACGAATCATTCAGAGCGAGCGCGAAAACGGGCATGGCGGATTTATTGTTCGCACCGCTGCACAGGGCGCAGACGAAAACGAATTGCGCGCCGATATTCGTTTCTTAAAAGGCTTGTGGAACGAGATTCGCGGCCGTGCCGACAATGGAAAATCTCCGGCGTTGATATATCACGATCTCAACGTGGTCGAGCGCATTCTGCGCGATCAGGTCACGTCAGACTTTTCCGCTATTTGGGTGGATACCGAACAGGAATACGAGCGCATTCTGCGCTTTGCCAATCGCTTTCAGCCTGGCATCGTTCGGCGGGTGAAACTCTATACCAAAGAGACTCCGCTGTTCGAACAGTTTGGACTGAAAGATGAAATCGATAAGGCGCTCAAGTCAAAAGTGTGGCTCAAGAGCGGCGGCTACATCGTGATCAATCAGACCGAAGCTCTGGTCGCGATTGATGTGAACACCGGAAAATACGTCGGTAAGACGGCACGCCTGGAAGACACCATCGTGAAGACCAATGTTGATGCGATCAAAGAAATCGTCCGCCAGATTCGGTTGCGTGATCTGGGTGGAATCATCATTATCGATTTCATCGATATGGACGAGCGCCGCAATCGGCAGAAAGTTATGCAGGCTCTCGAAGAAGCGCTGCGTAGTGATCGCTCGCCGTCGAAGGTTCTGCAGTTCAATGATTTTGGACTGGTCGCGATTACTCGCAAACGCGTGAAGCAATCGCTCGAGCGCACCATCGGTTCACCTTGCCCGTATTGCGAGGCCACCGGGTTCGTGAAAAATGTGAACACGGTATGCAACGAAATTTACATCGAGATGCGCAAGTTAGCCAAAGAACTTGACCATTCGGACGTGATGCTGCGAGTGAATCCAGAAGTAGCCAAGGCGCTCAAAAACAACAACGGCCGCTGGTTGAACGAATTGGAAGAACTGACCAAGAAAACCGTAATTGTGAAGAGTGATGCATCACTGCATCAGGAAAAATTCGATATTAACTGAAGCTCTCAGCTGTTAGCTTTCAAATCAGATTTTGGTGAGACGGGCGTCCCGCCCTTCTTTTCTTTTGTTGTAGCCATTTGAATGTGCTTTACTTTGGCACACTTTTATGTCACACTGTAAATGTGACTACACGCCGCGCACACGTCGTCTTACCTGAGGATCTGGTCGAGGAAATCGACAATTTAGTCGGGCCTCGAGGTCGAAGTGCCTTTTTGGTTGAAACTGCCCGCCACGAACTTCGCCGGCAAAAGCTCTTGCGGTTTCTGAATAGCAATGAGCCCGCCTGGAAAGACGAGGATCACCCAGAATTAAAACAAGGTCCTGCGACCTGGGTGCGCAATTTGCGGTCGGAAAGTGACCGTTCAAGCGCAAAGAGAACTACCAAACCACGCTAGCCGATGAACCTTTTACTCGACACTTCCGTTCTGATCGATGCGTTACGATTCCGGAACGCACGACGTGAACTACTGGCAAGATTGCTGAACGAAGGGCACCACTTTTCAACTACTGCGCTGAATATTGCTGAGGTTTACGCCGGAGTTCGACCAGGAGAAAATGAGCTGACGGCGGCACTCCTCGACAGTCTTGAATGTCACAAGCTGACTGCCAGTTCAGGGCGGCGCGCAGGACTACTTAAGAACGAGTGGGCGAGAAGAGGCCGGACATTATCCTTGTCCGACACGATCATTGCCGCCATTGCGATTGAGAAGCAGTGCAGCCTCATGACCGACAATCGAAAAGATTTTCCGATGACAGAGCTCAGCCTTTACCCGCTCACTTAGAACTGTGCTCTCAAAAAATGACTACGCCCCGGCCGCGGCACCCTTCGGCTCGGCCGAGGCCGTTAAGCTACGCTCAGCAATGCTGCTATACTCGCGCAATTTCTTCAGCGAGCTTTGAATTTCATCGACGTGCTGGCGGTGCCCGCGCTGCGCCGCCATGATTGAAACGCGCTCGGCATTTTCCGCGGCGTTGCTGCCGATTTCAAGCAGCGTGGCCAAAGAATCAGCGTGCAGCCTCCAGATGGACGGCGAATTGCCGGCGCGCTTTAGTTCTTCCCACTCGGTGATAACTCTGGCAGTGACTGCCACCAGGCGCAGCAACACCCGCGCCACTCCCGCACGCAAACTTTTTTCCTCTAGATAATCTGCGGAATACGCATCCGCCTCTGCCGGAGTCAGCGTCAAGTTGAAAAACCGCATAGGTACAACCTGGCGGAATTTTGGATCGGCCACACGAACAAAAATTCGGACCGATTCCTCCACTTTGAGCAATTTGGTTTCTTCCGCAGCCACCTGTTGCGCTGACACCGCTTTGCGGACTGAGTTCAAATTAAATGCCGGCTTGGCAGCAACTACTGCCGGCGGATTGGGTACGGGCTTAGGGGCCTGACTTGCAGCTCCCTTTTGTGATGAACGTTTCACCGGTGGCGACAGCTCAAGGGTCTGCTTCAGTTTGGAAACGCGACGAAATTTATCGAGCGCCTGCCCATAATCCAGCTTCAAAAGATTGTCTTCGTCCATCAACTTCACCTGCTCGACAGTGACGTCCACTCCGTCAACGCTGCCCAGGATCGTCCCGCCATGCTCTTCCAGATCTCCGGCGAAAGTTTTGATCTGCGTAGTCGCTTCGCGGAAAAGTTCATCGAACTTTGTCCCGAAGGTCGCATTGTAAGGCGCGATGGTGGCCAGCACTCCGGGATGAAAGAAGGAATCGTCGAGGTTCTGCTTAATCTGACGCACGGTCTGGATGATTCCGGAATCGAGCAATGAATTTAAATCGCGGAACTGAAGCACTTGTTCCTCAAAAGAATCGAAGCGCCGAAGGACCTGAACGTGCTCCTCAGGCAATGGCAATTGGTCGGAGCCGGCCAGGATCTCGATCAACGCAATTTCGAAAGGAGAAAGCGGCAGCGAACCGTCCAGTCCGTACCCACGCTGGTCCCATTGGCCGGGAACTCGCGGATGGCGGTACAGGAATGTAACGATGATGTCGGTCTTGTCGCGATCAGATTCGGTGTGCGGATTTTTGCGAACGAAATAGCGCAACATGGCTTCCGCGATCTCGGGATCGATCTCGTCGGTAAACGCATGCCGCAGCATGGCCGGGGAAATCGCCAGATCAAGCAGGCACAACCAGCGGCGCATCAGCGCCAGAGTACCCCCGACATTTCCGTCGTCCTGCAACGAAACCGCCTCAAGACCGACGGGGACCGGAACCTCGCCATCGACCGCCGTCTGCAGGAGTTTTTCGTAAAACCCCTGAACAGTAGCCAGGATGGCAAGTTCCCATTTGGGATCTTCAGCCAAGTATTTCCCTCAATAAAACCTGGATCACGAAACTAACGCCAATGTAAATACTGCCAGAGTGAGGGATTACCGGATAGTTACCATAGTAAGAGGTCAAGGAATGCGGCGACGGCACAATTGAATCATTGAGTCACGGGGTCATTGAATCATTAGACAGACAATCCGGCCGTGCAATGATTCAATTCCTCAATGATCGAATGATTCACTTATTCGAACACAACAGTTTTATTTCCATACACCAGAACCCGGTTCTCAAGATGCCAGCGAACAGCGCGTGAGAGGACGACCTTTTCAAGGTCGCGGCCCTTCTGGATGAGGTCTTCAACTGAATCACGATGCGAGACGCGCGCCACATCCTGCTCGATGATGGGACCGTCGTCGAGTACTTCCGTCACGTAGTGACTGGTTGCGCCGATCAGTTTCACTCC
>DATNAF010000016.1:0-5395 GCA_035572845.1 Terriglobales bacterium
CTCGGTTACAAGCCGCCGCAGGTTTTCCCCCATTCTCTTCCGCTTCTCTTCATCCATCAACACATCTTCGATGATACGCGCAAGTCCATTCGCATCCTCGACTGGCGCCAGACTTCCGGTTATTCCATCAGTGATCAATTCCGGAACTCCAATACAGGCACTCGCCACGACAGGAACTCCGAGCGCGCCCGCTTCCAGAATGACGAATGGGAATCCCTCCCGCCGAGATGCGAGCACGAACAGGCGCGCGCTTTGCATGAATACGGCGATGCGCTCATGAGGTACGTTTTCCAGTCTCAAAATGCGATCCCCTGCGGGCGATTGCGCCACCAGCTTGCGGGAAATATCGCTTTCCGGGCCCGAAGAAGCGCCGATCAGAACCAGCATCAAATCGGGAAACCGGCCGGCGATTTGCTCGAAAGCGCGTATCAGAATATCCTGCCCTTTCTTGTGCTCATAACGGGCCACGTTGAGGAGAAAGGGACGTTCGCGCAGTGGTTCCGGAAGCTGATAGGTCCACTCTGTACGGTCTAGAAAATCCTGCTTGTCCACGGCGTTGTAAATTACCGTGGCATGGCCGGCGCAGCGGGGTTCAAAGGCTAGAATTTCTTCCAGCAATCCCCGCGAACACGCAACGACCACATCGGCCGAGCGCAGCATCCATCGCGCGAACCAGCGGCCGATACCTCGTCTATCGCTAAGGTTCTTGCTGTCAATTCCTTGAAAAGTGAGCACCACTTTCCCGTTAAACAGCCCGAGCCGCCGCAACAGTACAAAGTGAACGCATTCGGTATCCGGAAACACGCAATTGACGATCCGTATCCCATTCGTCCGCAGCAGATGGCGCAGTTTTGCGAGAGCTACCGGCAGGTGAACCAGAAAGGCGAGCAGAGTGCGTCCGGTTTTACCGGGCGGAACGTCGGGGGCGCGCAGATAAAGGGAGAACACAGGGCAGGGAAGGTGAGTAGCGGGCTCCACGAGGGCAGAGTCAGTACTTACGAGGAATGAAGGCCGCCACCGCCCGTCCGCTTTCATGACGCGAATGAGGTTAAGCACGGCCTGGTTGACTCCGCCCAAACCGGATTCAGGAAACCAGGAGAGAACAGTGAGAAACCCGGGAGCGTTCGATGCCGGACCTGTGGATTCTTGCGGAATGCTCACCGGGCTCTGGCTGCGGTCAGCAGGTACATTCCGAAATCCCTCTTTAGGAGCGTCCTTTGCCAGTACCGTTTCAGCCGCACGGCCCCCAGGACCTCCTGAAGTTTCGACGAATTGATGAGGCGGTGAACGCCGGTCCTGCCAGCGCCCCAAACGGCAGACGAGGTCCGGATCACTTCGAAGCCTGTCTCCGTCAGTAATGCGGCCAATGTTTGGCGGTCGACCGGGAGTTCCACTGGCTGCGTTTCCCAGACGGCTTTGCGCTCGTGATCAGGAATTGCGTTGAGAACTCGCAAATTCGGCGTCGTCATAACCAGGCATCCTCCTGGCTTCAATGATCGACGGGCAACCCGCAAGTAGGCCCGTTTATCGACAATGTGCTCCAGCACCTCCTGGCTTACTACCACATCGAACTGCGCTTTTTGCGGCTCCCACCTGGTTGCGTCGGCGCAAATGAACTCCGCGCCCGGATAGCGTTGGCGAGCCAGTTCTACAGCCTGCGGCGAAAGTTCGACACCTAGTGTAGGCCCGAATGCGCTCAACATATTTGTGAGCCAACCTGCACCGCAGCCCAAATCGCAGATTCGCGGATAATCCGTGCCCTCGGCGAGTATCGACTGAAGGATAAATACGGAGCGTTCCAGGCAATACAGGTTGGCATGGTCGAAATTGCTCCAGCGCCGATCGTAATACCTGACCTGGTCCGCCAAAGGCAGGAGAGATGTCACACTATCCCGTGAACTCATCGGGCAATTCCTCTCAGCGAGAACCGCCGCATGGCCGAAACGCAACTCGCTAGCCGCGTTCCAGTGGTAACGTCCAGCACGTCTTCGACGTGCCGCATGACCGCAGGCCAAAGCAGCACAAAAGACCCGGTGTAAATACATGCGCCGAGAACCGAGGTGGATATCAGCCTTACCCAAGCATCGGTTACCAAGAGGCTATCCAGAGCACGAAGCCATAGCCAGCAGAGGAGCGCCATCGCACCAGTCAATAACAATTGCGGAAGCAGGGCGGAGGCGAACGTGCTGAGCTTCAAGCCGATTAAGCGGAATGGAATGATAAAGCCCGGGACCATTAGGATCCCGACATAAACAATGCAGTAGGCCGCAGCAACTCCAACGGTTCCGAACCGCACTCCGACGATAAAGGTAGCGATTAGAACCACGCAACTGAACGCGCCAAACCGGAACATCCAATCGGTGCGGCCCTTGGCAACATAGATTTGTCCCACGGTGGTTTGCACGGATTGAACCAGCCCGACTGGGGCAAGGATCTCGAAAATCCGGATAGCGCCTACCCATTTGCTGCCGAGCACAGCGTCAATCAGCGGATGCGCGACTACGCCGAGCCCCGCCATGACGGGAAACGTGATCAGCCCGATGAGCATACAACTTTTGACGTATGCGAATTTGAAGCGCTCATTATCTTCTTGTATTTTGGCAAATGCTGGTAATGTTACCCGCGAAATAACCGCGCTGATATTTTGAAGCGGCGTCAGCATAAGGTTATAAGCCATCTGGTAATCACCGAGTAGCATTTTTCCCAGTTCTCTTCCGACGACGATATTGTCAGCATTCCTCGCAAAATAGTTGACTACGCCGAAGCCAGAAAGGTTTAAGCTAAAACTCGTAATGGCTTTAATCTCGGGCCAATCGAATTCCCATTTTGGACGCCACGCAGAGGCCAGCCAATAGCCGAGCGATGAGGTAAAAGAATTAGTGAGGTTTGCGAAGACCAGGCTCCAGACTCCCAGGCCTGAGTAGGCAGAAATCAAAGCGACCAGATAACTGGCCAGCGCCGAAGTTATGTCTATAACGGCGAGAGCCTTGAATTTCATGCCGCGCAGAAGCAGCGATGCGTGAACGACGCCGCACGAAGTTAACCAAAAAGAGGCCGACAGAGTGCAGAGAATGGGCACCAGTTCGGGCGTACTGAAAAATCTGGCGGTCAGCGGACTGGCTGCGACAATGATGGCCGCCATGACTAGCCCGAGCAGAAAATTGACCCAAAGAAGGCTGGATAAGAGCCTGTCAGAAACGGACAGCCTTTGGACAATAGCCGTGCCGGTTCCAAGATCGCGAAAATTCAGAATGAACGCGATAAGCAGGTTTGCCATGCCCATCACGCCGTACGCGTCGGGCCCGAGGAGGCGCGCAACCGTGGCCACCGAGGCGATGGAAAGCACTTGCTTCCCCGCCGTAGACAAAGTGGACCAGGCGGTTCCGGTAACCGCTTTTTGCGTCAGACTTGGCAGAACTTAGTGGCCTCCAAAGGAAGTGTGCCGGAATGGAGCTGAATTGCACGATGATTCACAATTCAGCCGTTTGCTATTTGCTATCAGAGAGAACGCGAGACCATTCAGCCACTAGTTTAAAGTAGCGTATGTTCCCGGCCCTCCCGCTATACTGATTGAAGCAGCGCCTTTTGTGTCTAAATTCAAACCTAGTCGCAGATTGGCTACTGCGGCGAGCAATTTCCCTGCGCTAAAGATCCTCACTCCTAAAGAGCGAGCGCGGGCGAATGCGTTCGGCGGTTCCCACGACACTTCAACACTCAGCCTCGAACCACCGGCGCTGAGTGAAGCCCTTCAGAGCCAAATTGGGAATCCTACTCGCCAGTTCGCCTTCAAGTGTACTCTTATTTTCCTTTTCTTTCGATTCAGCTTTCTGCACGAGTACCTGTCCGCCAAACTGAATTTTGATACGCATCTGCTGGTGATATTTGGCGGTATCAGCTATTTTGCCGCGTTTCTTGCGGGCGATTTCTTCGGCGCATTCCGGGAGAGAGCCACGTGGATGTGGTGCGGATTCGCAGCCTGCATGACCCTGGCGACCGCCGCCAGTATCTGGAGGGGCGGATCTCTGGCCACGCTGCTGCCCTATCTCAGAACAACATTACCGTTCATTTTTCTGATTCCAGCGGTAGCTTACACGCGCGATGAACTTCAGAAAATAATAAACATCATCGGCTTCGCCGGCGTGACTACAACCATGCTCGGCCTGTTCAGCAGCGATTTTAAGACTGGACGACTGGCGTTTGGTTCTGTTGGCAGCACCATACAGGACTCGAACGACTATGCCGCGCACATGATTCTGCTTCTGCCTGCGATGGCGTATCTGTTCTTCGGCCCCAAGCGGAATATGGTTTTTAAAATCATCGGTGGGCCGGTACTGGCGCTCGGTTTGTACCAGATTTTCAGCACCGGATCTCGCGGAGGATTGGTGGGGCTGATGATCACAGGGCTTTATATTCTGAAAAAGGGGACACCAAAAATCAGGGCGGCGATTCTCATCGCTGTACCGGCCGCGACCCTGCTGATATTCACGGTTGTTCCGCAGGAATCGGCACAGCGGCTGCGTTCTCTTTTTGATTCGAGCGATGCAACCCAAGAGGCCGCTGAATCAAAGGCGGCCCGAACGTTCCTCTTCTGGGCCAGCGTTCATGCCACGCTTTCCCATCCGATACTGGGTGTCGGTCCGGCTGTTTTTATGGACTACCAGGCGGGTGTGGCGTCGGGCAAAGGCCAGAAAGGTATGTGGCACGACACTCATAACGGATATACGCAGGTTTCAAGCGAGTGTGGTATTCCTGCTTTGCTTTTCTACCTGGCCGCCATTGGAATGACCTACATCTCACTGCGAAAAGCGAGCAGAAGCGGGGTTCCGATTGTATCCACGCTTGGCAGTATTTTGTCGGTGATGATGGTGGGGTATTGCGTTTGCATCGTGTTTCTGTCGCAGGGCTACAACTTTAACCTACCGGTTATTACCGGCATTACAACATCCATAAACCGGCTGCTGCCGGGCGGCGATGCCGCGGGCGTGGACGATAGTTCGGGCGCAAGAATTTAATAAACGGCCGGCGAAGGCCGTTTGGATGGTGTCCGCTTCCTTGGGAAGCCGTGAAAAAATCGACGGGACAGACAGCCGCGCCGGGTCGAGCGATTGCGTTTTCAGGCATTTGGCGGACGGCGCTTAAGTCAGTCCCGGATTTTTCACGGCTTCTAACTCTCGCGGTTCTGTTATCAGCAGCTTGCGCGGAATAATCTGCGAGGCTGTCCGGCGGTGAGAGGAAAGGGCCGGCTTTTTCCAGCAACCTGCTAGTACTTTTTTATGAAGCGCCTGGGGCGATTTGTAGTACATTTTAGACGGATCGCCAGAGGGGGCGTACAGGATGACGCGGGGTTTCTATTTAGTTATCGCGGCGCTTGTCATATTCGCTGCGAACGCATTCG
>DATNAF010000017.1:0-8807 GCA_035572845.1 Terriglobales bacterium
AGAGCGGATGCGGCAAACTTTGACCGGAGCTGCGGGCGCTGCCGCAAAGGGGGTTTGATGAACTGCGAATTAGCGGAAACCACAATTCACGGTTACTTCGACGGCGAACTGGACGCGGTGCGGTCGGCTGAATTCGAGCGCCATGTGGAGCACTGCGCACGATGCCAGGCCGCTCTGGAAGGCCTCGAATCTTTGCGCACCCAGCTTCAACAAAGCGATTTATACGAGCGCGCATCGACTGACCTGCACGAAAAAATTCGCAAGCAGATCGCGCAAGAAACCACCACCGCGATCGTTTCTCCGAGGCTGTTATGGAGGCGATGGTTCCTTCTTCCGGCATTCGGCACTTTAGCGGGTGCAGCATTGATCGCGATCATGCTGTTTATTATCCCCTCGCATAGGCAATCGACGCTCACTGCCGAGCTGATTGACGCTCACGTGCGTTCGCTGCAGCCCGGACATTTGTTTGATGTGCAGTCGACCGACCAGCACACAGTGAAACCCTGGTTCGACGGGAAGCTGGATTTCATTCCGCCGGTCAGTGACTTTGCGGCGCAGGGTTTTCCCCTGGTGGGCGGGCGCTTGGACGTTATCGACGGCCACAATGTAGCGGCGCTGGTTTACGGCCGCCGCAAGCACTTTATTAATGTCTTTATGTGGCCGAAACGAGAAACTGAATCAATTGCCGATAGCTCAGGCTCGCGGCAAGGTTACAACTGGGTTTCAGGGCACTCGGGAGACATGCAGATTTACCTTGTCTCGGATGCGGCGCTTTCAGATCTCCGAGAGTTGAAAAATCTAATTCGTCCATAGTCGTTTTCTGCAAGAAGCTGCCACGCCTTTGGTGCCGGGCGAAGCACAAAGTCATGCCGCCAGCTTCACTTGTGCGAGTAAAATAGCGGAGTTCCCACCGGGGAGAGCTCTTGCATGGTATCCGCTTCCGCCCTTACACAGGCCGAGGAGTTGCAGAGTCCATTGACCAAGGCGGCCGCGCGCTGCGTGCTGGTCTTGTTTGGAGCTTCTGGAGATCTCACCAAACGCAAACTGGTTCCTGCTCTCTTCAATCTGGCGAAGGCAAATCTACTTCCTGATAACTTCGCCATTCTCGGCGTTGCCTTTGACGATCTAACCCTTGATCAGTTTCGCGATCAAGTCACCTCATTTCTGCACGCAGATGAAAATGTCGCTCAGGCGCTGAATTCATTCCGCCAGCGCCTCTACTACCAGCGCGCGGATTTCGGCGATTCGGCGATGTATCCGGTCTTGCAAAAACGGCTTGGCGAACTGGATCTTCAATACAACACTGAAGGCAACTATCTCTTTTATCTGGCGACCGCCCCGAAATTCTTCGGTCAAATTGTTCAGCAACTGGGACAAAGCCAGCTCTCAAAAGAGGACAACGGCCGCTGGCGCAGAGTGGTGATTGAAAAACCCTTCGGCCACGATCTTGAATCCGCCAAGGGCCTTAATCGACAAATAAAATCCGTGCTCGCCGAAAATCAGATTTATCGCATAGACCATTACCTCGGCAAAGAGACGGTGCAGAACATTCTGGTTTTCCGCTTCGATAATGCGATTTTCGAGCCGATCTGGAACCGTCGCTATATCGACCACGTGCAGATCACGAATGCGGAAACTGTCGGTGTGGAGCAGCGAGGCGGCTACTTCGACACCGCCGGCACATTACGCGATATGGTTCCCAATCACGTGATGCAACTGCTTAGCCTGACCGCAATGGAATCACCGGTTTCGTTTCAGGCGGATGCAGTCCGCGATGAGCAAGCCAAAGTTTTGCACGCAGTGCAACTGCTGGATTCAGAAGCGGTGCTGCACGACAGCGTCCGCGGTCAATATGGAGAGGGCGAGATAGCGGGCGAACGAGTTCAGTCCTACCGAAAGGAACCGGGGGTTTCGCCCGAGTCAAGGACCGAAACTTTTGTCGCGCTGAAACTCAATATCGATAACTGGCGCTGGGTCGGCGTGCCGTTTTATTTGCGTACCGGGAAGCGTCTTGCGCAGCGGCACACCGAGATCACAATCCAGTTCAAAAAGACGCCATTCGATCTGTTCCGCAATGCGCCGATCAGGAAACATTCGAACCAGTTGGTGATTCAGATCCAGCCGGTTGAAGGCATTTCGCTTAGTTTCGGCGCAAAAATTCCAGGGCCAATTTTGCGTGTCGGCTCCGTGGATATGAGTTTCGAATATTCCAAGTATTTCGGCGAAGACGCGTACACCGGTTACGAAGTTCTGCTCTACGATTGCATGATCGGAGACGCCACTCTGTTCCAACGTGCGGACATGGTAGAAGCGGGCTGGAGCATTGTTGATCCGATGCTCGATGTTTGGGCTGCTTTGCCGCCGCGCAAATTTCCCAACTACGCTTCCGGAACTTGGGGGCCAAAAGAATCCGACGAGTTGCTGCGGCGTGATGGGCGGGTGTGGAGGACGATCGAATGATTCTCGCAGGCGATATCGGCGCAACCCGCGTACAGTTGGCGGCCTTTCAGACCGAGGGCACGCAGCTCCATCGCGTGGTGGAGAAGACCTACAAAAGCCAGGAGCACGGGGGACTGGCAGAACTCATAAAAACTTTCGTGGGCACTGAAGGAATTCTTGTGCACAGCGCATGCTTTGGCGTGGCTGGCCCGGTGCGATCAGGCAAGAGCAAGATATCGAATCTTGAATGGACAATCGATGCGGGCGAACTGGCGTCACAACTGCGACTGCAATCGGTAGGTCTTATCAATGACCTCGAAGCCTATGCCTACGGGGTCGACGCGCTCGAGTCGAAAGATTTCGTTACCCTGAGCGAGGGCGCGGAAGATGCGGAAGGGAATCGCGCCGTGATTTCCGCTCGCACCGGACTAGGCGTCGCAGGCCTTTACTGGGATGGCTTTCGCCATCATCCTTTCCCCTGCGAAGGTGGGCATGCCGACTTTGCGCCCAAGAACAATATGGAGATGGAACTGGCGCAGTATCTTCGCAAAAAATTTCAGCACGTGAGCTGCGAGCGAATTCTCTCCGGGCCCGGCATCAAAAATATCTACGATTTTCTACGCGACATGAAAAAGGCCGAAGAACCCGATTGGCTGCGTGACAAGATAAGCCAGGCCAAAGATCCGCCGGCATTGATCTCGCAGCTCGCACTCGAACGGAAAGCTGCGATTTGCGAACAAACGCTGTCGATTTTTGTGAGCGTATATGGATCCGAAACCGGCAACTGCGCTCTCAATTTCATGGCGACAGGCGGGGTCTTTATCGGAGGCAGCATCGCCGCGAAAATCGTTCCCAAGATGCGCGATCCCATCTTCATGAAATCTTTTCTGGACAAGGGGCGAATGCAGTCCCTGTTGCACGATATGCCGGTGAAAATAGTTATGAATGATGATGCTGGGCTGATCGGTGCGGCGCGCTACACGCTAATTCAGAAAGCATTCTCTCGCGACAAGCGGGCAATCGCATAGAAGCGCTAAGGATGTGGATCCGCAGCTAATCTAAAATCGGCAGGTTGAGGCAGGGCTGCACGTGGAATTTCAAATACGCAATTTGCGCCAGCGCCTTCTCAACCAATGATGCTGGGCAGGGTTCAAGCGTTATCACAAACGGCAGCTTCGATTTCGAGTATCCCGGCTTTTGAAAAACAGAATCGATGTTGATTCCGAGTCGCGAAAAAATTGTGGCCAACGACGCGATGATTCCAGGTTCATCCTGCACGGTAAATCGCAAGTAATGCCGCGAGGTGAAGTCGGCGCTAACCGGGACATCAGGGACCTCGCCTTCGCCAAGCACCGCTCCATTCACCTGCCGGGAGCGCGCGATCGCAATCAGGTCTGAAACCACGGCAACCGCCGTGGGATGTCCTCCGGCGCCATGCCCGGCGAAAACCGTTTCACCGCCGAACTTGCCGGTGGACATAACCAGGTTGCGCGCCCCTTCGACGCGCGCCAGTGGCGAAGAGGCGTGAACCAGCGCCGGTCCGACAGTCGCGAATAATGTTTTTGAAGTTTTTCGAGCGCGCGACAGTTGCCGAATCGTGCAGTCGAGCAACTTCGCATATCCGAAATCGACCGGCTCAATGACCGAAATCGTTTGCGCAGAAATGCTTTCCAAATCGGCAGAAACTCGCAATCCGGTCCGCGCCAGAATGGTGAGCTTGGCCCGCGCATCGAGGCCGTCCACATCGTCGGTCGGATCAGCCTCAGCAAAGCCGAGCTTTTGAGCTTCCTTCAGTGCGTCGGCGAAAGTCACACCGGCGCTCTCAATCCGGGTCAGAATGTAATTGCAGGTCCCATTCAGTATTCCGCAAATCTCTACCAGTTCGTCGCCCGCAAGCCCTTCCTGCAAGCCGGAGATAACAGGAACGCCGCCCGCCACCGACGCTCCGAAAGCAATATGTTGCCCGTTCTCGAGCGCCAACCTGACCAACTCCGCCCCATGCCGTGCGATGAGCTGTTTGTTTGCGGTCACCACCGACTTGCCGGATTTCAGCGCTTTGCGAATCCACTCGCCCGCAGGTTCGAGGCCGCCGATGAGTTCGACGACAATGTGCGCATCGGAGGAGAGAACATCATTAATATCCTCGGTCCAGTGAATTGCCGGCGAAAACGAGCCAACCCGCTTGCGAGCAACCTGTCGATTAAGGATGTGTGTCAGGCGAAGGTCTTCGCCCGCCCGCTCCGACAAAATGCGCGCGACAGAACTGCCAACTGTTCCAAAACCTACGATTGCAACCTTCAACCCTTCCCCGCCTTCTGCGAAGGAAGTTGGGGCCGTTTCTGAATCAGTTAAATTGGTGACAGGTTTCATGTGGTCGATGAATTACGAATGTAGTTGCACCGCGATCTCTCCACCTTGCTCGGTGCTGGCCCTGGTAGCGCGAACTCGTGGAGTTAGGGGGCCTCGTCCATTTGCGCGCGCACGCTTGCTGTTTCCATTCTTCTTCTGCGCTGAGATGGCATTCGCCGGTGCCGGGAAAAATTGCGCATGCAAATGTTGGACAGCCTTTGGAACATCGCTTTCCTGAATCACGAAGCTGATGTTCAATTCTGAGGCGCCCTGCGAAATCATTCGAATATTAACTTCTGCGGCTGCAATAGTATTGAACACGCTGGCTGCGATTCCCGGCTTACCGTGAATATCTTCGCCGACGAGACAAATAATCGCCTGCTTGTCATCGCAAGTCACGTCCGCAATCTTTTCCAATTCCGCCAGCAACGCCTTCGATAGCCGCTTGCTTTCCATGGTGAATGACATGCTGACTTCAGAAATCGCCACAATGTCAACCGATGTGGAGTGACGGTCCATGGCCTCGAACACGGTACGCAGAAAACCATGCACCATGATCCCCCGTGAAGCCACCACGTTGACGATGCTCACCCCAGTTTTCGCGGTGATTGCGCGAAAAACATCTTGGCTGCGAGGAGCGTGGGCGGTGATCTCGGTGCCAGTGCTTTTCAGATTGCGCGAGTTGAGCACGTAGACCGGAATATTCTTGTGGATGGCGGGAAGCAAAGTGGCGGGATGGAGGACCTTCGCCCCGAAGTATGCCAGCTCCGCCGCTTCGTTGAAGCTGATCTGCTTAATGGTCTTGGCGTCTGGGCATAGCCGCGGATCCGTGGTCATCATGCCTTCGACATCGGTCCATATTTCAATGCGATCGGCGTCAAGCGCCGCGCCGATAATGGCCGCAGAATAATCTGATCCGCCACGGCCGAGAGTCGTCGGCACACCCGCGGTGGTTGCGGCGATAAACCCTCCCATCACGGGAATTTTTTTCTTCGCCAGTAAAGGCGCGATTTTTTTCTTCGACTTTTCGCGCGTTTCCGACATTTGCGGGGTCGCGCGAGTGTGCGTGGCGTCGGTGACCAGACAGGCCCGTGAATCGACCCAGGCGGCGTTAAGCCCTCGAATCGCGAACGCATCTGCCACGATCAGACTCGAGAACAGTTCGCCGAACGAAAGCAGGTAGTCGCTGCCACGAGGTGTGAGCTCGCGCACCGCGGCTAAGCCACGCAAAAAATTCTCCAACTCGGCAAAATGTGGATTGAGTTTAGGCACCAGGCTGGCGGCGCGTTTTGGTCCGAGCAAGGCATTTGCTGTCGACAAATGCCGTTCGCGCATCGATCGAAATAGTTGAAGGCTGGCGTCAGCCTCGCCGGAGGCCGCCAGTTGGCCCATGGTCACCAGATTGTCTGTGACCTTGGCCATGGCGCTGACCACCACCAGCGGCAAGCCGTCTCGCCGGCTGGCGACAATCTTCGCAACTCGTTCAATGGCTTCGGCGCTTTCAACTGAAGTGCCGCCGAACTTCATTACAATCATGTGAATACCTTCTAAAAGACTATACCCATCCTAAGTGGCGAAGTACTGGGTACAAAAAACGAAAGACCCACTCGCCATCTGGGCTGTGGGTCTTGAGCAGATACTTAGGAGTCGCTCAACGCCCACGCCAGACAGTAATTCGTGTGCCCGATGTGTACATGGGCATTCGCGACATTGTCTGGAGCGCAGGCGACATATCGAACATTCAATATACCGGAATCAGAGGTGCGGCCCGAGCCGCTTTTTCGATGTGACAAATCGAAAAACTTGCGATCAGGGTGACGGGAGCGCTAAGTATTGAGGAGTAGCGCGAACTTGTGGGATTCGCAAAATTTCCATCCGCCGAATCGAAATTCTGAATTGTACTTTTGCCCTCGAATCGCGGTACCAAATAGATACATAGCTATTGTTGTGCGCCACGCCTAAGGGGAATTCCACTGCAGCTTTGGAAGACACAAAACGGATTGCCGCCGCGCCAGGGTCTCTATAACCCGGCGAACGAGCACGACGCCTGCGGGATGGGCTTTGTAGCCAGCATTCGCGGCGAGCAAAGTCATCAAATCATCGAACAGGGAATTCAGGTGCTGGTCAATCTGACGCACCGCGGCGCATGCGGCTGCGATCCTGAAACCGGAGACGGCGCCGGAGTCCTGATTCAAATTCCTCACAAGTTTTTCGTCCGCGAGTGTGGAACCCTCGGAATTGAATTGCCTGCACCCGGTGAGTATGCCGTTGGCATGACTTTTCTGCCGGTTGAGAAGCATCCACGCCTGAACTGCGAAGGCGTACTAGAACGAATCATCCGCGAAGAAGGGCTCAGCGTTCTGGGCTGGCGAGACACACCCGTAAACGGCGACGCCATCGGCCGCGTGGCTCGTGCGTCGCAACCTTACATACAACAAATATTCGTTGGCCGTCCTGCTGAGATTGACGAAGACGCTTTTGAACGGAAACTTTATGTGGTCCGCAAGCGCGCCGAAAAAGAAATTGCTGAATCGGACATTGAGGACAAGGAATTCTTTTACATTCCATCGCTGTCGGCACGCACTATCGTTTACAAGGGACTTCTGCTGGCGCCGCAAATCGCCAATTTTTACGGTGACCTTTCCGATCCCGACGCGGCCAGCGCCCTGTGCCTTGTCCATCAGAGGTTTTCGACCAACACTTTTCCCAGTTGGAAGCTGGCCCATCCGTATCGTTATGTCGCGCACAACGGCGAAATCAACACTCTGAAGGGTAATGTCGCGTGGATGCACGCGCGGCAATCGATTCTGGCCAGCGAACGTTTTGGCGATGACATCAAGAAGCTTTTTCCGATCATTGAGCCTGCGGGAAGCGATTCCGCCAGTTTCGATAATGCCGTGGAGTTGCTCTTCCAATCGGGACGCAGTCTGCCGCATGTAATGGCAATGCTGATTCCAGAGGCATGGGCGGGCAATCCGCACATGAAGCCGGAGAAGCGCGCCTTTTACGAGTATCACTGCTCGCTAATGGAGCCGTGGGACGGACCGGCGGCAATCGCGTTTACCGACGGCAAAATGATCGGCGCGACGTTGGATCGTAATGGACTGCGCCCCGGCCGCTACGTGGTTACGGATGACGACCTGGTTGTAATGGCGTCTGAGGCTGGAGTACTTTCCGTGGCGCCGGAAAAAGTGAAACGCAAAGGCCGATTGCAGCCGGGAAAAATGTTTCTGGTCGACACTGTCGAAGGTCGAATCATCTCCGACAGAGAAATCAAAACGCGCCTTGCCGCCCGTCAGCCGTACGAACAATGGCTGAAGGAAAATCAGATCACGCTTGATCATCTGCCGGAACCGGTGCGTATTCATCAAACAGACCAGTCGACCATGCTTTCGCGGCAGCGCGCTTTCGGATACACCGATGAAGACTTGAAGATGATCATCGAGCCCATGGCGGCCAAGGGTGAAGAGCCGATCGGCTCGATGGGAACGGATACGCCGCTGGCATGTTTAAGCGACAAGCCGCAGCCGCTGTTCAATTACTTCAAGCAGCTTTTTGCCCAGGTTACGAATCCGCCGATTGATCCCATTCGCGAAGAAATGGTGATGTCGCTGATCAGCTACATCGGGACTGAGCGCAACATTCTCGACGAAACGCCAGAAAACTGTCACACACTCAAATTGCCGCATCCGATTCTGACCAATCGTGATCTCGAAAAGCTACGCCGGGTTTCGCAGGGAGACCTGCTGGCGATTACGTTGCCGGCATTGTTCCGCGCCGCGGATGGCGAAGCCGGTTTACGGTCGGCGCTGGACGAAATTTCGCGACGCGCTTCGCTGGCGGTGAAATCCGGTTACACGCTGCTGATTCTGTCCGACCGGGGCGTGGATAAAGACTACGCGCCAATTCCCAGCCTGCTCGCGCTGGCCGCGGTACACAACCTTCTCGTGCGAGAAGAAACTCGCACCCAGGTTGCGCTGATTATCGAATCCGGCGAGCCGCGCGAGGTCATGCATTTT
>DATNAF010000018.1:0-5092 GCA_035572845.1 Terriglobales bacterium
CCGATGGATTGATCTGCATCCCCCCGCAGCTTGGACCAACCATGCGCTGGCTGAATTTGAGCGGCAGGCGCACAACTGGATTGTCACTCCAGAAACCACCGACGGCTACGACAAAGCCGAAGTCACTGCCGGCGGCGTAGACACGAACGAGCTTTCGGCTAAGACAATGGAGAGCCGGAAAATCCCTGGCCTATATTTCATCGGGGAAGTTGTGGACGTGACTGGCCACCTGGGCGGATTCAACTTTCAATGGGCCTGGGCCTCAGGCTCTTGCGCAGGACAAGCCGCGTAAATCTGTTTTCCTTAAATTGTTAGAGACCACTACTAGAACATTCTTCCGAGCGGGCATTCTATTTGTTTATGTATTGTTCGTCGCCCACCTTCTCCATCCACTCAACAACTTTGCCATCTTTCTTTTCCTGGATGGCAATGTGCGTCATGGATGTTGTTGGCGTCGCGCCATGCCAATGCTTTTCGCCAGGTGAAAACCAGACCACGTCGCCAGGCCTGATCTCCTCAATCGCTCCTCCCCAGTGCTGTGCCCAGCCGCAGCCAGCGGTCACAATCAAAGTCTGCCCCAGGGGATGGGTGTGCCATGCCGTCCGCGCACCCGGTTCGAAAGTTACACTGGCGCCTTGAACAAACGCCGGGTCGGGCGCTTGAAATAGCGGATCAACGCGCACTGTGCCAGTGAACCAGTCTGAAAGGCCTTTGCCGGAAGGCTGTGAACCGACTCGTTTGATGTCCATATTTTCGCTCGCTCAAATGGATTCATGTCGCTAGTTCTTCCTCTTTCGATGCACAACGGCAAAGCACGGGCAAATAAAAACCCCCGGCCGTTCTGAGCCGGGGGTAGATCAGCTGAAAGGATCCTCCTAGTTAGGAGCCGAACCTTCAGTAATCGTGTAGTTATACTCGGATGACGAACAGTTTTGGTACGTATAGCCGTTGCTGTCCGGGCCAAGGTTCTGGCACGTGGTGGGCTGGCTCCTGGTCTGCTGGGTGCTGCTGAGCGGGACGCTGATGCTGCCCGAAAACGTGTTGCCCGCGGCATCAACAGCGGAAACGCTAGGTATCCACGTGCTACCCACGGGAACGAGCGTGCCAGAAACATCCTGTCTCGGAACGTTGAATACGAAGTAGTCAGATGGGTTACTGCAAGTGCCGGAACCCGGGTTCAAATATAAGCACTGATACCCATACGAGAAATAGGTTACATCCCCTGCGAGTCTGTCGGTTTGAATCGTTTGGTTGGACATCAGAAGATTTCCAGCCGCATCGTAATACTGATAAGAGGTGAGATTGTTCAAGTGATCGTCGGCTTGGTCACTGCCAAACTGGAAGATTCTGCTGGCAACTATCCCATTGCAGCTGGAAAAACCTCCCGGAAGTGACTGAGTGTTACCAGTGATCCCCGCATCTGTATAGGAGTAGACAGATTTACCATCCATGCTTTCCGAATAGGTCACGTTGACAGGGAACTGCCACGCGGCTGCATTTGTACTTCCAGCGCAACCGGAGCTGGAGAACATAGTATCAGAACTCTGTGTGTGGCCAGTCGTCCCGAACGTATTGGAGAAGTCCTCAACTAGCGTCCCCATGTACCACTCCTTGGACGTGTTGGTCGCGGTTACAGGGAAGCCGCCATTTTGATCCTGAAAGGACGCGGATGATTGTTCAGCGGTATTCGGGTTTGAAATATCAATCGTGCCAGAATTGGAATTGTTGCTGGTGTCCCAGTCTGACGGAGCCACATTCATGGCACTTACCTCTATGGTGTGGCTACCCGGGGCGTTAAACGTATAAGCAAACGTGCAGCTTACGCTGCCCCCGGCATCTACATACACATTGTTCATGTGATCTACCGGATTGCCGTCAATAGCGAGAACACAGGTTGTGGTTGCGCCAGCGTCTCCGTTCATTTCCAGAAGGTTGGCGCTGATGTTCACGGCCTGGTCGGGTACGGCTGAGGCTGGGAAACTAAGGCTTGCCACAGCCAGGTCTGGGCGTACTTTTACGGTTTCCAGCAAGGTCACAACATCAGTGCGGTTTCGGTCGATACCATCGACATTGGCCTGAAGTTGTATCTGCTGCGCCCGATGTAATGACGGCAAGGCGAAGATGTAATCGCCGCTCGCGGTAGGCGGAAAAAGATTCTGCACAAGTATCGGGTTGCCCGCCGCGTTCAATGCCTTAAATTGCACTTTACGGAAGCTGCCCGGAGGCGTGGTTGGAGAGTCAAGCGTGCCGGTTGTGACTTCAACCGTGGCGCTGCCGTCCTTGCTGAGCAGAGCACGGGCGGTCACATGGGCCGATCCGGAACGTCCGGTGCCGTTACCCACGCCGCTCTCGCGGTAATGTTTCGAACTGTTAACCGCGTTTGCTGGAAGGTGGATCACCGACCAAGACGAAAGCGATGTAGCCAGGACAAATAAGGCTAAAGTGGCACTCTTCACAAGGTTCTCCTTTTGGCAGATATCGGTCTTCCTCGCGCACTGTCTACTACTTCGGCAAAGTTTCACAGAGCGCTTAATCCGGCAATTTCCTGCCAGGCGCGATCAAACTGAGGCCACGATATCCGCCGCTTAGTCACCTCACAAGATTACGGTGGAGGTTATAAGTAACCTGCTTGTAAGTTGTTGAGTGACACGGTTTAAGGCAATTTAGTGGGGTAACTATGACCTAATTGCGATGGTCAAAACGTAGGCTGGGCGCGGCATTTGGGGCATTTGCAGAGCAGGGGAAAAGCCAATTTAGTCGGCTGTATCGGTGGAAAATGAGATTGAGCATTGTGGGTACGATCAACGCGCTACGACTGGCTGGTGTCCATTCTTGGCCAAGAGCGCGCGGCAGGTCTCGAAATGAATTTACGCCCGCCCGCCAAATTCGCGAGTCTCGGTGGATACTTTCACTTTTTCTCCCGCTTTCAGGAAGAGTGGAACGCGAATCTCCAGGCCAGTTTCCAGCGTGGCTGATTTAGTGACGCTGCCGCTTGATGTGTCGCCCTTAACTCCCGGCTCGGTTTCAGAAATCTTTAGCTCGACGAAGATTGGCAGATCCAGGCCAATGGGGTTCCCGTTGTACTTGCGCAATTCAACGATTGCGCCCTCGACCAGAAAATCCAAAGCATCGCCGACCATCTGCTCGGAAAGAGTTAACGTCTCGAATGTTTCCTGATCGAGAAAGTGAGAGCCGTCGCCATCGCTGTAAAGATATGACGCAGGCACGGACTGCAGGTCGGGCTCCTTGAATTTGTCATTCGCCTTGAACGATTTTTCAAACACGGCGTTGGTGAGCAGGTTGCGCATCTTCAGGCGCACCAGCGTCTGTCCGCCGCGAGCGGTAGGTGTGTTCACGACCGCTTCCAGGCACAGGTACGGAGTGTTTTCAAATTCAAAGAACGTTTTTCGCTTGACGTCGATTGCATCGATGAGTGCGGCCATGAATTCCTCGAAGATAGATATGCCTATGATATGCGACAAAGGCGGCATCACTAGCATGAGCGCCCGCTTCGAAAAATTGCTGCGGGTTAGGGAATCCAGGCGCTGTTGTCTCTCATCCCATGAAATGTGTTCTAAGCGAGGTTAGTTGATGACGCCGCATGTAATCATTGTCGGAGGTGGCTTCGGAGGGCTCTCCGCGGCTCGTGCCTTACGCGGCGCTGCCGTTCGCGTAACGCTGATCGATAAACGAAACTACAATCTCTTTCGCCCGATGCTGTATCAAGTTGCGACCGGCTTGCTTTCGGACGATCAGATTTCAGGGCCGTTGCGTTCCATTCTCAGTCATCAAGAAAATGTTGAAGTTCTGCTCGATGAAGTCACGGGCATCAGTCCGGAACAACGCCTTGTTCATCTGAAGCACAGAGACTTGGCCTATGACTACCTCATTGTGTCGACCGGGATTCGCTACAACTATTTTGGACACGATGAATGGCGTGCGTTTGCACCGGGCCTGGAATCACTCGACGATGCCGACGTGATTCGAAGTAAAATCCTGCTTGCATTCGAGCGGGCTGAAGCAATGGCGTCTGCAGCTCATGCGAAGACGCAAATCCAGAGCGAAGAAATTCGTCGCCTTCTGACATTTGCACTCGTGGGTGCCGGGACGGTCGGCGTCGAGATGGCCGGCACACTCGCCGAAATGTCTCGGATGGCTTTGGCGCACGATTTTCGACATATAGATCCCAGAACAGCACGCATCCTTCTGTATGAGGCTGGGCCTCGCATTTTGGCCACATATCCGGAAGGCCTTTCGCTCAAAGCGCAGCGGCACCTGGAGAGCTTAGGGGTCGAGGTTTTCACCAATGCTCGCGTCACGAATGTGGATGCGGATGGAATTGTCGTCGGCGGAAAGAGGATTCCGGCGGGCACGGTGCTCTGGGGAGCGGGTGTGGTTGCGTCTCCAGCAGGCCGATGGTTGGGTGCAGAAACTGACAAATTCGGGAAGGTCATGGTTGAGCCAGATTTGTCCGTACGTAGTCATCCCGAAGTGTTTGTAATTGGCGACACCGCTCACCTCGTTGCGCCGGCTCGAAATTTATTTGGGATAAAATCGCGCAGCTCGATGCTCATGCCCGGAGTCGCTCAACCCGCCATACAGGAAGGCAAGTATGTCGCGGACTTAATTCGACGCCGTGTAGCGGGGCGTCCACAGCCGAAACCGTTCTGGTATTGGGATAAAGGCGATCTCGCGATCGTCGGCCGAACCTACGCCGTCGCTGATTTGCGCTTCAGCCGGTTTGCGGGCTTTGAAGGATGGTTACTCTGGGCGGGTGTGCACATTTACTTTCTTATCGGATTTGCCAATCGCCTGTTTGTTCTGCTGGAGTGGGGATTTGCCTTTGTGACGAAGCGCCGCAGGGTGCGGGTCTTGTCAGAACAACCGCCATCGGCGCAGAACTTGATCGATCCAGCGGCCTGAGACTAATCGCGGTTCGTCAAATATCGCGCCGCATCATCTTGTTTCAAAGCTGCTCGACTTGGTAATAAGTTTTCAAACCTGCCGACACTTTGAGAGAGCACCAGGTACGGCTTCCTTCGTGCTACTTCGTGTCCTTCGTGGTTACCGCTTTATTCAAACCCATAAACCA
>DATNAF010000019.1:0-11671 GCA_035572845.1 Terriglobales bacterium
GCCATCGAACGACGGACCTGACTGCAACGGATGCGCCACGTCATCCGAGATGGAAATATTCTCGCCAAAAAGGGTTGCGCCGATTCGATTATTTAGAAAAGACCGTTGATCAAGCAGCGCCAGCCCGCCGAAATCGAAAAACATAAATCCAACCATGTCGAGCACGGCCGAGGGTTCGAGGATTACGGTGTATTTACCGGCGGGTATTTCGCGCGGAGTTGCGGATTCAGCCGCCTTCTTCGCCGCAATCTCCGCCAGGCCGTGCGGATTCAAACTGGCGACATTAGGCGAATTCGATTTCTGCCATCCTGAAGAATCAGGCGCCAACATGGTGATCGAAATTTCAGCAGAAGTTTGCGTATGCCAATTGCTCAGGCCGCGCGAATTAAAAATGCCTTCAAGCGATTCCGAGCTCGAGAAAATTCCCGCAGTAGTCAGTTTATGTTTCTGAGCAATCGAAACGATCTTGCCCACACCGTCCGCTCGCTGCTCCGGCGTGACCGCTGCAGTCTCAGCAAAATGCCGCGATGGCACAGCTTGTGTGGGGCGGACCTGCCCTGAGCGAAGTCGAACGGGGCCCTCGCCCGTGCTGGGCATCGGCAAGAGGTCAGAATCCGGCTCTTGCACCTTAGCCAAATCCTCAGAAGCCTTAACGACATCTTTCAAACTTTGATCATCAAAACGGTTCGTGGTGGCGCGAGCGGTCCGTCCGCCGAAAACCGTGCGCACAGAAACCCCATAATTTTCTTCTGCAACATTCTGATGAATGGTGTTGTTTGCAAATCGCGTAAGCGCAGATCGTCCGCCATAAAACAGACCTTCAACTTCGTCCGCAATCGAGTACTTCTTTATGCGGGAGAAAATGTCGGCGGCTTGGTCGCGGGTCAGCATTTAGCAGTTGGCACTTGGCATTTGGCAGTTAGCGCACCGTAACGGCTAACTGCCAATTGCTAAATGCTAATTGCCCTTGTACGCACTCCCCACCTTTACTTTCCGAAATCTTGCCGGAGCCGCGCCGTGGCCCGTGCCCATGACCTGCTGCGGTTGTCCTTTGCCACAATTCGGCGTGCCCCATAAGGTCCATTCATCGCGCGAACAAATCGCATCCATGGAGTTCCAGAATTCCGTCGTGATCCCGGAATAGGAGGGGTTTTTCAACATGCGGGCGCGCTTGCCGCTTTTGATCTCCCAGCCGATTTCGGTGCTGAATTGGAAGTTGTAACGCTTGTCGTCGATCGACCACGAGCGGTTGGTCTGAAATAGGATTCCATGGTCAGTGGATGAAATCAGCTGATCGGTGGTTAGAGGCTTCTCTCCCGGCAAAATGCTGATGTTGGTCATGCGAATCATCGGCAAGCGGTTCCAGCTTTCCGCGCGCAGAGTTCCGCCGGAGCGCTGCAATCCAATCAATGCCGCGGTTTCGCGAGAACTGAGGTAGCCGGTGAAAAGCCCATTGCTAATGATCGGCGTGCACTGCGCCGGAACACCCTCGTCATCAAATGCGAAAGTACCTAGCCCAGGACCATGCTCCTGACGGGCATCGGCGACTACGTTCACTAGCTCGCTGCCGTATTTAAGGGTGCGCAATTTGTCCAAGGTTAAGAAGGAAGTGCCGGCGAAGTTGGCTTCCATGCCCAGCACGCGGTCTAATTCAATGGGGTGTCCAACGGATTCGTGAATCTGCAATCCGAGCTGCGAGCTTTCAAGAATGATGTCGAACATACCTTGCGGACACTGATCAGCGCAATGCAGAGCGACTGCTTCTTCGCCGATTCGGCGTGCATTTTCGACCAGCTTTAGTTCCTCGATCAACTCATAGCCTTTGTTTTGCCACTGTCCGCCGAAGGAATTCGGGTACGACCGCTTCTGGATTTCACTCCCCGCGAAGCTGTAAGCCACGTATCCCGCGCCGGTTGTGATTTTCGTCTGATGAATGTCCGCGCCTGCGGAAGAGAAAAACCCGATTTCCTCGCGGCGAAAGTTCATGTTGGTTTCGGCGAGGGTCACGCCCTTGACCGATCGCAGTTCGTCGTCGATTTTCTGCAACAATGCGAGATTCTGCTCAATAGAAATGGAAAATGGATCGATTTTGTGCGGCGTAGTCCACTCAGCGGTGACCGCTTTTTCCGGGACCAGTTGAACGTCTTTCTGTTTAACCTTGGCCGATGCTCTCGCGATGGCGACTGCCTGCGCCGCAGTAGCCTCGACCGAGGCGCGCCCCAAATCCGCCGACGAGGCAAATCCCCATGCTCCATCGACCAGCACCCGAACATTGAATCCCTGTGATCGCGAATCCGAGGCATTGCCGATTTTGCCATTCTTGGTGGCGAGCGCTCGTCCGCGCTCATCGACGACCCGCACGTCGGCGTAATCTGCGCCGCGTTGAGTGGCTGTATCGAGGGCCCAGGACGCTAGGTCTTTCATGGCGAGACTAAAAATCTATCACACGAACTCGGGGCCGAGTTTCTGGGTCAATGCGCGGGAGAGGCTGCTTTCGATTTGTTCGCTCGTGTAAGCAAATTCTGTATCGCATCGAGCAACAGGTGGGAGCCGGTGTCCACGTTTATGAGCGACTTCTCAAAATATAAGCTCGCGCCTTCGCTCAAGAGCTTTTCGCGATTGGATTCAGAAAGGCTGGTTAGGACTATTACGGGGGTGGACATGGAGGAAGGATTCAGCCGCAGCCGTTGCAGGACTTGCGGGCCTGAAAGCTTCGGCAGCATCATATCCAAGATCACCAGATCGGGCTTACGTTCGAGGGCGACGCGTAACCCATCTTCACCATCAGCGGCGGTAAGCACTTCGTAGCCTGCCCTGGTGAGCATTCGCTCAGTTGTGGTGCGAAGGAGGCGACTGTCTTCAATCAGCAGAATTTTCATGTGAGCTCGCCGGCACGAGCAAGTCTAGACCTGTCCAGCTTAGCCTGATGACTGCTGCATTCGTGCCAGTAGTTTCGCGCGGCGGGTACTCTTGTAACCTATTCGTGCCCGCATGCGCCGAGTACGCCACTCTATCGGCAGCGGGTGACAAGCGGTTCATTCCTAAAAGACACGTCCCACCGGGGCTGCAGAGAGCGACTTTTGTCTCTGAAATGGGTTTTAATATGCAACAGAAGCAATCCGGCGTGGGGGGCCGAACTATGGCGAAGATAATCGAATTCTATGTGCCTCAAGACTTTACGAAGCGGCCTAAGACTTCGGGAAAACGTGGTCAAGTGATTGAATTCGTGGTCCAGCCGAAGAAATCTGCTTGATGGGCTTCTCGAACAGGCCAGTGGGTCCATGGAGGCAGGTCGGCTTAGTCGCCGCTGGTTTGGTGTTGGCTCTGGACAAAAATCACTGCCGGGCGCGGTTTCTGTGATTGGCTGGCGAAGGCATGCAGCAGAGCTATTACACTGACGTAAGCGGCTGTAATTCCGAGAGCAACGGAACCAGCGACGGTGAAGCTAACAACAAGAGCAACCAGCAAACTTCCCAAGTTCGGCCTGCCTTCCCGTTCGCTCCAGCAGCAAGTAAAGAAACGGCTTAAGTCCGATCTCCACGAGCTGAAACCACGGCCAAGGTGGCACCCAGGTGGCTGGACCGGTGCGCCTCTACTTTACCCTCGTTGACGCTTGCTGCTGTTTACAACTAAGATACGTGAGTAAAGCCGCGCACCTTCACTTTCCAACATTTCTGTGGACCCGTCCACGTTACCAAAGACCGGTAATCAGTCGAACAATGGCCATTAAGGAAATCTCGATCCGGGGCGCCCGGCAGCACAATCTCAAGAACATCAACGTCGAGATTCCACGCAATACCCTGACCGTAATTACCGGGTTGAGCGGATCGGGGAAATCATCACTGGCATTCGACACGATTTATGCCGAGGGCCAGCGCCGGTACGTAGAAACGCTGTCTGCTTACGCCCGCCAGTTTCTCGATCAGATGGAACGGCCGGACGTGGACGCGATTGACGGCCTGAGCCCGTCGATTTCTATCGAGCAAAAGACTACCAGCCGGAGCCCGCGTTCGACGGTGGGCACGATCACCGAAATTTACGACTATCTGCGCTTGCTGTATGCCTCAATCGGAGTACCTCATTGCCCGAAGTGTGGACGAGCTATTTCTCGCCAGACGGCGGCACAGATTGTGCAGCGCGTGATGGCATTAACCCCGGAAGACCGCGTGATGGTACTCGCGCCCATTGTGCGCGGACGCAAAGGCGAATTCAAGAAGGAGCTGGAGAAGCTCTCTGAACATGGATTCAGCCGCGCGCGTATCGACGGGGAACTGGTCAATCTGCAAGAAGACGCGCAGATCCAGCTCGACAAGCGCAAGAACCATACCATTGAAGTTGTAATTGACCGGCTTTTAGTGAAGCCAGGAATTGAGCAGCGGCTTGAGATGTCGGTTGGATTGGCCATGAAATTGGCAGGCGGCCTGGTGCTGGTTGCGGTTGTTGGTGGCGAGGAGCAGCTTTACTCCGAGCGCTTGGCCTGCCCGGATTGCGGAATTGATGTGCCGAAGCTTGAGCCGCGGTCGTTCTCGTTTAACAGCACCTACGGGGCCTGCCCGGAGTGCCACGGCTTGGGAAGCACTTACGATTTTGATCCCGCAAAAATAATCAACGATTGGTCAAAACCTTTGTTGGACGGAGCATTGGGGCCCGGTTCGGCTTCGCAGAATTTGATTCACCAGATCAAGATTGTGGCGGCCGCATACGGCATCGACTTGAGTACGCCATTCGAAAAGCTGCCGGACAAGATCCAAAACTTGTTTTTGTTTGGCGAGCCTGAGAAACGCGGCAAAACCGGCTATCTCGGGATTTTTGGATATTTAAAAAACGCAATGGATGAGTCCAGCTCCGAAACCTATCGCGACTGGCTGATGGAGCACATGTCCCCAACGCAGTGCCCTTCGTGTCACGGCAAGCGCCTTCGTCCGGAGAGCCTGGCGGTGCAGGTAGAAGGCATGTCGATTGCCGACTTCACCGCTATGCCGGTTTCGCGAGCGCTGGAAAAGGCCAGCAGTATTAAGTTGACCGGGCGCGAGTTGCAGATTGCCGGACGCATCATGAGCGAAATCGTCGAGCGCCTGCAATTTTTAAATGCCGTCGGGCTCGGCTACATTTCTCTCGACCGATCGGCGGCGACTCTTTCCGGCGGCGAAGGTCAACGCATTCGCCTGGCTACACAGATCGGATCGAAGCTGCGAGGGGTGCTCTATGTCCTTGATGAGCCTTCGATTGGGCTGCACCATCGGGACAATGGGCGGCTCTTAAATGCGCTCGAAGAATTGCGCGACCTGGGAAATACCGTGCTGGTGGTTGAACACGATGAAGAAACGATTCGTCGCGCAGATTACGTTGTGGATCTCGGCCCCGGCGCCGGGCGTCATGGCGGCGAGATCGTGGCGCGCGGCACGCCTCTGGAGGTGATGCGCGTGCCGGAATCACTGACCGGCGCGTACATGTCTGGAGGCAAGCGGATTGAGACCCGTCCCGAGCGGCGCAAAGTAAATGGCAGCGCGATTACAGTGCTGGGTGCCCGCGAAAATAATCTGAAGAATGTGGACGCCACTTTCCCGCTCGGATTGATCAACGTCGTGACTGGCGTTTCGGGATCTGGGAAATCGACTTTGGTGAATGACATTCTTTATCGCGCGCTGGCCAAGGCACTTTATCGCTCGCGCGAACAGCCGGGCGAGCACAAATCCATTTCGGGTACTGAGAATATCGACAAGGTCATTCGTATTGACCAATCGCCGATTGGGCGCACCCCGCGATCCAACCCCGCGACCTATACGCAGGTCTTCACGCACATTCGCGATCTGTACGCAATGCTGCCGGAATCGCGAGAGCGCGGCTACAAACCGGGCCGATTTTCGTTTAACGTGACCGGCGGAAGATGCGAAGCCTGTCAGGGCGAAGGGCAGCGTCGCATTGAGATGAATTTTCTGCCTGACGTGTATGTGGTGTGCGAAGTCTGCGGGGGCCGGCGCTACAACCAGGAAACGCTGGCGGTGAAGTACAAAGGCTATTCCATCGCCGACCTGCTGGAGACGCCCGTTTCCGAGGCGCTGCCGATTCTGGAAAATATCCCGCAGGTAAGGCAGCGACTGCAGACGCTTGTCGATGTCGGCTTGGGATATCTACACCTGGGTCAATCCGCGGTTACGCTTTCCGGTGGCGAGGCGCAACGCATCAAGCTGGCCCGCGAATTAAGCAAACGCCAGACTGGACGTACTCTTTACTTGCTGGACGAACCAACCACCGGCTTGCACTTCGATGACGTGAGAAAGTTGCTGGACGTGCTGCACCGGCTCACCGATCTCGGGAACACAATCATCATCATCGAGCACAATCTGGATGTGATCAGGAATGCGGATTGGATTATCGATCTTGGACCTGAGGGGGGAGAAGATGGCGGCCGTGTCGTGGCGCAGGGAACTCCCGAACAAGTGGCGCGGAATAAAAAATCCTACACCGGGCAAGCATTGGCGGAGTATGCGGCTGCGGCGGTCAACCAACTGCACTCTGCAGTGAGCTAGTCACATCGACGGGCGAAGCTCCCGCCCCACACGTGCCTTTCGTGTAAATTCAAGTTATGTCGTTCGATTCAGGATGGAGCGCTCCCGGCAATGAGAACGCTCCTGACCCACTCATACCCAGCCCGCCGCCAAATCTGAGCGCTCCGCCTGTAGAAGATCCGCCGTTCGGTGGGATTGAAGTTCTCCAAATCGGATTGCTGATGTTTTTAGTGCCTATTGTGGCCGCGCCGTTCGTGGTTGTTCTCGTGCAAAAGTTCTTATTTCCGCATTTATCATTCGCGCAAGTCGCATTAAAGCCCTGGGTGCTTCTGGCGCCGCAATTTATTTGGTTCGCAGTTGTGGCGTTGTTTTTGCTCGACTACACGAGAGCGAAATTTCACCAGAGCTTATGGCAGGCGATCCGCTGGAATTGGCCGAGGCATCGCTGGCCGGCGCTGGTCGGAGTCGGATTTCTGACCTTGGTCGTTCTGCAGGGGCTTGAGCGACTGCTGCCACTGCCGAAGAATAGTCCATTCGATCAATTCTTCGATCGCCCACTCGATGCTTACGCGTTTGCCTTTTTAGCCATCGCATTTGCGCCCTTCATGGAAGAATTGTTTTTCAGAGGCTTCCTTTATCCGGTGTTGGCGCGCCGCTTAGGAGTTTCGGCGGGAGTTCTGCTGACTGCACTTCCGTTTGCTCTGATTCATGAGCCTGAATACAAAGCCTGGGGACCGGTGCTCATCATTTTCGTGGTTGGGCTGGTGCTCACTGCGGTGCGGGCCAAAACGAAATCAGTGGGCGCGAGTTTCATCGTGCATGCAATTTATAACGGCGTGCCGGTTATTGCAGCGGTCATCGCCAGTCACGGCTTTCAGCACCTGGAGAGACTGGCCCAATAACTCTGGTATCGTTTATCTTTGAAATTCATGATTTCTCCACGTCAGGAATTGCTGCGTTTGCTGGCCACCAAGTCGTTTCGTTTAGGCGATTTCAAGCTTTCGTCCGGAGGGCGAAGCGACTACTACATCGATTGCCGGACCACCACGCTTGATGCGCGTGGGGCACAACTCACGGGGCAAGTTTTTTTGGAAGAAATTCAGCTACGTGGTTGGAACCCTGAGGCAGTTGGTGGGCTGACTATGGGAGCTGATCCGATCGTGGTGGCGGTCGCGGTGACCAGCGGGACTTTGAACGGTTTTCTGGTGCGCAAGGCTGAGAAGCAGCATGGAACGGGCCAGCGGGTCGAGGGTTTTCGCGGCAAAGGCGCGCGAGTGGTTATTGTCGATGATGTTTGCACGACTGGAGCCTCGACCATTCAGGCGATTGAGGCCGCTCGCGAATTCGGATTCGAAGTAGCCGGCGTGATGTGCCTGGTGGAGCGCGAAGAAGCTCGTGGACGCGCTGACGTAGAAAAGGCCGCCGCGCCGGCGAAGTTTGTGGCGGTGTTTACAGCAGGCGAGGTGCGGAAGGAGCATTTAGTTCTCGGCACTCAGCACTCAGCAGTCAGCTAAACCATCGAATGCGAGAAGTTCGATTGGAAGTCAAAAGCCCCACCCTGTCGCAAAGAGCGCGACAAGGATGGGACACCCCCGAGCGTATGTATGGAAGATATATAGCCAGGACGATGTCCGACAGCGGTTCACTAATGATTCAATGCTCCGATGATTCAATGACTCAATTCTTATGATCCAAACTCTTGAATGGACCGACCGCGGCGTGCGCTTCATCGATCAGACGAAGCTGCCGACGGAAGAAGTTTACGTAAACTGCACCACCTATCAGCAAGTTGCGGACGTGATCCGCAACATGGTGGTGCGGGGTGCCCCGGCGATTGGAGTCGCTGCTGCCATGGGAATTGCGCTCGGCGTCAACAATTCCAAGGCTGAGACTGCGGGCGAACTCAAACGCGAGTTCGACGAAATCTGCGATGCCATAGGTAAGACTCGGCCCACGGCCGTCAATCTTTTCTGGGCGATCCGGCGAATGCAGCAAAAATTTGAGACGCTGCGAGTGCGACCGCCGCAGCAAATCAAACAAGCCTTGATCGATGAAGCCCAGCGCATGCACGCGGAAGACATTGCCATCAATCGCGCGATGGGCCAGCACGGTTCCGCTCTGATGCCGGCCAGCGGCGGAGTTCTAACCCATTGCAATGCGGGCGCGCTAGCCACCGCCGGATACGGCACCGCGCTCGGCGTGATCCGCGCCGCGATTGAGAACGGGAAAAAGATCCATGTCTACGCCGATGAGACCCGGCCATTTCTCCAAGGATCTCGTCTGACCGCCTGGGAGTTGATGAAAGACGGCATCGCGACCACGGTGATCTCTGACAACATGTCGGGCGCGATGATGCGGCAGGGAAAAATCGGCGCGGTAATCGTTGGCGCGGACCGCATCGCAGCTAATGGAGACGTCGCCAACAAGATTGGCACTTACACGGTGGCGGTGCTGGCGAAAGAACACAATATCCCGTTTTATGTGGCGGCCCCGATCTCTACCGTTGATCTCGCGACTCCCGACGGCAGCAAGATTCCCATCGAGGAGAGAAATCGTGACGAGGTCACACACATTGCCGGGAAATTGATAACGCCTGAAGGTGTCGGGGTAGAAAATCCTGCCTTCGACGTTACGCCGGCGAAATACGTCACCGCAATCGTGACGGAGCGAGGCATTGCGCGCGCCCCATACAATGAATCGTTAGCCGCTCTCGCGCACGACTAGGCCAAACTCCCAATTCGGAAGCCAAAGAAAACAGCAGCTTTAGACACTTGCATGCTTGCCCTCCCTTACGAAGGTAATTGCCGTAACTGGCTTTTAGACGACTTTGCCGCCTAAATCCGGTAAAACGGATGAAGCTGCTGGAAGTGTCTTTCGCGAGGGTAGAGATGTCTCAAGTAAGGCAAGAACAGCCATCCATGCTGGCACGGGCTGAAGCCATTCAACGGCAGATTCATGAGCTCACCAGCCGGGACACACAATTGTGGTCGATCGTCACGCTTGTGATTCTGGTGTTGACTGCGGGGTTTCTGACCGTGGTGATGCCGAACCTGACGATGAAACAGCGCCTGATACGTATTGAAGAAGGCTATTTACCACAACTTTTCTTCGGACTCATTTGCCTGGTGGTGCTGTTCAATATTTATTTGCTCTCGCAACGCGTGAACCTGAACTCTACCAGGAAGGCACTCATCAGCGAGTTGGTTCTGAACGAACGTCTCGAAAGCCTTTCTCTGATCGATCCTCTTACGCAGCTGTTCAACCGCCGGGCCCTGAACGAGTTGATTTCACACCAGGTGGCGCGTGCCAACCGAAACGGCGGAGCGCTGACTTTCCTGATTATGGATATCAACGGGTTCCGTGAGTTGAATTCCAAGCTGGGCAGCATGGAAGGCAATCGCGTACTTACTGATTTTGGACGCATCCTGAAAAAGGTATTCCGCGGCGGCGACTTGGTTTTCAGGCAGGGCGGAGATGAATTCCTGGTGGTAATGCCGGACACAACCGAACAGCAAGCCGAACCGCCATTGAAGCGGCTGCTGGGATTGATCGATCAGTGGAATCTGGAGAACGGCGGCCGGTTCCAACTATCCTTTACCTGGGGGCTGGCGGAATATGTGACCGGAACCAGTCTCGAGGAAGTGCTCCGTACCGTTGACCGCAAGCTCTACCAGAAGATGCACAATCTCGCGCCGGTGTTTTGAGAAGCATTTAGCACTTAGCAATTAGCCAAAAGCCTGCTGATTACTAGAATGCTAAGCGCCAACTGCTAAGCGCTAACTGCTGCTTACAGTTTCAGCGCTGCGCCCTTATCCAAATACCACAGCAGTGCGCCGTCATCAGGACGGACCTTCTGGCATGGCAAATTCGCGGCTGAATCCTTGAGCGCCCGCCGCACCATTTCCGCCTTCTCGTCTCCATTAACAAGAAACATTATGCAAGCCGCGCTATTCAAAACCGGGTAAGTGAATGTAATGCGGAATGTATTCAGCTTCTCAACCCAGTTCGCAACCACAAGATGATCTTTTTCTTGCAAGGCCGCGGTTCCAGGAAAAAGCGATGCCGTGTGCCCGTCAGGGCCCATACCCAGCAGAATGAAATCAAACTTCGGAAACGAATCAGGTTCAGGATGGAAAAATTGTTGCAATGCCTGCTCATACTTTGCCGCTGCTTGCCGAGCGTCCGGCAACTCGGATTGAACGCGGAAAATATTTTCCGGCGGGATCGGCAACTTCGACAGCAAAGTCTCCTTGGCCATGCGGTAGTTGCTGTCAGAGCTATCAGGCGGAACATGCCGCTCATCCCCCCAGAAGAAAAAGACTCTGTTCCAGTCCAACCGCGAAGCAAAATGAGTGACCAGCTCCTGATGCAGACCACGCGGCGTCGATCCGCCGGAGAGCGCCACGCTGAATCTTCCGTGAGTCTTGATAGCTTCAGAACCCAAGGTGCAGAATTTTTCTGCTGCGGCGCGAAATAATTCCTGAGGCGAACCAAAAATTTCTACTTTGGGTTCTGCAGGCATGCTTAAGCCGCCAGTTCAACCAGGGCGCAACGGGCAGCGCCAAGCAGCGCTAATTTGTCGTCGGTGATCACTTTAATCGGCATAATTTCCATGAGCCGCCGTAGTCGACCTTTATTCAAGAACGGTTGCAGGAAGTTCGAAGTGGTCAACTTGGGTAGAATTTTCGGCGCAATGCCGCCTGCAAGAAATACTCCACCCACCGCTTTCATTTTCAGTGCAAGATTTCCGGCTTCGGAGCCGAAGACCGCCACGAAAATGTCCAAAGCCTGTTCACACATGGCGCATTTTCCAGTAAGCCCAGCTTCAGAAATCGCAGCGGCTGCATCGGCTTCGACCATCTCGTTGACGAGCCAATCGGGGGGCTTGCCCTTTCCGGTGTCGCGCAGAAAGTCGAAAATATTCACCAGCCCCGGCCCAGAAAGGACGCGTTCGTAGCTGACGTGATCGAAACGCCCCCGCAGATATTGCAACAGCTCGATCTGAATATCATCTAGCGGGCCAAAATCACAATGTCCGCCTTCGGATGCGAACACGTGGTGTCGTTTGCCGTCCCAGTAGAGCCCGGCCTCGCCTAGGCCGGTGCCTGCCGCAATCACTGCCTGATTTCCCGCTGTAATACTGACTTGATTCAGCGATACAA
>DATNAF010000020.1:0-24337 GCA_035572845.1 Terriglobales bacterium
TCAGCGAGGCCGCGAAACAAGCCATTGATCAGATGGCCGAGCCGGTGAAGAGCCAGCGCGGATACATCATCGAAGTCCAGGGCTTCTGGGGCAAGGTCAATCCCTTTGCCCGCAAGAAGTACGTACAACGCCAGACCCAGCCGATCCGCGATCGCGTAAACGAGCTGGATGAGTTGACCCAAGCCAACTCGAAGATGATCAAGGACGTTGATTCGCGCGCCCAGCAAGGCATTCAGATGGCCTCAACCAAGGCCAATGAAGCCGACCAGCACGCGGTTGACGCCGGCAATAAGGCCACCCAGGCGCAGACCACCGCGACCCAGGCCAACACCCGCCTGACCACGGTCGAGACCGTCGTCAGCAACATCGACCAGTACAAGTCGACCAACCAGACCGAGATTCGCTTCCGCGCCGGACAAACCGTCCTGAGCGAGGCCGCGAAACAAGCCATTGACCAGATGGCCGAGCCGGTGAAGAGCCAGCGCGGATACATCATCGAAGTCCAGGGCTTCTCGTCAGGCAAGGGGCAGACTGCAATCGCGACCTCGCGCAAGATGGCAGACGCCGTGGTGCGCTACCTGGTCGAGAACCACGAAATTCCGGTTTACCGGATTTACGTTCTCGGTATGGGCAATGCTCCCGCACCGACAGCAACTGCCGAAAACGGCGAAAAGCCGAAGCGCATGAGCGGCGGCCGTGTCGAAATCAGCTTGCTCAAGAACGACCTCGAACAACTGGCCGGCGGCGCAACCCCGACGCCCCAGCAGTAAGCAGTTAGCAGGTCTCAGCAAAAAGCCTCCTGTAAAGGAGGCTTTTTTGTTGAATCGCACTTTTTGCTAATCAGGCGCTCTTCTTTTCTTTTTCGTCTTTTGGTTCGGACATCTTTCGGTGCTGTTCAGCTTTCACGGAGTCGGGAATAAACCGTCCGAGTTCTCCCTGCACTTTGGTCTTCATTGACGATGCGTAGATGTGGTCCTCGTTGTTCATGAGTGCTTTGAAGCCCTGTTCGGCCACTTCCCGCGGATCGTTGGTGTATTTCCCTTCGGAACCGACTTCAGTGTTTTCCAGTCCAGCGCGGCGGAAGAAGTCAGTGTTGGTCGGCCCGGGCTGCAGAGCCGTCACCGTAATGTCCGTATCCTTTAACTCGTTGCGCAGCGCTTTCGCGAACGACAAATCGAAGGCCTTGGTTGCGCCATACACCGCTTCCAGCGGGGCTGGCATGGTTCCGGCAATCGAAGAGGTGATCAGCACCTTGCCTTCGCCGCGTGCGACCATTTGTTTAAGAACGCGCTTGGCCAGATGAACGACTGAGGTTACGTTCAGCTGGATCATTTTCAGTTCTTCGTCTAAATCGGTTTCGCGCGTGAAGTCGCCGCCCACGCCGACTCCGGCGTTCATCGCGATTGCATCTATGGGCCGGCCAGCTCCCTCGATCTCACGCCAGAGTTGCTCGACGCCTTCGTAGGTTGAAAGATCGCTCTGGACCGGCGTCACTTCTACGCCCAGGTTTTTCAGATCCGACGCAGCCTTTTCGAGTCTCTCGCCGCTGGAGTTGATCAGCAGATCGTATCCGTTCTCGCCAAACACTCGCGCCAGCTCGTAACCAATCCCGCTGGAAGCTCCTGTAACCACAGCAAACTTTCTCGCCATTCGTCTCTCCATAGGCGTCATCGACGCAGGTCGAGATTAGACGTAATGCTTGCGCCGCAGTTTGTACCTGCCACTCCGCAATCGAGAGCGGGCCAGCTTCCCCGGTTATTGAGCACCATAAGGTAAAGTAGATACAGCAGCATTGCTCTCAGGAAGGAAGTCTATTGAGTTCAGGTATTCGCAACATAGCAATCATCGCCCACGTTGATCATGGGAAGACTACGCTGGTCGACGCCATGCTGCGCCAGAGCGGCACCTTCCGCGCCAATGAGGCCGTCGTCGAACGCGTGATGGATTCGAACGAACTGGAACGCGAGCGCGGCATCACGATTCTGGCGAAGAACACGGCGATTTTTTACCACGATGTGAAGATCAACATTGTGGACACCCCAGGCCACAGCGACTTTGGCGGCGAAGTGGAACGCGCGCTGAAGATGGTGGATGGCGCCATGCTGCTGGTGGATGCCAGCGAAGGCCCGCTGCCGCAGACGCGTTATGTTTTAAGTAAGGCGCTCGAGTCGAGGCTGCCGCCGATCGTAGTTATCAACAAGATTGACCGTCCGGATGCGCGTCCGCAGGAAGTACTGAACGAAATTTATGATCTTTTTATTGATCTTGACGCGGTCGAAGAGCAGTTGGATTTTCCGGTGCTGTACACGAATGCAAAGGCCGGCACGGCTTCTACGGATATCAGAGGTGGGGGCGAAGACCTGCAGCCGCTTTTCGAAGCCATTGTGAAACGCATTCCCGCGCCGAAAGGCGATCCCGCCGGACCTCTGCAGATCCTCGTCGCAAATCTCGATTACAGCGATTACCTGGGGCGGCTGGCGATTGCGCGCGTTTTTAACGGCACCATGCGCACCGGAGAAGAAGTCGCTATCGCAAAACTGGGCGGCGTGATCGAGAAAACAAAAATTACCAAACTCTTTTCGTTTTCGGGATTGAAGCGGACCGACATTACCCAAACTGAGTTGGGCGACATCATCGCGGTCGCGGGCGTTGAAGGCATCACCATCGGCGAAACCATCACTGACGTCGAGAATCCCGCGCCACTCGAACACATTGCTATCGATGAACCGACGATTGCGATGCAGTTCACAGTCAACACCTCGCCGTTTGCCGGACGCGACGGAACTTACGTTACTTCTCGAAACCTACGCGAGCGCCTGCAAAAAGAGCTGCTCACCAACGTTTCAATTCGTGTGGACGAAACCGAGAGCACGGATTCATTCAAGGTAATGGGACGGGGCGAACTGCAGCTCTCGATCCTGATCGAGATGATGCGCCGCGAAGGTTATGAGTTAATGGTCGGCAAGCCTGAGATCGTCACCAAGCGGGTCGATGGCAAGCTGATGGAGCCAGTAGAGCACCTGACCGTCGATGTCCCGGAAACTTTCGTTGGCGTGGTGATGCAACAACTGGGCGAGCGCAAAGGCGAAGTCGCCAATATGCACAACCACGGATATGGTCGCGTGCGCCTTGAATTCCGCGTGCCCAGCCGCGGGCTAATCGGGTTGCGCAGCCAGTTGCTCACGGATACGCGCGGCACCATCGTGATGAATTCTCTTTTCGACGGATACATTGAATGGCAGGGCGAAATTCCGCACCGGCCGACGGGCGCACTGGTCTCTGACCGCAATGGCGTGACCACGTCTTACGCCCTGTGGAACCTGCAGGAGCGCGGAGAGTTGTTCGTCGGCCCGGCGATCGATGTGTACGAAGGCATGATCATTGGCGAAAACGCGAAAGATACTGACCTCGACGTGAACGTAGTCCGCGAGAAAAAGCTGACCAACATGCGATCGTCGACCGCCGATGAAGCGATCCGGCTGGTTCCGTTCAGGCAGTTGAATCTCGAGCAGGCCATTGAATTCATTGCGGATGACGAGTTTGTCGAAGTCACGCCTAAGGCGCTGAGACTAAGGAAAAAGATTCTGCAGGCGAATCAAAGGAAGAGGCGGGGCGCGATGGTGACGGTGGAACAAGGCAACTGAGCAGGCTATCAACGTGATCTGAGTTTAGAAAAATCTCCCCCCGCCACACTTGGGGCATTACCCGGGTGACGGTTGTAGACGTAAATCCAGCACCAGACTCTTTTTCCGTTATCAATATTGACTAAACGTTTTTTGCGCACAAAGAGGCTTCCCTGTTCGCGTGCCGGGTCAAACCCTTCGTATTGATCTAGCTTCTCTAATACGTCGGGATCATCGGGAAGTTCAAAAATCTCGCCTGCAATGACGGGCCCGCTTTTACTGAGCACCGCACCCGGATACTCCCCCAAATCATAGAGTCGCCCGTGCACCCTTCCACGACCAACACGGCGGAGGCGGCGCACGACAGGAGCTATCTCGGCCGGCGCTCGATTCGGCAATAACGTTCCATACGAAAAGAGATATCGTTTCATGCTCACACACAATGCCCCTAAATTTTATGCAATAGTCGTCGCAGGTACTTAAACCCTTTGGTCTCGTCGCGAATGTAGTCTATTGCTGCTCGGTGTCGTTTTAAACATCCGATGTAGTACTCGAACAAGGCCTTCATGTCTTCGGCTGCGACCTGCCTGGATTCCTGCAGGTACGCAACAAGTTCGAAGAAATTCAGATAATCGGTCCATGCTGAACCTTCTTCAGCAACTAGCACGTTCACCTTCTCGTCGTTGGCGTTGCAATCAAGGGCGTCTCTTACTTGCTTTAGCTCACTCTTTTCGAAAAACCTTGAGTACAAGCTCTCAACCCAGCGTGCCCGCTCGCGTCGCGAGTTGTTGCGGTAAACAAAAACTGCGGAGACCGCTGCGGCTGCACCAGCTATATACGAAATAATCTGGATGCCCTTTAAAACCTGATCTAAAGCCATAAACGCGTTATCAGCCATTGTACTCGTCTGTCGTTAGTTCATTTAATCTTTCAGAACTCCCGCCTATACTGTGCGATAATTCTCCGCAATTCTGGTTTAACGTTTTTCTATTGAAAAAATTCATCACCGGAGGTCTGCCTCAATGAATAAGAACTGGACTCGTCGTGACTTCATTCGTGTAGGAACAGCATCAGCAGCGACCGGCGCCGCCGCCGCGAAATTCACGTTACTGCAGCCAAAGAATGTTTGGGCATCGCCGCGGCCCATCGCGCCCAGCGACACCATTCGCTTCGCCTCCATCGGCACCGGCGTGCGCGGTTGCGAGTTGTTGAATGCAACTACCCACGTTCCGGGAATCGAGTGCGTTGCGGTGTGTGATCTTTATGATTCGCGACACACCGCGGCACAGGAATCGGTGAAGAACCCCAGCGTTCCGGCGACCCGCAATTACAAGGAAATTCTGGATCGCAAGGATGTGGACGCAGTCATCATCGCGGTGCCCGACCACAATCACCGGCGAATTTTTGAAGACGCATGCGCGGCCGGCAAAGATGTTTATTGCGAGAAGCCGATGTCACACACCCCGGAAGATGGCTTCGCGATGATCGAAGCAGCACAAAAGAACAACCGTATTGTGCAGATTGGCAGCCAGCGAGTCTCATCGATCGTTTATGCCCAGGCCAAGGAGCTATACGACAGCGGAAAACTCGGCGACGTGTATCACATTGAGGCTTACTGGGATCGCAACTCGCCGAGCGGCGCTTGGGTTTATCCGATTCCGCCCGATGCGAGCGAGCAAACGATCGATTGGAACGCGTTCCTAGGCAATGCGCCGAAACGACCGTTTGACCCAGTGCGGTTTTTCCGCTGGCGCTGTTTCACCGACTATGGTGAAGGGTTACCGGGAGATTTGTTTGTTCACTTGATTTCGGGTATCAGTTTCATTGCCGGTATCAACACTGTTGCAAAACGAGCGCAGTCCACTGGAGGCCTGTTCCACTTTAAGGATGGCCGCGATTATCCAGATCTGATTGAGACGTTTTACGAGTATCCGAATTTCCGAGTCTACCTGCGCTGCAATTTGATGAATGATCAGGGAGACTTCATCGGCTTCTACGGCACCAAGGGAACGGCGATCATCAGGGGGCAGAATTTGACTTACACCCCGCAGGACACGCGTCCGCAGCCGGAAGGCTACTCGATTTATGGATGGCCAGAAAAATTGCGCAACGAGTATCTGGCCAACTTCGAGAAGGAACACCCGTACTACAAAGTTAAAGTTGAGGAGGCGACGGAAGTCTATGCCGCGCCAGAAGGCTATAGCGATGTAGTTGATCACCAGACGAACTTCTTCAATGCTGTCCGCTCCCGCAAGAAAGTGGTCGAGAACGAAGAGTTTGGAAACAACGCTGCCCTGGGATGTCACCTGGCGAACTACTCGTATTTCAAGAACACCCCGGCGGTGTGGGACGCGGGGGCGAAGAAGATCAGAAGCTAGGAGGCAGAAAATAATTTCGTGCGAAACTAGCGGGATTCATCTCCTCGATTGAGAGTCGCCGTTTTGCCTTTAAGCTGCCTCGCAGCTTTCGGATCGGTACGTTCATAGGGATTAGGAAGAACATTCCCTTTTCTAACTCGACAAAGCCAACCCTATCTCCAGCATCAAGCCGGAGAGCCGAACGAATCTTTGCGGGAAGTGAGATTCGGCCCTTCGAGTCCAGCGAGGCAGTTAGCATGCTTTATCGTACTACTTAGCCCTGTCTGGAACCCGCCTGATTTAGAAGCTACGGACTCCCGATAGCCACATTCGGAACCCCGGCATATTTCCTAATTCCTCGGAACTAATCAGGCAGGCGCGGGTTCAAGTCATAGGCTCGACGCTAAGCCCTTTGACTGTCTATTTCTCGAGGCACAACGTGAGACTCTCCCGGTTTTTAGTTCCGATCTCTCTTGTTTTCAGTGTTATGGCGGTTTCAGCATCCTCCCAGGACAAACCCGACCCCAGAATTTATGCAGCGCCACAATCTCAGCAGGGCCGACAGACTCCGCCAGATTACCGAGGTGAGCCGAGGCAGAATCCGCCTGACTATCAAAATCAGCCTGCACAGGAGGATTCGCCGGATTACCAGACCCAGCCCCGGGCTGTAGTGCCGCCGCCTCCGCCTGGCCGCATGCAGCCGCCGCAAAACTGGACTCCCGAAGCGATCGCCTACCTGGGACAGAATGCCTCGTCTCGGACGGAGTTTAACCTTGATCACTCGATGGTGGTGCTGGCCTCAAAAATGGATGAGGACGATCCAGATTTTCGGCGCATCATCGCAGGCGTAGACGGCGTTTCCGTTCATCATTTTCGGTTTGCTGGATATGGAATGTACGATCCAAGAATCCTGGCCGACGTTCGGCAGCAATACCGCGCTGCAGGATGGGAGCACGTTTCTGCCTCTCACCCCTACTATGGCGGTCCGGGTGGAACCGATGTCTGGGTACGACTCGATCACCTGACAATCAGGAACGTGGCCGTCCTGGTCGCCGGATCGAATCAGGTCAATTTCGTTTCCGTCTCGTGCGCCATCAGTCCCATTGACTTGGCACATCTCGGCGGACATTTCGGCATTCCACCTATCCAGGGCGGGGTTGCGCTGCCAAGGGCGCGCAATAATGCTGAGCCATATCCGCAGCAACAACCGAATTATTGAGTTTTTTCTGCGAGCACTCACCAGATACAGTCAACCATCCCCGAGTTGCGGATCTTCTCGTCTGCAGTCACCAGTGGGATCCCTTCCACAATTGCGGTCGAGCCAATCATGCGATCGCTCGGATCTTTGGGATAGCTGTCGGGCAGGTGAGCGGCCAAGGCTACGATTTCGGGGCTCATTACCTTAACCACCACGCGAGAAATAGTTTCGCGAACGAACGACTCCACACTTCCTGAATATAAAACTCGCTGGTGCTCCGCTAGCCACGCTAGCTCCCAGAGCGTAATGCTGGCCACGGCAAGTCCGGTGTCCTGTCGAGCCTGCAGAATTCGCTCGCGAGCTTTAATCGAAACTCGTCCCGGGTCACTCGACATCCAGATCAATACGTGAGTGTCGAGGAGGATCATTTTGTATCCCAGTCTTCGAGTGGTGTGATCGGACCCACGATATCCCCCACGATCTTCACTTTGCCTGCCATGTAGCCAAACACGTCTTCAGGTTCGCTTGTGGCCGGCAATAGTCGAGCAACGGGCTTACCGCGTTTGGTAATTAATACGGGCTCCCCTGTCTTCTGGACGCGGTCCATGATCGACAAACACCTTGCCTTAAATAGTCCTGCTGCAATTTTCTTCATGGCACCCTGTGATTATTATAACATGACTATGGTCATCTTAGAATGACCATCAGCCGCAAGCTTTCACGAGTATCATGTCTGCCATGTCTATCACCCGACGCTCATTCCTGGCCCTCTCTGCCGCGCTTCCTTTGGCGCTCAAGGCTTCCGCATCTTCCTCCACCATTCCGGTAGGGCTCGAACTTTATTCGGTTCGCGAGGGGCTCAAGAAGGATCTCGAAGGCACAGTGCGGGCTGTCGGGCAGATGGGATACCAGTGCGTTGAGTTCTACGCTCCCTATTTTGAGTGGAGCGAAAGCCGGACCAAGCAGATGCGTAAACTGCTCGACGATCTTGGTGTTCGTTGCTACTCCACCCACAATGACGAGAAATATTTCAGCCCAGAGAATATTAGCCGCGCTCGCGACATGAACTTGATTCTTGGCACTAAGTACATGGTGCAGTCCTGGTCTGACCCGAAGACCAATATCGACGCCTGGAAGGCTGTCGCCGACAATCTGAACAGCGCCGCTGACATACTCCAACCTGCCGGATTAAAACCCGGCTATCACAACCACGATGCCGAGTGGAAGCCGATCAATGGCGTGCGTCCGATGGAAGTTATCGCCAAGAACACGAAGCCGAGCATCATGCTGCAGCTCGATGTGGGTACCTGCCTGGAAGCCGGAGCTGATCCGGTCGCATGGATCCGCGCCAACCCAGGGCGAATTCACTCCATCCATTTGAAAGATTGGTCTTCCGATCCGGCCAAAGGCTACAAGGTTCTGTTCGGGGAAGGCGATGCCAGGTGGAAAGATATCTTTGCTGCCGCCGAAAGCGTCGGCGGGGTCGAGTACTACCTGATTGAGCAGGAAGGCAGCCGCTTCAGCGAATTGGAGACGGCCTCGCGCTGCCTCAAGACTTACCGCTCCATGCGCGCCTAGCGTCGGATTTAAGCCAGCGTTTTAACCCATCCCGCGGCAAAGCGGTAAAATATCGTCTGTCATTACTTCTCCCGCCGAGGTCTCATGTTCGAAGTTACGGTTGAAGATTCTTTTGCCGCCGGCCACTACTTGCGTAATTACAAAGGCAAGTGCGAGAAGCCGCACGGACACAATTACAAGATCCGGGTCACCCTGGCGGGCACGCATCTCGACAAAGCCGGGCTGTTGTTGGATTTTAAGGACCTTCGGGAAGTGATGCGCCATGTGATCGACCGGCTCGATCACCAGATGATTAACGAACTGGAACCGTTTATCGAACTCAACCCATCGGCGGAAAATCTGGCCAAGTATTTTTACGACGAGACCAACGGCCGTCTTAAAAACGTCACCGATGGGCGCGTACACGTAAAAGACGTGACGGTTTTCGAGACGGACAATACGACAGCAAAGTATTCAGAATAAGCTCCCTAAAAGCTAAGAGCTGCTTTATGCAGATCACTGAAATTTACAAGTCGCTGCAGGGCGAATCTACATACGCCGGCATGCCATGCGTATTCGTGCGGCTGACGGGCTGTAATCTGCGCTGCACGTGGTGCGATACCGAATATAGTTTTTACGGTGGTAAGAAAATGACGCCCGAGCAGGTCTTCGAAGAAGTTGAGCGCCTGAGCCCAGCTCCTGGACTGGTTGAGATCACTGGCGGCGAGCCCATGCTCCAGGAGCGCGAGCTGGTTCCATTGATGCAGCGAATGCTCGAATGCGGCTACAAGGTACTGATCGAGACCAGCGGAGAGCGGCCACTGGAGCGGGTTCCGGGTGGCGTCGTGAAAATCGTGGATGTGAAGTGCCCGGATTCCGGCGAGGGCGAAACGTTCAATCTCGAAAATCTGGAAATCCTTCAGCCGCACGATGAAGTGAAATTTGTGATCAGCGGGCGCAGCGATTACGAGTTTGCGCGCGAGTTCACACGCCGGCATGATCTTGCGCAGCGGGTAAATGCGGTGCTATTTTCGCCGGCGTTCAGTAAGAGTGCTTCCGGCGCGCGGGACGCATCCAATTGTTTGCTCGATCCGCAGCAACTCGCGGAATGGATGCTGGAAGACAACGTTCCGGCGCGACTGGGATTGCAGATTCACAAACTGATTTGGGACCCGGCGCTCAAGGGAGTGTAGGTAGTGTAGGGAATGCAGAAGGTAGAAGTGAGAATGCAGAATGTCCTGCTTCATTCTGCATTCTCACTTCTGACTTCTGCATTGCGAATTCGTTATTCATGACTGCTGGCTACAGAGCTCGCGCCATCGTTCTCCTCAGCGGAGGGATGGATTCTTCTGTCTGCGCGGCGTTGGCGGTCCGCGATTACGATGCGGCGGCGTTGCACATCAGTTATGGTCAACGCACCGAGCAACGCGAACGCGATTCGTTTGAGAGGATATGCGATCGGCTAGAGATTGACGATCGCATGGTTATCCGTAATGAAGCCTTCAGGTTGATTGGCGGGTCGGCGTTGACTGACGAAAATATCCCGGTCCCCGAGTCGCACGAAATCGGCAGCGACGTTCCGGTGACGTATGTGCCATTTCGCAATGCTCATTTTCTATCTGTGGCTGTGAGCTGGGCAGAGGTGCTGAATGCTTCTAAAATTTATATTGGCTCGGTCGAGCAGGATAGTTCCGGCTACCCTGATTGCCGTCCCGCCTATTACGAGGCGTTTAATCAAGTAATTCGCGCCGGAACCAAAGAAGGACGCATCGAAGTGGTGACGCCGTTAATTGCGATGAAGAAGGCGGAGATTGTGCGCCTTGGCCTTGAACTGGGCGCGCCATTCCATTTAACGTGGTCTTGCTACAGCCGCCAAGACCGCGCCTGCGGAGTTTGTGATAGCTGCGTTTTGCGGCTTAGAGCGTTTCGTGAGGCGGGAGCCGTTGATCCGCTTCCATATGTTCCTGTTATGCAGAGCGTTTAAATTTGTCCGCGCTTGTCCCATGAGGGACGAGCTTTTTGCGGACCAGCCCCGGAGGCTTCGATGAAGCGAAATGTTTTTTATGTGTTGATGATTTCAGTTCTTTCCATGCTGTTTGCGCTGCCCGCGCTTTCCCAGACCGCCACCGTCAAGGGAGTTGCCAAAGACGCTAAGGGTACTCCCATCGCCGATGCCCAGGTAACGTGGCACAACGACGACAATGGTCGCACTTTCAAGCTGAAAACTAACAAGAAGGGTGAGTATTTTTCGCTAGGTATCGATCCTGGGACCTACACTGTCACCCTGACTAAAGATGGTAAGGACATTGACAAAGTAAACAAATACAAAGTCGGCACGGACGAAGTGACCTTGGATTTTGACGAGAAGCAGTCTCAAGAGCAGGCGGTGCAAGAGACTGCCAAGGCCAAAGGCCTGACGCCTGAGCAGGTCAAGCAAATGCAGGAGCAGCAAGCGAAAGTCGAGCAGTACAACAAGAACATAGGCACGGTGAACGAAAAGCTGAAAGCGGCCACCGCCGCCGAACAGGCCACGCCGCCGAATTATGATGCCGCGATTGCTTCGCTGACCGAAGCCTCGCAGATGGTTCCGAATGAAGACTTGGTGTGGTTCCGGTTGGGCGGGGCATATCTCGATTCAGCTAAAACCCAAACTGATCCTGCGGAGAAGACCAAACGCTATACCGAAGCCTATAACGACTTGCAGAAGGCAATTGATTTGAAAAAATCCAAGGAGTCCGGCGCGCCTGCGAATGGACAACCGGCACAAGGGAACGGACAGCCGGCACAGGCAAACGGGCAACCGGCGCAGGGGAATGCTGAGCAAGGCAAGCCCGCAGCCCCTCCAACTGGAAAGGCAGCAATCCAATCGGCTCTTGATAATCAGCGGATGGCGGCATACTACGACAATTTTGCCGCCGCTGCGGCTCGAGTGGGAAAGTCTGATGAGGCGGTGAACGCCTACGAGCAGGCGGCTACTCTCGATCCTTCACACGCTGGGCAGTATTATTTCAATCTGGGCGCGGTGCTGACTAACTCCAACGCCACCAATGATGTCAAGATCCGCAAGCAGGCCGTAGATGCCTTCGATAAGGCCATCGCGGCTGATCCGAACCGTGCCGACGCTTACTTCTGGAAGGGCCAGAATCTGGTAGGAATGGCAACCACCGATCCCAGCGGCAAAATTGTCGCCCCGGACGGAACTACCGAGGCATACCAGAAGTATCTTGAGCTGCAGCCGAGCGGCCCACATGCCGAGGAAGCCAAGCAGATGCTTGCGGCCCTGAACGCTACGGTACAAACCAATTATGGCAAAAAGGGCGCCAAGAAAACTAAGTAGTGTTGAACGCTCCACGTGAAGGCGGCCTTTGGCCGCCTTTTTTTTTGCGCTGAAAAGCATTACGAAGGTCTATGAACAAGCCGTTCTTTGTGGCAGGGAGCAGTTTAACTTCGCTAGAGTTGAACCTGAATACTTGGCTTTCGAGAAAGAATCAGGCTTACCATGGCCGCAACTGGCACGGCCCGCATACAAGTTTCGCTCGATCCGATTTCCCCGGGAGCCGCAACCGATGAGTTGCTGGCGGCGATCTTGCGCGCCAATCCGCGAGTCAGCGATCTGATCTTTTCTCCCGGCAAGAAATTTCAGATTCAAGTTAACGGCGAGTTCGTAGAGTTAGAGGCGCCCGGAATGCCGCCGCTCACTGCGGATGATACTCGTCGCGTCGCATCCGACCTGATTGCCAGCAACAAGTCCGCACTCAGCATGTTGCGCGAACAAGGCTACTGCGATGTTTCCTACGCGCTGCCTGGAGTGGCGCGTTTCCGGGTAAATATTTTTATTCAAAGAGGAAGTTGCGCAGTGGTGATGCGAGTCATTCCCACCACCGTTCCCGACTTCGCCAGTCTCGGCCTGCCAGAACAACTGCGCGACATTGCGCAATTGCACGATGGCTTGGTCTTGATCACGGGCCCACGCGGCTCGGGCAAATCGTCAACTCTTGCGGCGCTGCTCGATGATATCAACGAGAGTCAAACCAGCCACATCATCACCATTGAAGACCCGATCGAGTTCCTGCACAACCACAAGCGTTCGACCGTGCACCAGCGCGAGCTGCACAGCGACACTCCGAGCGTACTGCAGGCGCTAAGTGCGGCCCTGCGCCAGGCCCCAAATGTGATTGCGGTCGGAGAGCTCAAAACCGAAGAGATCATGGAACTGGCCCTCGAGGCCGCTGAAACTGGGCATCTTGTGCTTTCGACCATGAACACCATCAATGCGCAGCAGGCAGTGGAAAGATTTGCCAGCGCTCTGCCTTCGGGAGAGCAGCGGCCTGCCCGCGATCGCCTGGCCAGAATGCTTCGTTATATAATTTCGCAACGGCTGGTTCCCAGGAAACAGGATGAGCACCGAATGGCGGTATTCGAAGTCTGGAAGTCGGGCTCCGAGCCGCTGGACCAGTTACTGAGAAATCAGTCCCATCGCCGTTCCGACGATCCTCCAAAAAACGCTCAGGATCATGCGGGCTGGAGCATCGATTCGCAAATTGAGGTTTTGGTTCGTGCGGGCGTAGTCAGCTCGGACATCGCCATCACCCACGCCATGGATCCGCGTGCGCTCGCGAAAAAGTTGGGTATTTCTGAACGCTGAAACCGGCACAGTCGCAGCATCTGAGTTGTAGCACCTCGCTTTTCCTCGACGTCCCTCTTATCATTTCGGAATGGCCGCCCAGCCCGAACAAGCGAGCATTCTGAGCTTTGAGGAAGCTCGCGCCCTGGTAGAAGACCATGCCTCCCGGCAGCGACCCAAAGGCAGGGAACTGCTCGGGATCCTGGATGCGCAAGGGCGAGTGCTGGCTGAGCCGATTCATGCCGACCGGGATTTCCCGCCATTCCCGAGAGCAACGCGTGATGGCTACGCGGTCCGTGCGGCAGATCTCGATAAATTGCCCGCCGCGTTGAAGATCATTGGAGAAATCAAAGCTGGGGGCGATCTATCCACTTTGTTTGTTGAATCCGGACAGGCGGTGGCAATTATGACCGGTGCGCCGGTGCCGGATGGGGCCGATGCCGTGGTCATGGTCGAGCACACTTCACAGACAGGCGATCGTGTGCAGGTGACGAGGCGTGTTGCCACTAACGAAAACATCGTTGCCGCCGGAGCTGAGGCCAAACGCGGCGACAAGCTGCTTGCGCCGGGCGCGCGAATCGGGTACGCGGAAATCGCAGTTGCAGCGTCTGTCGGTCGCTCGCGGTTGTTAGTACATGCAAAGCCGCGGATCGCGGTGCTTTCAACCGGCGACGAAGTTGTCGACATCGATGTGCCACCTGGGCCTAACCAGATTCGCAACTCAAACAGCTTTTCATTAGCAGCGCAGATTCAGGCGGCAGGTTGGGAAGCAATCATTCTTCCCATTGCACCCGACGAGCCAACGCGCCTGTGCGAGTTGCTGATTGAGGGATTAGACGCAGATTTGCTCCTGATCACAGGCGGCGTATCAATGGGAAAATATGACCTGGTGGAGCAGGCACTGGCCGAGCTCAAAGCAGAATTCTTCTTTACCGGCGCACAAATCCAGCCCGGAAAGCCGGTTGTCTTCGGCCGGGTTCCGTGTGGGACTAAACCGTGTGGCGCGGACACTCTTGCCGGCGAAAGCCGGCCAGAGCATAAGTATTTCTTCGGGCTTCCCGGCAATCCCATTTCAACCATGGTCACCTTCGAACTGTTCGCCAAGCCAATGCTCGAAGCCCTGGCCGGAATGTCTTCACGGAATCTGGTCTTCACGCATGCAAAATTGAAGTCTGAAATCCGCACCAAGACTGGACTGAAGCGCTTTCTTCCGGCGGTGCTTTCAGGTGAATATGAGCATTGCCAAGTAGAGCTAGTGCGTTGGCAGGGATCAGGCGACATCGCCTCAGTGGCACGGGCAAATTGCTATGCTGTGGTTCCGCCAGATCGCGAGCGGATCGAAGCCGGTGAGTGGGTGCCGGTGCTGGTGCTGCTAAGATGAGTTTCCTCAGGTAATCGCAATTGTCCTCAAAACTTTCTCACTACGATGACGGCGGGCGCGCGCGGATGGTGGATGTGTCCGCGAAATCGGCGAGTCTGCGTGAAGCAGAGGCCAGTGCATTCGTCGCCATGAGCGCGAAGGTTCTGGGAGCGCTGGGCCGTAATCCTAAAGGCGACCCATTGGAAACAGCGCGGCTGGCAGGAATCATGGCAGCGAAAAAAACTTCCGAACTGATTCCCCTTTGTCACCCCCTGCCGCTTTCACACATTGATGTCGAATTGCGGCAGTGCGAGAATGGGATTGCGATTTCTTCAAAAGTAAAAACGACAGCCGAAACTGGTGTGGAAATGGAAGCGCTGGTGGCAGCCAGCGTTGCCGCATTGACCGTTTATGACATGTGCAAAGCCGCGGATAAAGGAATTGAGATTCGAGAAATCGTGTTGCGGAGAAAGTCAGGCGGCAAAAGCGGAGAGTACGTCCGAAAGAAATAAGTCTCAGGTTTTCCTTCGAACGGAAGCTGATGCTCATATGCAAAGCGACGTAAAAATACTGCTGGTAGATGACAATCCGATGGTGTTGGCCATGTTGCGTGATGCGCTCACGCCGCTGGCCAAGGTCACCACGGCCGGCGATGGCGCCGACGCCCTGCTCAAAGCGGTGGACGATGCGCCAGATCTTGTCGTCAGCGACTTCCGCATGGCGGGAATGGATGGAAGACAGCTCGTCGATAAGCTCAAAAGCCGCTCCACGACCTCCGGGATTTTTGTCGTTTTGATGGCGACCAAGGCGGACATCTCGGAAAAATTAGCAGTGCAGGACCACCCCGCAGACGATTTCGTAGAGAAGCCTTTTTACCTGAAAGAAGCCGTACACCGAATCAAGCGCGTGATCGATAAGATCGCATTGGAAAAGATGGCAAAATCGTCGTCGTCTGATGGCGTGGTACGCGGTAATCTTTCGCAAATGAATGTCATCGACCTCGTGCAATCGCTCGAAATGGGCCGGAAGAGCTGCCTGCTTACGCTAAGCAATAAAAGTGAAAAGTGCGACATGTATTTCAGCGAGGGCCAGGTTTCGCATGCCGCCTATGGCGCGCTCAAAGGCGATCCCGCGGTCTTCAAAGTCCTGAGCTGGACCGGGGGCAATTTTCAGATCGACTTCGATGGCAAGACCAAGCAGCAAACCACTACCCTCAATACCCAGGGATTGCTGATGGAAGGCTTGCGGCGGCTGGATGAATCGCGTCGCGACGGTGGCGGCCAATCCGAGGAAGAGGAAGATGTCCTCCTCGATTCCTGAAACTTTTCGCGCGGCAGTGCTTACCATCAGCGATTCGTGCGCTCGCGGCGAGCGCAACGATGTGTCTGGACCTGCCGTGGTGCAGGTACTGGAGCAGCATCACTTCACCGTAATTGAAACCCGAGTTGTTGCCGACGATCACGCCGCCATTCAGAAAGCTATCGTGGAACTGGCGCGCAAAGCCCGGCTGGTCGCGACCACTGGCGGCACCGGAATTTCCGCCCGTGATGTCACGCCTGAAGCAACCCGCGCGGTGTGCGGGAGAATGCTGGACGGAATTTCAGAACGCATGCGGCGCGAAGGTGAGAAGAAGACGCTCTTTGCGGTCCTCAGCCGAGGAGTATGCGGCGTTTACGCTTCTTCGGTGGTCCTGAATTTGCCGGGAAGTCCGGCCGGGGCAGTCGAATCTCTGCAGGCTGTAATCGACGTTCTGCCGCACGCCATCCAGATTCTTGCTGGAAGAACTGAGCACATGAGCAACTAGTGCGCGGTCGAACCGATCTGCCGCAAATTCGCAACCAACAATAGTAAAATCCGATCTTCGCCTCCGCCTCTTGTGCTAATCCTCTGATGAAAACGCTGAAGCACATCCTCTCCCGCTACACAGCGTTTTTGTGGGCGATTCTGAAGCCGCTGGGGCCATGGGGAGTATTGCTGGCAGCGGTGCTGGACGGAGCCGCATTCGGCTTACCGATTGATCTCGTCGTCGGCGGATATGTTTCCCAGAATCACAGGCAATGGCTGATCTACGCCTTGATGGCGGCCGTTGGATCTGCGCTTGGCAGCCTGGTAATCTACGCCATCGGATACGCCGGCGGCGAAGAGCTATTGCGCAAGCGGGTCTCGCCGGCTCGCTTTGCAAAATTGCACGATGCTTTCGAGAAGCATCCTTTCTGGAGCTTGATGTTCCCGGCGATGCTGCCTCCGCCGACGCCCTTTAAAGCATTTGTCGTGGCATCGGCAGTCGCGGAAATGAGTATTAGCCATTTTTTGCTGGCGATTTTTTTCGGACGTTTCGTTCGATTTACTGCCCTTGCTGCGCTGGTGATCTACCTGGGCCCGGGCGCGGTCGGCGTGGTGCGAATATTTTTCAGCCACCACTTTCACTGGGTGGTGCTGATCGTCGCAGTGGTTCTGCTGGCATGGTGGTACGTGAGGAGAAGAATCAAAGCACGCGCGGCACGGGATCCTAAATGGACGACGAAAAGCTAATCCGCGATCCGACCATTGCGAGGTCGGCGCGAAACGAACTTCTCGGTCGCATCGTGCACCCCGAGAAAGGATGCCGGGAGCGAGCCGGGCTTTGCGCTGATTGCCGGCAAATGCGACTGATAACCTCAGACCGCGATTCCACGTTCTACATGTGCCAGCGCTCTGCCTGGGACAAGAATTTCGCGAAATATCCGCGACTGCCCGTGGTCCGGTGCCTGGGATATGACAAGAATAGCCCGGTCGAAACTTGATTGGTTACGTGGGCGCTTTTTCCGGCGCCTTCAGCCCCAGTTCCTTCATCACCATTTGCAGGTCCTTCCAGGTTTCTTTTTTCTGACGGGGGTCTCGCAGAAGAAACGCCGGATGATACGTCACCGCCAGCTTGGTGCCGCGGAAATCGTACCAGCGTCCGCGCAATTCGGACATTGGAGCATTGATGGCGAGCAAAGTCTTGGCAGCCACGGCCCCTAAAGCCACGATAGCTTTAGGCGCGACAGCTTCAATCTGGCGCATGAGAAATGGCGAGCAGGTTTCGCACTCGTCGCGCTCAGGCGTGCGATTGCCGGGCGGACGGCACTTGATAATATTCGCGATGTAAACTTCTTCGCGGCTCAGCCCCATGGCTTTAATCATATTAGTCAGCAATTGGCCGGCGCGGCCCACGAATGGCTCGCCTCTCTCATCTTCATCGGCGCCCGGAGCTTCGCCAATAAACATCAGATCAGCCCGGGGATTTCCGACGCCAAAAACAATCTGCTTGCGTCCCTGCTTGGAAAGGCGGCAACGGGTGCAGTCGCCGATGTCTTCGCGGATCTGCCGGAGCGCGATGATTGGATCGGATGATACGGCGGCTTGACTTGCAACTCGAGAGGCTGAAGGTCTTGGCATCGTGACCGCGATCTCACTTTCAAATTTAGGAGCGGCGCTCGCTAATTCAATTGGCTGGCGATAGAAATCATAAATTCCCAAATCATTGTAGTAACGAATTCGGTCAGAGATCGCAGCGCGAAGTTGCGGATCGAGAGGAGGCATCCATCGAAATTGTAAACCGAGTGAGATTGTAGATTGTGCAAAACTAAGGATACTAACCACAAAGGACACGAAGGTGCACGAAGGAAATCCTGCCTAATCTGAGTTGAGGAGCTAGGAGCTGAGCGCTAAATGTTTCTTTTTCATCTCCACCACACAATCGAGCACCCTCTGCGCAACTTCCCACTTCGTAGTTTCCGGGACGGGAATAGTTTCCGATTTGGTGATGATGGTCACGGCATTGCGATCAGAGTCGAAGCCGACGCCTTCCCGAGAAACGTCGTTGACCACGATTGCATCGAGTGGTTTTGCCTGGAATTTTTTGCGCGCATTCTCGATGATGTTTTCAGTTTCTGCGGCGAACCCAATAATCAGCTGCGATTTTTTGTGGCGGAAAATCTCTGCAAGAATATCGGGCGCAGGGGTGAGATCCAGACTCATGCGACCGGCGCGTTTTAGTTTTTGCTCTGCCGGATCCGAAATGGTGTAATCGGCAACGGCTGCAGTTTTAATCACGATCGATGCTTCAGGTAAAAGCCGAAGCACGGCATCGAGCATTTGCTTCGCCGACTCGACTCCGACCACTTCCGCGGCCGACGGCGGTTTCAGCGAAGTCGGCCCGCTTACCAAGAGCACCCGCGCGCCACGACGCAAAGCTGCTTCCGCCAACGCGTAACCCATGCGCCCACTCGACCGATTCGTAAGATAGCGGACAGGGTCAATCTTCTCGCGCGTTGGCCCGGCAGTAATCAACACAGTTTCGCCACTCAGGTCCTGGGAAGCGCCGAGTGCCTCCATGGCAGCCGCGACGATCGCTTCGTTTTCGGCCAAGCGGCCGGGACCAGTCATGCCACAAGCCAGATATCCGCTGCCTGGTTCTACGATTTTCACGCCACGTTTGCGAAGGATTTCAAGATTCTGCTGCGTCGCCGGATGCTCCCACATATTCACGTTCATGGCGGGCGCAACCACAACCGGGGCGGTGGTCGCGAGATAAAGAGTAGTCAGAAAATCGCTTGCGAGTCCTTGCGCGAATTTTGCGAGAACGTCAGCAGTTGCGGGCACGACAACTAACGCATCGATCGATTGCGCTACCGCAATGTGTTCGATCGCAGAGTCGATGTTCGGCTCAGCGCCAGCATCGCGATTGAACATGCCGGTGATAACTTTTTCTCCGGAGAGCGCTGCGAAGGTGAGCGGACGAACGAACTCCTGAGCGGAGTCGGTCATTACGACCTGGACGCGAATGCCGCGGTCCTGCAGCAGGCGGACGATCTCTGCGGCTTTATATACTGCGATACCGCCGCAAACTCCGAGTGCAACTTTCATCTAGCTTCTAGCTCCAGCCCTAGCTTCCAGCAAACTACACTGCGCTTGCGAGAAATAGCAGCCGCAAACTAGCACCAACGTAACGATCAGTTTTCCTGGCCCATGGCCTTGTCGAGCATTTCAGTGGCAACGTCGACCGGTGACGCGGGTATCTCGGGCACAACCCACTTCACTTTGCCGGCCTTGATCTCGTCCTGCGCGATCCTGCAGGGCTTGCGCGAAATTGTCTCGATGACTGGAGGCGCGCCACCCTGCAATTGACGCGCCCGCCGCGCTGCCACCAGGATGTACCGATAGTTGCTGTCGAAACCGTCAATCAACTTCATGGAAATCCCCCTGCGTTTACTTCACACCGGCTGCGGTTTTGCCGAACGACTGCAGAATGGGCTGGAGCCGTTGGCGAACGTTTTCAAGGCGGTACTGCTGTGCAGTGGCGATCAATGCGGCATCGGGACTGCCCTCGCGCCGAAGCCGCTCCGAAAGCAGGATGGCTTCGAGTGCGCGAACCGAAGCATCGAGCTTATCGTTCACCAAAATATAGTCGTATTTCCCGTAATTCTCAATCTCGCGACTGGCTTCATCCAGCCGCTTTTGAATCTTCTCTTCCGAATCCTGGCCGCGCTCGCGCAAGCGCTTTTCGAGTTCGAAACGGTTGGGTGGAAGAATGAAAATGCTTACGGCATCCGGGATCTTGCGCTTGATCTGGGCCGCGCCCTGCACATCGATGTCAAGCAATAGATCGCACCCGTGCTCTTCCGCATTCTGAAGAAAGCAGCGCGCAGTCCCGTAGTAGTCGCTTTCGAAAACTGTCGCGTACTCCAGAAACTGGTCGTCACGAATCATCTTTTCGAATTGCTCACGGGAGATGAAAAAATACTCCCGGCCATTTTGTTCACGCCCGCGCGGTTTGCGCGTGGTGTAGGAAATGGAGAATTCGAGCTTGAGGATGCTTTCGCGAATTTTGTTTACCAGCGTAGATTTACCGGAACCCGACGGCGCCGAGATGATGAAGACGTTAGTCATTTATTCGATGTTCTGCACTTGCTCGCGCGCCTTTTCGATATCCGACTTCATGATCAGCCCGGCTTCAGTGATTTTTACCGCATCACCTGATAATCCTGAAGTTTTCGACATCAGCGTGTTAGCTTCACGATTCATCTCTTGCAGCAGGAAGTCGAGTTTCTTGCCGGTTTCACCTGCGGTTTCAAGCAATCCAAGAAAATGTTCAACGTGATTTTCCAGACGGACCAGTTCTTCCTGAATGTCGCTGCGATCCGCCAGTACCGCCGCCTCTTGAAGAATGCGGTCGGGATCGATCGTGGAACCTAACCACTCCTGCATACGTAATTTGAGCCGTTCGGCATAGTTCTTGAGCACAGCTTCGCGATGCTTGCGTACTTCGGTGCAGGCGGACTTGAGGCTAGCCATTCGTTCGCGAAGTTCGCGCTCCATACCTCGGCCTTCTTCTTCGCGCATTCGATTCAGTTGCACCAGCACATGCTCGATGGCCGACATCACCGCAGGCGTAAGTTCGTGCTCGGCGGGCGCGGCAGCGGAATCGAGCGCACCCGGCAGGCGCAGGACGGCATTTAAGTCAGGCTCTGCGGCAATCCCGGATTCGGCAGCTGCGGCGCGAAACGCCTGCACGTATGCCGCGACCAGCTGTTTGTTCAGCGCGAGAGGCGAATTCCCATCTTGCTCAAACGATAAATTCACATCCACGTGGCCGCGCGCCAGCTTCTCTTTCAAAACCTTGCGCAAGCTCATCTCCAGCGCATCAGTGTTCGATGGCAGACGAAAATGAAGATCCAGAAAGCGGTGGTTCACCGATTTGATCGAGATGTTGAACGCAGGTCCGCCGTTCACTTGCCCCTTGGCTTGCGCGAAACCGGTCATCGAGCGTATGGGCATCAGAGATTTCTCATTGTGATTGCGTAGCGTGCCGCGGCAGTTCTATATCGATGAACTGAAGATCATACAACCGGCGATAGGTGCCTAGTTTCTGCATTAATTGTTCGTGGCTTCCAATATCGGCGATTGCGCCATTTTCTATGACTGCGATACGGTCGGCACGGCGCACTGTGGAAAGCCGGTGAGCGATTACAACAACCGTGCGTCCAGACATGAGGTTCTGCAACGCTGATTGAACCAGGGCTTCAGACTCGCTATCCAACGCGGAAGTGGCTTCGTCGAGAATCAGAATCGGCGCATTTTTCAGCAAGGCGCGCGCAATAGCAATGCGCTGGCGTTCGCCTCCCGAAAGCCGCACACCTTTTTCCCCAATCACTGTGTCGTATCCGGCGGGAAGTTTGCTGATGAAATCATGGGCCAGAGCTGCGCGGGCTGCGGCTTCGACCTGAGTTTGCGAGACGCTGGGTTGGCCGTAGGCAATGTTATTGCGCAGCGTGTCGTTGAAAAGCACCGTCTCCTGCGTGACCACGCCGATCTGTGCGCGCAATGACGAAAGCGTGACATCACGCACATCGTGCCCATCAATTGCAATTCTGCCGGAAGTTACATCAAAGAAGCGCGGAATGAGGGAAACCAACGTGCTCTTGCCGGCGCCACTTGATCCGACCAGGGCCAGAATTTCGCCCGCGTTGACCTCAAGATCTATATGACGTAAAACCTCACGCTGCTGGCCCTCAGATTCATAATGGAATGAAACATCCTCGAGGCTGATCTTTCTGGAGAACGGTGACAGGGCTGGCGCGCCCGGTTTCTCCTGCACTTCATCGCGAATATCCATGAACTTAAAAATCTCTGAGGATGCGCCCAAGGCTTGCTGAAAGCTGTTATGAAAGAGCGCGAATTTACGCACCGGATCGTACAGCTTAAATACAGCGATGATAAAGGCGACGAAAATGCCGGGCGTCATCAACCCATGAACAATCTGTTGGCGGCCTAGTAAGAGCAGCATAACTATTGCGATGGCGCCGAAAATATCCATGAGTGGCGAACTGATCGCTGCTGCGGCGACAGACCTCAGATTGGCCCGAAAAAGGCGCTGTGCAGCACCCCGAAAACGGGCATACTCCCAACTCTCCATGCTGAACGCCTTCACGATGCGATTACCGGTGATGCTTTCGTGAAGAATATTCTGAATGTCGGCGAGCTTATCTTGCCCACTGCGCGTAGTATGGCGCACCCTGCGGCCAATTTTCGATGCTGAAAAAACAATGAAAGGCACAAATAGCAGCAACAACCAGGCCAGGTTTTTTCCTAGAAGAATTACCACGCCGGCGATGAATAAGAACGTAAAAAACTGTTGCAGAAATTCTGCCAGAATGCTCGACATGGCAAACTGCACGCGCTCAATGTCGTTAACGATCGTCGAGACCAGGGTCCCGGTGGTGTGCTTCTGAAAGAATGCAGCCGAACGCCGCAGCACAGAGTTGTAGAGCGAATTTCGCAGGTCGGTGATCAAGCCATATCCGGCGTAATTCACCAGATAGGTGCCCGCGTAATCGAAAATTCCCTTCAAAACCGTTGAGGCAACGAAGGCAAACGCCACAATTGTCCACGCATTGTGAAACCGCGAAGGCACGAGCTGCTGCAAATAAATCGTGTGATGAGTATGAGGGATGGTGAAAAGCTGAATGTTCTCCGAACCGGTTGACGGATTCAGCACGCGATCAAGCACTGGCCCGACCAGCAGCACCCGGAATGCGTCGAGAAACCCAACACCCGCGAGCAACAGCACAGACGGTATGAATTGCCACGAATAAGGCGCCAGGTAACGCAGAAGCCGCCTCAGTTGGCGCATGCGGCGCTCCAGAACGGGTCTTTCAGGTCAGACGACTGCAGGCAAAACCCGCGTCTATCCCCTGGCTTGTGCATCGGATGCAAGGTCTTATTCTACTTGAGAGCACGTGCGCAGGCGGAGACAGATCAGGTACTCGCGACTCAATGTCAGCAGCAGTGAAAGTTTCTAATCCGATAACCGGTCCAGGCCATCTAAACGAGGCAAATATCTCTTCAGGAGCACGCCATGAAATACCGCCAGCTTGGCCGACATGATGGCCTCAAAGTTTCCGCCCTTGGCCTTGGTTGCATGGGCATGTCGGAGTTCTACGGCGCGGGGGATGATAACGAGTCGATAGCCACGATTCATCGTGCGATTGAGTTAGGAATCAATTTTCTCGACACCGCTGACGTCTACGGGCCGTTCAAGAATGAGGAACTGGTTGGCAAAGCTATTCGTGGCAAGCGCGATCAGTTGATCATCGCGACGAAGTTCGGCATCGTTCGCGATCCTGCCAATCCGCAGGCGCGCGGCGTCAGCGGCAAGCCTGATTACATCCGCAAGGCTTGCGAAGGAAGTTTAAAGCGGCTGGGAATCGACCATATCGATCTCTACTACCAGCACCGTGTCGATCGAGACACTCCGATTGAAGACACTGTCGGTGCTATGGCGCAGCTGGTGAAGGAAGGGAAAATCCGGCACATCGGGTTATCCGAAGCTGGGCCGGAGACTCTGAGGCGAGCGGGAAAAGTGCACCCCATTACAGCGCTGCAATCGGAATATTCGCTGTGGACGCGCGATCCTGAAGACCGGGTGCTGCCAACATGCCGCGAACTGGGCATAGGACTGGTCGCGTATAGCCCGCTAGGGCGTGGCTTTCTTACTGGGCAGATCACCCGCTATGAAGACTTTGCGCCTGATGACCATCGCCGTAACTCTCCGCGTTTTCAGGGCGAGAACCTGCAGAAGAATCTTGACCTGGT
>DATNAF010000021.1:0-8174 GCA_035572845.1 Terriglobales bacterium
AAAATTGTAAATCGCTCCTTGTCTGCCTACAAAGGTTGCTGTAGACTGCATACAGTAATCGATGTAGGATTCCGTCAGTTTCGGCTTCTTCAGAGTTATCCGTCTGGCCTCCCCCAAGTGCTCGGATGTGTTCACTAGAAAGACAATCGAGCTCCGGTCTGTTTTGACCAGGAGCGCCGGGGATCTTTTTACTGAGTTGGCTTGGAGGAATTAATGGACCGCGGCGAGACCACTGCAAAACCAATTCGCGTATTAGTTCTGGATGGTTCTGCTATTCACACCCAACTGCTCGCGGAGGCATTGCGTCGCGATCGAACCCTAGACGTGATCAGCCTGGACTCAACTCAGGCAGTGATTAAGACCGTCGTTGATTCCGCCATTGATGTGCTGGTGATCGGCGCGAATCTGGAAGAGCAAGCCAATCGTGGCCTGGCGATCCTTCGTGAACTGCGTGCTTCGCGGCCTAGTGTTCGCGCAGTAGTCCTGTTGGACTCATGCAAGCCGCAAGTAATCCTAGATACTTTTCGTGCCGGTGCGCGAGGCGTGTTCAGCCGCTCGGAGTCAATCGACAAATTGAGCAAGTGCATTCGTTGCGTGCATGAGGGCCAGATCTGGGCCAACAGCCGAGAAATGTCGCTGGCCCTTGAGGCCTTGGCCTCTGCACCGTCTGTTAGTGCGGTCGACGCGAATGGGTTGAACTTATTGTCGAAGCGGGAAAAGGAAATCGTTCACAGCCTGGCCGAGGGACTTACGAACCGCGAAATCGCTGAACGACTGAGCTTGAGCCAGCACACGGTCAAAAATTATCTATTTCGAATCTTCGATAAACTTGGCGTCTCCAGCCGGGTTGAGTTGCTGTTCATGACTTTAAGCCAGGACAATAGTTCTCAATCCGTATTCAATTATTTTTTGAAAAATTGCGTGGATGGAAGCCTGCAAGACGAATCCATGCTGACCGAGTGCCAAAAGGCCGCGGAGCAAGGCTCCCCGATAGCGCAACTCATACTCTCGCATATGTACCGGATGCGTAAGACCAGCCCGACAGATGTTCTGCTGGCGTACAAGTGGTGCCTGATTGCCAGCGCACAAGTATCACGCGCCAGCAAGAGCATAAGTAAGAGCATGTCGATGGAGCAGTTACTCTACTCAGAAAAAATGGCGGCCGACTGGTTACGCAAAACCCAGAAGCATGCTCCGGCGCCGGTTACCGATATCAGTGATCGACCGATCGCAGTTGGCTTGAGCGCAGCCTCGGATTAATCCCCCGCAGATTTCGCAGGTGTAATTCTGCGCCACTTTCCTGCGGATTCCTCCCTTCGCACACAAAAGCACCGCAATTTCGCGGGTCATATTGGGCCAGTCCCGATTTGAACGTTGGCCTTCCGCTAGCAAAAGGTATGTACCTCCGAAATCTATCGTATCGGGGAACATAGGTCCACACTGCTGACAGTCCTCCCCCGAGGCGCAATTTAACGCTTGTTATAGAGGGGGTGGCTCATGACCCCCTATGACGCCAAACACCCCATCTCTACATTCCACCCACGGCAGCGCAATAAATTCCTGGAAAACCGCGCAACTGTTGATGCTCTTGCTGGGCCTTTCTTTTCTGGCCGGTTGCCAGGGTCTCAGCGCAGGAAGCCCTCCGAAAAACACACAGCAGCAGATTGGGACCCTCTCGCTTGCCAATGCCAGCATGGATTTCGGCAGCGTCGTCACTGGGTCTACTAAGACGCTCACCATCACCGCGACAAATTCCGGATCCGCTGCGGTCACAGTCAACAGCGCAAATGTGTCTAACGCTACTTTTTCGGTGACTGCGCCGAGTTTTCCCGCGACCATCGCGGCTGGTCAAAGCGCGACTCTGAGCATTGCTTTTGCGCCGAGCGCCGTAGGGTCCTTCACGGCTACCGTCACAATAGCGAGCAATGCATCGGATTCAGCCGCGACTATTTCGTTATCGGGAACCGGAATTGCGGCTGGACAATTGGCGAGCAATCCGTCAACTGAAGCCTTTGGCAGCGTGACTGTGGGTAATCAACGTTCAGTTTCGGAGTCTATAACCAACACGGGCGGGACCAGCGTCATTGTTTCGCAAGCAGCAGTCAGCGGCACAGGATTCAGCCTGAGCGGAATCACCACGCCACTCACGATCAACGCCGGTCAGAGCACAACTTTTACTGTGGTTTTTAATCCCCAGTCAGCGGGCGCTGCGTCCGGTCGCGTGACATTGACCTCCAACGCTCCCAACTCAACGCTCACGATTTCATTGTCGGGCACCGGAATCGCGCCCGGACAACTGGCGGGCAGTCCATCCAGCGAGGCTTTCGGCAGCGTAACTGTCGGAAGTCAAGGCACAGCGTCGGAGAGGATAACCAATACGGGTGGGACCAGCGTCACTATTTCGCAGGCTGGGATCAGCGGTACAGGATTTAGTTTTAGCGGATTGAGTACGCCGACCACATTGGCGGCAGGCCAAAGCGCAACCTTCACGGTGAATTTTGCTCCACAGGCGAACGGCTCTGCGAGCGGGAATATCACCCTGACGTCCAATGGTGCAAATCCAACGCTCACCATTCCACTGTCCGGGACTGGAATTGCCGCCGGACAACTGACAGCTAATCCGTCGACAGAAGATTTCGGCAGCGCAAGCGTTGGCAGTCAGCAAACCGCCTCGGAGACGATCACCAATACGGGCGGCAGTAGCGTCAGTATCAGCCAAGCCACCGTTACCGGAACGGGATTCAGTGTGAGCGGCCTGGCTGCACCCATGACGCTTGCTGCAGGGCAGAGCGCAAATTTCACTGTGGCTTTTACGCCCCAGACTGCGAGCGCCGCAAGCGGCAGTGTGAGAATAACCTCGAATGCTTCGAACCCGACACTCACAATTACATTGTCGGGAAGCGGCACTGCGCAGCAAGCCGGTCAGTTATCTGTGACGCCGGCCACCCTGGCACTGGGCAGTGTTGTGGTCGGGCAAAGTGGAACTGCTTCCGGCAGCTTGACTGCAAGCGGCGGGAGCGTAACCGTAACTGCCGCGAGCACGAATAATTCTGCATTCAGCATCGGCGGTCTCTCTCTGCCCGCAACCATTCCATCCGGACAGAGCGCGGCGTTCACCATAACGTTCAGCCCTCAAACCGCTGCGGCGGCCAGCGCGACGTTGACAATCACCAGCAACGCCCTGACCTCGACTAGCACCGAGACACTTACAGGCACGGGAACAGCGGCACCAACGCATTCGGTGAATCTGTCCTGGACTGCAAGCACGTCAACCGATGTAGTGGGTTACAACGTATACCGCGCAATGTTCGCCAATTCAGCGTGCGGCGCATTCTCTAAAATCAATCCGGTCCTGAACACCGGTACGCTCTACACTGACAGCACTGTCGCAAATGCTACGGCATATTGTTATGCGACGACGGCGGTCGATACGAGCAACGCAGAGAGTAGTGATTCGAACATCGTCTCTGACGTAGCGATCCCATAAGCATCATTGCGTTCATATCACTCATTTGAGCAGTTTGTTCAACGTACTCGCGATGGGCGTTGATCTTGGAACAGGATGCCGGACGCGTTAATCAAATACTGTTCGTCACTAAGCCTCTCAATCAATTCATCGGGGAATTGAGAGACTTCGGCCTGCAAATACGCGGCGAGTTCGCGATAGATTTCCCGCCGTGCGTAAGGCGCTAGTTCGTTGCGACGGCGCAGCGCATCTTGAATCAGACTGGCCAATTCTGGCGTTACTCCTCGGCGGAGATGCACTGCGATTGTGGGATACTCCGCGAAAGAGTTGTATTTTTGGTGCGTCCAGAATTCTTCTCCGGGCGGTGCCAGAGGCGTTTGACGTACAACGAGCGTTCCCGCTACTCGGTCGCCATTCACATGCATGAGCCGGTACGACAACGCGCACGGGAGTTGGCGAAAACGCCTGAGTTTGCGAAGGCACAACGACAAAGAAAGAAGGTGGAAGCCCTGTTTGCGGAACTCAAGAATCAGATCGGGCTGCGCAGCCTGCGGCTACGACGCATGAAGTTCGTCCGGGAGCAGTTCTGGCTTGCGGCAACCGTTCAGAACATTAAGCGACTGGTGCGCTTCCTCAGCCAGCCAGCAGAACCCCTGCCGGTCGGCAACTAGAATCAGAGAGGAACCCACCAGTCCTCACACCACAACACAGCCGTTCCAATCAAATACTTTTTCGACACCCACGCCTGATACCAACAGCTATATTCGCCCTTATATTTAGCTTGCGATCTGCGGGACTGTTAGCACTCCCCTTTGTTAACCATAATCGTGATATTCTTTCGCCTACTTTCGTTTAATTCTTTATGATTTTGCGCCTCATAGGGGCTGTTCTAGCGGCGGCGACAATCGCCGCATATTGTTTTCTTCCAAAAAGACGCTTCGCGTCGGCGGTGCCCGCTCCTGAATCGTCGAGCACCTCTGCCTTATTCCTGGCCAGCGCGCTGACGCTGTTTGTCGAATTAGCGCTCATCCGGTGGGTTGCCACAGAGGTCCGAATCTTTGCCTACGCGAAGAACTTAGCGCTGTTGCTTTGCTTCCTGGGCTTTGGGTTAGGTTGTGCACTGGCACGCCAGACGCCACGATGGAGAGCGAGCGCTGGAACCTTGCTCGGCCTGATTCTGGTCGTACGCTTTCCCTGGTTCAGCGAGCAGCTGATGGAAAACCTGTCGCGATACCTGGGCGCGGGTAAGCATTTGGACATATGGGGCGTTGGTTCACAGCAACACTGGCAATTATTTCTACTCGGATCCGCAGTGTCGTTGCTTCTCTTTTTTCTCCTTACTTACATCTTCATCCCTCTAGGACAACAAGTAAGCCGGGAGATCGAACTCAATGAACGCCCGTTGCTCGGCTATTCATGGAACCTCGCAGGCAGCTTAGTTGGAATTCTAGCTTTCTTCGCTGTTTCCTGGATGGCTCTTCCTCCCGCAGTTTGGTTCGCAATAGTGCTCGCTGGTATCGCGGTCTTACAGCCGCATGGCAAAGAAAGGACCCTGATCGGACTGGCGATTATTCCAGCCATTTTGCTCTTACTAAGTCCTGCCACTGTGCACCATTTCAACCTCTGGACGCCCTATCAGCAGGTCGAGGTGCAGGATGAATTCTTCCCCGGCGGAGAGCTGAAGAGCACTGAAATCCGGGTAAATCACACCGGCTACCAGCTTATGGTGAACCTCTCGGATGATTTCATCGCTCGCCATCCCGGATTGCTGCAGCAGAATCCTGAATACATCCCCTACAACCTTCCGTTTCGTTTCGTTGCTGCCAAGCCTCGAGTGTTGATCGTGGGATCGGGAACCGGCAACGACGTGGCAGCGGCATTGCGAAATGGCAGCGCTTCCGTAGATGCCGTGGAAATCGATCCGGCAATTCTCAAGCTGGGAGAACGGCACCCGGAACATCCTTACAGTGATCCACGGGTGCACGCGTATCTCACCGATGCTCGCGCGTTTATGAAACGCGCTCATGGCCCTTATGACCTGATCCTGTTCGGCCTGCTCGACTCGCATACTCAAATGTCAGACTACTCGAACATGCGGATCGACAATTTTGTGTATACGGTGGAATCGTTTCGCGAAGCCAGGAAACTGCTGGCCCCGGACGGCGTTGTGTTTGTGAAATTTCAGGTCAATCACCGCTGGTTGGGAAAGCGCCTGGCACTTATGCTGGCCAAGACCTTCGGCAGCGCTCCCACCGTTTTTTTCGCGGACTCCAGCTATGGCGTAAGTGCCAGCTGCTTCGTCGTTTCCAACTCCGGAAAAATACCGACCGAGCTAAACAATGTGCCACTACGACAGTTCATTGAATCCAAACGTTCCGCGTTCGTTGATTCCCCGCCGGTCCCGCTCACCACGGATAATTGGCCGTATTTGTATCAGGACCGGCATACAATTCCAGGTGTCTTTCTTGTACTCAGTGTACTGGTCATCATCGTAGCTGCCGGTTTTTATCTTCGCATTCCGAACGCGCGAAGTCGCGTGCCCTCGCTATTTTTCTTCAGCATGGGAGTCGGATTTCTCCTGCTCGAAACCCAAGTCGTCAGCCGACTCGCCTTGTATTTCGGAACGACGTGGCAGGTAAACGGCATCGTGATCGCCGCGGTTCTGGTAGCGTTGCTCACCGCGAACTACATTACCGAGCAACTGCGAAAACCATTACCACGTTTGTGGACAATTGTTGCGCTGGTCTTGGGTATCCTCTTCGCCTTTGTATTTCCGTTCCACCGAGTGCCGGGACCAGCGTCCGCAGTCGGGACGCTCGCCGCCCTCGTTTTCAGCGTCCCCGTATTCTTTGCAGGGTTACTCTTTTCCGCCGAATTCCGTCGGACCGATTCTCCTGCCGCTGCTCTGGGGGCAAACATGCTTGGAGCCGTGGTAGGCGGCCTGCTTGAAAATGCATCGTTAGTGTTCGGCATGAACGCGTTGCTCCTGATTGCTGCTTGCTTCTACCTGCTGGCGGGAATCGGGTTGCTGCGTCGGCGAACTGCAGCTGTTCCAATACGAACTTGACCCTCTGAACCAAGTGAACTAGCCTGCGAAATTCAACCTTTACGGAATGAAGCGAGGCAACTCTCAAACCCGATCGACCCAGGCTTTCGGCTGAAAGCTTCAACGCCTCATCGGGCAGCCAAACGGGATTCCATATCACGCAATATAAAAAGGCGCCCACTTTTGCGATAGGTTGTGAGTGTTTGGATCGTCAACCTAACGAAAAGGAGCGCCTTAAGATCGAGCAGCGGAACTTGCATACTTACCCTCCTCCTTAACTTCTCGCTTCAATTCACGATAAGATTTCGTGCCTTTCGTCATTTCGGCCGGTAGACCTGCATCCTCTTCCAAATCCAGACAAAGGAGCCCATGCTCGGTTTCCTGGTACCGATAGCCGCTCCTTTAGCCGCTCCTTCGCGGTCCGGAAAAGTCAGACGATGACCTGGCGGCTCATCCATCCGATTTGGCGGGCGGAATTACCAGCCACGAGCGCGTAATCGGGCACGTCTTTAGTGACCACCGCACGAGCGGCTACGAAGGCGTACCGTCCAATGGTAACTCCGCAAACGATGGTCGCGTTTGCACCAATCGTACAACCGCGTTTGAACCATGAGGTCTCGTACAGAGGTCCACGTCATAAGCTTCACTGGATGGAAGTCAATCGTAGACAGGTGTTAATTCTGCAGAAGCGCTGAGCTGCAACTCTGGCGGCGGCGCAGAAATAACCGTAACTTTTTTTTCGATGGCGGGCAGGAACGGCTCTGGCACTGCAATACCAAAGCTATGCCCCAGACTGCGGAGAAGTTCCAGCGACGTATTGCAAATGCTGCCGGGGCTGAGGTGATTGAGCGTTCTCATCAATTCGTAGTAAGTGTTTTGAGCCTGCCAGATATCGGCTTCGTCGGATACTGCTCGAACGAGCGGTATCAGTACCTCGAGTTCGCTCATGGTTTCGATGTCGAAAGGATCGATTGACCAGCGATTCATCGTACGGTCAAGACGCTCGCGTAACGCCACATTCACCGAAGCATCAAGAACAATGCCCTTCCGCATGGCCGATGCAATGAGGCGCTGCAGACGTTCACAATCGATTTTTTCGCTGCTGAGCGAACGTCGAATGTCGTTGCTGAGCACGAATTCAGAGGACACACGTAGCATAGGCGGCAAAGGCATAGCCAAGTCTCGGAGGAAATCAATCAGTGTCACATTGTGCTCGTAAACATCGCCATACAGTTTGTCCATATCGGCAAGTGTACTGTCGACAATTTGGGTAACGATGCGCTTCCTCTCATCGCGAAACAGTGATTTCAACGAATAGGTCTCTCCGCCAAAATACTGCTCCAGCCCTCGCAAGCAAGACTTAAAGCCATCTTCGGACAGCCGTTGGCACACTTCATTGGTGAAATCGGAAAATTCCTGATGAGCTTCGCAAACACCGGCGCGCAGGTTGTGCCCTCCAGCGTGAAGGACGGCAAAATTAAAATCTAATCGCGCATGAGTGATGCGCGATTTGATTTCCACCACACCGGCCGAAAACTTTGCGCCATCGCTTTCGAGAGTGCTCACATCGCGCAGATTTGCCTCGTAGGAATAGACAGAATGTGATCGCTCGTATCCATCAAAAAATGAGCTAATCGCGTAATGGGCCGCGACTCCGGGAAG
>DATNAF010000022.1:0-14583 GCA_035572845.1 Terriglobales bacterium
ATGCCGTCGTTCTCAGACAATATTAAGCCGGACGAGGCTTGGGACCTGGTCTTCTATCTGCGCACCTTGCAGCCGAAAAACGAATACAACGCCAAGGAAAAGCAGATTGCGAAGCAGCTGAATTTAAAACCAGTCAGTCAACAATAATTCGGCGACGAGTTTTATCAGGAGAAGGTCATGACGAAAAGAAGCTATACCGTATTTGCAGCAATATTAACTGCGGTCGTGCTGGTTGGGGTGGGCAGCCTCAGCCTCAATAAGAAAGTCGATGCCGCAGCTGAAGGCTCCATCACAGGAACCGTAAAACTGAGCGGCACCCCTCCTCATATGAGGGGAATTGATATGTCGAAAGATCCTTATTGCTCGAAAGCCCATGCCAATGACCCAGCCAAAATGGAAACGGTAGTGGTTGGCAAGGACCAAGGCCTGGAGAATGTTGTTCTATACATTTCGCAAGGTCTCAGCGCCGCTGACGCAGCGCAGAAGCCATCCACAACTCCGGTATTTGATCAGAAAGGGTGCATGTATACTCCGCACGTGATGGCGGTCGATGCTGGCCAGGAGTTCAAAGTGATCACCAGCGATCAAACCGCGCATAACATTCATCCTGAGCCGAATCCGATGACCGGCAACATTCCATGGAACCGTTCGCAACCACCGGGTGCGCCGCCCATCGTTCAGAGTTGGAAGGCCGAAGAAATTGCAATTCCGGTGAAGTGCAATATCCACCCCTGGATGCACGGTTGGCATGTGGTAGTGAAGGGACCCTACGCGACCACCGACGAAAGCGGTTCTTACACAATTCACAATGTGTCCCCTGGAAGTTACACCGTGACCGCGTGGCAGGAAGATTTAGGTACCCAGACTGCAAAGGTGACGGTCGCCGCAGGCGCGCCGGCGAAAGCGGATTTCACCTTCAAGGCAAAGTAAGTCGTGATGATCGTAGTGGCGCAACTCAGCGGTCTTGAGCTGTGCTTTGAAAATTCGGCAAAAGCCTAAGGGGAGAGGGCGCCATGGCGAAGTTATTCGCGATCACCATCATCATTATTGCGATACTCTCCGCGGTCCCGATTGTGCGACACACATGGTGGACTGCGGAAGATATCTCGACCCACGGTGCTCCGATTGACGAGCAGATGTCCGAGACGATGGCAGAGGCTGGAGTTCTTTTCCTGGCATCGCAAATTCTGCTTGGTATTTTTGTATGGAAGTTCTCAAAGCCCAGGGCTGGCCAACCCATTAAAAATTTCCCCGGTGGCGCCATGAGTTTGGTGATCGCCGCGTTTCTTTTGGTAGGAACAGAGGTTCTGGCTCTGGGAGCATTCGGCGCCAAGGCTTGGGCCAATATCTACTTCAAGCCTCCCAGCGCCAATGCCATGCCGGTGCAGGTGCAAGCTGGTCAATTTGCTTTTTACTTTCGCTACCCTGGGCCGGATGGCAAATTCGGTCCCACTCATCCCGACATGATCAGCGAGGGAAACCAGAATTTCTTTGGGTTGGATACCTCCCATGATCCTGATTCGAAGGACGACATTGTCACCGCAGAAATGGCCATCCCGGTAAATCGCGAGATTCATTTACTGATGCATTCGAAAGATGTCGGACACGCCTTCTTCGTGCCCGAATTGCGCGTGCACCAGGACTTCGTCCCTGGCCTGGATCTCTCGATGCACTTTACGGCTACAAAAGTCGGGAAGTATGAAATTGTGTGTACACAGCTTTGTGGGCTGGGACATTACAACATGAAAGCGTATCTGTTTGTGATGTCGCAGCAGGATTACGATGATTGGCTCAAGAAGGAAGCGGCGTTGCAATAAGCGCCGGCATTAAGGGGCTAGACCAAACCATCAGCTTTCACGGTGAACCTATGCACTATGTCTCGCACGCCCACGCCGCGCACCACGCGCCCACCAGTTTTATTGGAAAATATGTTTTCAGCCTTGATCACAAAGTAATTGGAAAACAGTATTACGGCCTGGCATTTATAGCCGTGCTGTTTGGGATGTTTCTTTCCTGGCTGATGCGTCTGCACCTGGGATGGACGAACCTGCCGATTCCAGGGCTGCACTTGCTTTCTGCGAATGGCGCTCCCGGCGACGTGATGACGCCGGAATTCTATCTTCAATTAATGACCATGCACGGAACGATCATGGTCTTTTTTGTGCTGACCACCGCGCCTTTTGCAGCATTCGGAAATTATTTCCTCCCCATCCAGGTCGGCGCTGAAGATATGCCTTTCCCCCGCTTTAATATGATGTCGTTCTGGATAACATTTGCCGGATTCATCGTACTAGTGGCGTCGTTCTTCACCGGAGACGGGCCGACGCTGGGAGGCTGGACGCAGTACGCGCCCCTCAGCGCAGTGGGCGTGGCTAGCGGACCAGGTCAAGGTACTGGAGTCGTACTCTGGGCGGTATCGATCACTCTGTTCTGCATCGGTCAATTGCTCGGCTCATTGAACTTCATTACGACCACGCTTGATATGCGTACTCGAGGCATGAGCCTCATGCGTTTGCCTTTGAGCGTGTGGGCATGGTTTATCACGTCCATTATGGGCCTGACGGCATTCGCGGTTTTGATGCCCGCCTGCATTCTGCTCATCCTGGATCACGTAGCCGGTACCAGTTTCTTCGTCCCTTCCAACCTGGTCATCAACGATCAACTGCAGCCGCATGCGGGCGGTTCGACGCTGTTGTGGCAGCATTTGTTCTGGTTCTTCGGACATCCTGAGGTTTACATCGCCATTGTGCCCGGATTCGGCATTGTATCGCACGTACTGATCCCGAACATGCGCAGGCCGTTGCTTAGCCATCGCGTAATGATCTATTCGATGGTGGCATTGGCCATTCTCAGCTACATGGTCTACGGACATCACATGTTCGTCAGCGGAATGAATCCGGTCTCTTCGATCGCGTTCTCATTCCCGACCCTGATCATTACCATTCCGGCCACCATTATTGTCTTAATTTGGCTGGGAAGTTTGTACGGCTCCAGGTTGCGGATCAATAGCGCGTCGCTGTTTGCTCTGGGATTCATTTCGATGTTCATCAGCGGCGGGGTAAGCGGTTTCTTTCTGGCGCAGCCCTCACTCGACATCATGCTGCACGCGACTTATTTCGTCGTCGGACACTTCCACATGGTCATGGCAGTAGCGGCCATGTTCGGGATCTTTGCCGGAACCTATTTCTGGTTCCCCAAGATGTTCGGCAGGATGATGAATGAGACCCTGGGCAAGCTGCATTTCTGGCTGACGTTTGTAGGCACGTATGCGATCTTCATGCCATTCCACTACATAGGACTGGCAGGCAACATCCGCCGTTACCAGGCGTTTGCCCCGGATTACATGCAGGCATTCATTCCGGTGCACAAAGCGATTACCGTCGCCGCTCTGCTAACCGGCGCCGCGCAGTTAATTTTCGTCTACAACCTTATTCACAGCCGGTTCTGGGGTAAACCGGCGCCGCTCAATCCGTGGGAGGCCACGACGCTGGAGTGGAGCACTCCTTCTTCCCCGCCGCCATTCGATAACTTCGGTGGCAAGCTCCCGGTGGTTTATCACGATCCGTACCAGTACGGCATTGAGGGATCGAGTGGAGACTACGTTATGCAGACTTCACCGGAGCAGATTCACACAAAAAGCGACGAAGCATAAAGGGCTAAATAGCAGGTCTTATGGCAACGACGGTTCAACCTCCGGCAATCAAGAAAATCGAAAAGCTGCAAACCGGTTCCGGCAATGGTGGCTGGCGCCCGCTAGTTCCGGCGGGTGGTGATTCGCGCTTGGTGCAGGAATTCGCTCCTCCTCCGGCTTCGACTGGAATTTGGGTCGGTCTGGCCGCAATCACCATGACTTTTGCGGCGCTCACCAGCGCTTTAGTTGTTCGCAAAGGCGGGGCTGTCGATTGGCAGCATTTTACGCTGCCATCTATTCTCTATTTGAATACCGTGGTGCTGCTTGCCAGCAGCGTAACACTCGAGCTTGGGCGGCGACGCATCGCTGCATACATGGGTGGCCTTAGAAGTTCTGTGCAGCACCCTGCCCGCTGGCTTTACGTTACTTTCTCCCTGGGCTTGCTTTTTGTAGCTGGACAGTACATCGCCTGGCGGCAGTTGAGTGCTCAAGGGCTTTACCTTGCGACAAATCCGAGCAGTTCTTTCTTTTACGTTTTTACCGCCGGTCACGCGCTGCACGTTTTAGGCGGGCTGGGCGGACTGGGTCGGGCCATTCGTAAACTGAAACGACTTGATCTTCGGCGCAGCACGTTCGACGCAACTGCCCGTTACTGGCACTTCATGGGCGCTCTCTGGGTGTACTTGCTGGTGTTGCTATGGATGAAACTCTGACGCTTTCGACAGGAGGCTCTGTGAGCCAAGCCGATTTGACGATAGGAGGACACCCGCCGGGTATGGTCACCGGCTTGCCACCCTTTTCGGTGTCTGCTAAAAAATTGGCGATCTGGCTGTTTATCATCGCTGATGCGGCCACTTTTGCCGCATGCTTGGTCGCCTATGGTTTCCTGCGCAACGGCGCTGCCCAATGGCCGCGCCCATTCCACAGCATCGTGAATGTTGCCATTATGACTTTCATCCTGCTGACCAGCAGCTTGACCATGCTGCTCGGGGTACGGGCGGCAAAGGCCGGAGATAAATCTGCCGCTTTTCGTTGGACATTGATTACGGCAGTGTGCGGCATTCTCTTCGCCTTATTGCACATCCGTGAGTGGCTTGGCCTGATAGGCGAAGGCATGAAGATGTTTTCTAATCCGTGGGGCGATCCTCTGTTCGGCGCTTCATTCTTTTCGATCACCGGATTGCATCTTTTGCACGTAACCGGCGGCGTGATTGCATTGATAGTGGTCGGGTTGCGTTACATGCGCGGTCGCTACAACGCCGACGATTTGGAAGTTACTGGTTTGTACTGGCATTTCGTAGATCTGGTTTGGATGTTCGTTGTGCCGTTCGTTTACCTTTTGAATTTGGGTCAATGACCAAGACGGAGCAAATTTATGGTTGATGCACCCGATGTCCATACACACGAGCCGATAGCCAAGTACACCGACCCAATCGGGCGATACCTGATAATCTATTTCTGCCTTTTAGTCTTGGCGGCATTGCAGTTCGTTATCGCATTCAGCCACGCTGGTACGCCGGCTAAATTCGAGCGCATGCTGCTGATAGCGATTGCGGAAGCTGGATTGGCCTTGGCATTCTTCATGCACTTGTGGGCCGAAAAACGCGGATTTATGTTGTTCGTTGTCCTATTTACGGGTTTCGTTCTGGTGGCCATGCAATACGGTTGGACGGACAGTTTTAGAATGGAAGTGGGCGCTCCCTACACCCAGCCTAAAGTCGGGGTGGTACCGCAGTGAAGCAAAAGATCGGCTCGATCCGGAAATACCAACTGCTTGCGTTTGGGCTTCTTGCATTAACTGTTCTTATATTTCCGCTGCCGGCTTTTTCTCAGGGCTGCGCACTTTGTTACACTCAAGCTGCGTCTTCCGGCGCAAAAATGATCGCGGCATTGAAAAGTGGCATCCTTATACTGGTTCTTCCTCCTACTCTCGGATCCATCGGGATGGTGTTCTTAGTGCATCGTAAGCGTAATCAGATCAGACGTGACGAATCGGGGGTCGAGTCTGGCCAGCAGTGGTAACATCGCGACCGCGCAAACTCTGACGCTCAAGTCAAAGCTGCGGGACTATTACATCCTCACCAAGCCTGAGGTAAATCTGCTTATCCTGATGACCACGTCAGCCGGCTATTATCTCGGCTCTCATGGTCCGCTGCGGATATTTGGCCTGATCAACACTTTGCTGGGAACCCTGCTGGTCGCCAGTGGAACCGCCACCCTCAATCAGTGGATGGAACGGGTTTACGACGGACAAATGCGACGAACCGCAACCCGCCCCTTACCTTCCGGCAGACTCAGCTCGCGTGAAGCATTTCTGTTTGGCATTCTTCTCAGCGTGGCCGGCGGGGTCTATCTGGCGGCAACGGTGAATTTGCTGGCTTCCCTGCTGGCGGTCTCGACTTTACTTTCTTATCTTCTGGTCTACACACCGCTCAAACGGAAGACGGCCCTCTGCACATTGCTGGGGGCAATTCCCGGCGCTATGCCGACGCTAATTGGTTGGGCCGGCGGCGCTGGAACAATCGATGGGCAAGCCTGGTTCCTTTTTGGGATTCTGTTCCTGTGGCAGTTCCCGCATTTCCTGGCGATCGCATTGATGTACCGGCAGGACTACGCGCGCGCCGGCTATCACATGTTGCCTGGCTTCGATCAGGATTCCCGGTTCACGCGCGCCGAGATTTTAGGGTTTGCTATTGTTCTGGTGGCAACGACGATTCTGCCCATGGCCAGCAGGCCTGGATATCTGATCGCAATGGCGTTAGCGGGAGGGTTCCTGCTCTACCACGTGATGAAGTTGACGAGGTCGGCGTCACCCGTTCTGGCCAGCCGCCTGCTCCACGCTTCTGTTCTCTACCTCCCGGTTGTGCTCGGGGTAATGGTTGTCTACAAGCACTGACCATCCCGTTTTGTAATCAATGTAGCGCTGAACAATTGTCGTGGGGAGCAGCATTAGCAAACCTGGATTCAATCCACGCCATCTGGTCGCGCGCTGAGTCCCCGATCACACGTCCGAAATCCGGTTCAGAAATTGTTTCAAGTTGGACCTTATCTCGTGCTTTGCACAATCGACCGACGATCTTTGCGGTTTCGTTAATCGCCGACTCCTCTTCGCTGGCGATGACCAGCAATGGGCTCTTTGCAGGCCGCAAGCCGAGCCGGTTGCGCTCGAAATACTTTTGAACGAAGGGGTTCGTTCTCCAACCTGGCTTGAGCAGGCTGGTTGCAGAAGCTTCCAATTGGTTTCCGCCGTCATCGCACCCTTGGCCGATTTTTTCATACAGCGACATCGCTTCTGGTGTCAGCATGTCACTCACATTGAACTGGGGAAAGGCCGTCTTGATGCCGTAAGCCAGGAAAAGTGGGATCTTGTAAGTGAGTGCGCTTTCGGAAGCATACAGATTCTTCATATCGCCCAAATGTGAGATCGCGACACTTCCCAGATAATTGGGATCATGAAACCCGCTCTCGATCTCGGCCACACCCACTACCGCCATGCCGCCCTCGGCGGTGCCCAGCGCGACCCAGCGAGAACCGAGTTGCGGCAAGGCATGACGCGCGGCTGCAACCGAGTAGATTACGTCCGATGCATTGGACGGGATGTCCGCAAATGCGCTTCTGGAACCCGCGCCCAGGCCGGCGTAGTCGGTGGCGACTACGGCATAGCCGAGATGCACGTACATGGCGAGGAAGGGGCCGTGCTGCAGGTTTCGGGCCAGCGAGGGGGCGCATGACCGCGCAACGCCCGTCCAACTATGTGCCCAGGCAATGATTGGCCAACCTTCGGCGGGCGGCTTAGCGTCTGGAAATAAGATCACGCCGGAGACGGCAACGTCGGCGCCGACCGCGGTTTCTGAGTGGTAAACAATTCGGAGCGCGTTAACCTCTGCAGGCAGATCGTACTCGTCAAATTGCGCCGAGCGCATCAGATCTCCAGGCTTGCCGCGCGGCAGCGGATCCGGGGTGTCATAAAATTTCGTGAGGGGTAGAGGGCGCGAAAATTCCGAGCGAGTCACCGCCGGCTTCGTTTGAGCCGGAGCCGGTTGAGTTTGGGATGTTCCCGCTACGGTCAACAATCCGAATACACCACACAAGCCTGTGAGACGTAGCTTCCTGCCCATGGTCAGAGCGCCGAAGACATCCCATGCGTGGGGAAATGCAGACAATTCAGGGTCACCACCTGACGGCTCATGTTGTCGTAAGTATCAGCGAGAAGATCGGGGGTTGGTCCTGCCTGAGGAAAGGCCATGGACACGTAAAGCCGCGGGATGACTTGAATCGCGTACAGCCGCAAGCGCAGGCCATTTTCTAACAATTTTTCCCCGGCCTCTTGAACCGAGATATCCGAGTGTTGGCGGGCAGCTTCGCCCAATCTCATCAGTATGGAGGCGTTGTGGGCCGCGCAACGCACGTACTCAACGGCCGCACCCATACGTTCCCGATGAATGCTTCGAAACTCACGTGGGGGAAGATGCTCGCGCAAGTATTCTTGCTCACTTGCGGAAATCAGATTGCAAAAAGCGCCTATGTCGACCGGGCGCAACTGAATAGCAAGTTTTTCTAAATCCCCGCCCTTACTAAGATGGCCCTTCGCCAAGTAAATCGTCAGGATCAAAGCGACCAGGCCAAGAACAATAAATATCGTGGCAGCGGTCATCGCTGAACCATCCTTTGCAACTCCTGATCCCAAAGCTCCAGATCAGAAACCTTCAATTTTCCGTCCGGGAAAGGCGGGGTCCGATCAGACAAAAACAGGGACACAAGCCAGATAATCACACATACATGAAACCCCGCCATTAGAGTCAAGTCAGCGGCACCGAAAGCGCGCTTCCCCCATTCTGCCCGCAGGGCGGCACTAATTAGAGCGATGGATGCCGAAACTCCGAAGCCCAATGCCACACCCGCAATCCAACTATGCCATGAAACGCGCAACGCACGAGCAAAAATAAAAAGAGCAAGCACCATACCCGCTTCAATCAGATTCGAAGAAAAGTCGATCATCTCAAAGATGTTAGTAACCCTCTCAACGCTGATGCCGGAGAATGCTCCAGAGCCGATAGCCGCACCCAAAAGAAGCAGCGCCAGAATTGCCTGCAGAGTCGGACGTAAGACCAAGCCAAGGGCTGAACGGGATAATAGCAACTCGTTTGCCAACTCATAAATAACCCCAAGTTCCAAAATGGAATCGATTCCCTCCCCAGTTACCAGAGCCCACTTGTAAGTAGCAGGGTGGTACGGAGTATGGAGGAAAATTGTGAACAGTACAATGAACTGTACTAATTCGAAAACAACGTAACCAACAAAAATGGGCAGTTGCCGCTGTAATCTGCGCCTCAATAGGCAGATTAGAAAAGCTCCTAATAGGATATGAGGAGCTATCCACAGATAGTAACTGGTAAAAAGCATGGGCTACCGGAGATACTAGCCTTTTTGGCGGTAGCCCACAATGAGAATTGCGCCGTTTACTTCGCGGTGCAGGTCTTTCCTGGAGGGCATAGCGGGTTGCCGCCTGCCGTAGCGAGAGGTACCGTTGCGGACAAGGCGAATAGAGTGGCAGCGAGAAGCAGTAATGTTTTTTTCACGGGCGAACTCCTTAGTTGAAGTTGGAATTTCGCCGTGATAATGTGCCGTTTAGTGGGCTCCTGATCAGAGCGCACGAATTATTGACGTTTATGAAACGCGGAACAAAATGAGCCTTAAATCGGCTTTTGAAGACCTGTCGCAGACCACTTTGGGGGCCTTTGCCGACTGCCTCAAAAGGTTGGAGTACTTAGGAGGCCTTCGTAAGGTGCGTGGCGGGTATTGGCATTGGGGCTTCAGCAAAGTGCATGGCGAAGCCGCCGCCAAGAAGGCATTTCGGGAAGCTCATCGCGCAGCTGTTTCTGAGGTGTTGTGTACGCCCTTGCGGACGCTGCTTCAAAACGCTGAATCAAGCAGCGAAGATGCCGGGGTTGATCCAGAAGGCTATCTGGAAAAACTAAGAGAAGCGGAGTTGTTGCCGGAAGACCCGGGTGCGGGATCGGCACGTCATCTTAATTCAGTGCTGCACGCTCTTTTGGGCCTGGAACGAAATCGGAAGTCGAACGCCACTCCCCAAGTCTCAAGGCAACGCCCACCACTTGACCAATCACCTCGGCATCCTGAGGATAGTGCTGGATACGCGGCGCAACCGGTGACAAAGGGTGAGGTTGAAGGATAATGTTGTCGCCGGTAAGCGTGCACCAGCAGCAGATGTGACTCTCACGAGTCTCGACGAAATAAATTGGCCGCTCGTATTCGGAATTCCACCCGCCTTCTGATACCCGGTTCTTCGACTCGTCCACCTGAATGAAGCTGCCCGGAGGCAGAATGGGATACATGGTTAAATCCTCGCTGCCGACATAACCATAAGTAAATCCGGTCTTCGACAATTGCTCAAGATATTTGAGCGGAACCGTTCCCCATTGTTCGATCATGCGGCCGAAATTCAGAGTCTTGCGGGGATCAAAGCTGGGGTCCATGCGCACCGGCACATTTATCAGCTCAATCGTCGAAAGGGCTTGCGAAAGATGGGATTTCGGTGGAGCGGTGACTTCCAGATCGGAGACTTCCAGGTCCATCTCCACGCCATATAAACGAAGCATGCGCCGAAAATCACTGTGATAAATAATGGCGAGAGCATAAAGGCGATAAATACTGGGAGTTATTCCCTTTGTTTCAACATCGGAAAGCCGGCTGATGGGTACAAAGTAGCCGACATTGCCACGCTTGCGCGCAAGCTTTTCGCTTGCAGTTTCCACGTCGCGCATCGTGAGGCCTAACTTCTCACGCATCTGACGCAGAGTAGAACCTGCGGTCACCATCGGGGGCAACCTCTAATGCCTGGGTAAATCATAAAACGTCGTCTGGCGAATCTTCAAAACGGCTGGCCGAAAGCCGCGCGTTCTATAAAACCATCCCGGACCTAAGATGCGAAAGCGAAACGCCCGCGCCAGTGTAGCTGAATTTGTTCCGAATTTGTAACAAAATTGGGAACTAACTGGAAAAACAGGTCAACAAAGGCGAATGCAGGGTCACAGATGCGTGGTAAACAGGACAGGTGTATCAGGCGGTGGGGTCACTAAAGCTAAGAAAAGATGGCAGGTGCGCGCCAATGTAGCGTCGCGAGACTCACACATTTGCGCTTATCGCAGGCCCGCAAAAAAGACGCCGAAGAAATTCCCTAGTTGTGGACGAATATCCCGGCAATCGAATAGCCCACTCCTAAACTCAAGACAGCGGCGACCCCGCAGGCAGCAGCCAGGTGCTCGCGTACGCGCTTCTTAACGTTGAGTTCTTCGTGCACCCGTGAGCGTAATTCCGCGAGGGTACCGTGAATCCGCCGACGTTCCTCGGCAGCTTTTAGTTCAAGGTCGTAGCTAGGCAACTCGCTCATATTTCGTCCTCGCTTCTGATTCAATCCAGACTTTGTCAGCTTTCAGGACTTCTGCTGTGTGCTTGGGAAATCTAGCTTTTCCGCGAAATTCGTTGTAGGCAAAAAATGCTGCTGCGCCTGCAAAGGCGATCCAGATGGCGCCAACGATGATAAATGCGTAGAACCAAGCGTAAGCGCTACCCGCAAAAGCAGAGGCCACAATGACCACGACCGCACCCGTAAGCAGTAGAAAGCCCGTAGCGCCCAGAATGAGGGCTAATACCCCTAAAGGAAGGGCGACGCTCACCGCCGATATGGTCTCGTGAAGTTCAGATTTAATCATCTGGATGCGGGTGTTCACGAACTCCTTCAGTTCCTCAACTATATCGGCAAGGATTGCGCCCAAACTACGTCCGTTGTTATCAACTCTCGTTTCATGCATGGCTGTTCGACCTCCAGATTCGCAGCGCCACTCCGGTTATGAAGGCAACACCGGCAACTACGCCGACAAATTGCAAAGGGCGCTCGTCCGCGAAGCGGCGAGTTGAACGGCTGACCGAGGCGGCAGCACTGGAGATTCTGCGCTGGGTAACTCGGAAAGAGCGTTCGACGGCGGACAAAGAGGATTGATAGATCTCGTTGACAGTAGTAGAGCTTTCAGCGGGGGGAAGAGCCTGCGGCATGTTCTCCTCCGGATTCGGCCAGGAGATTGGCTCGCTCCTGGGATTTCTAATCGGAACAGTCGCATTCTGATGGGCCATGTTCACCTTCCGGGATCGGTTGCGATCGTTTATTTGGATGCTCGATCTAAAAAGGGGTATACCCAACAAATCCAATCTCAGCTCGGGTTAGGAGCAATTCACTCGTAAATTGCTCCTAAGTTCAAACCCCAGAGCTGGAGTTTGTTAGTCAGCAGCTTTCGATGTCTCCTGATCGGCGTGGACCAAGGGTTCGTTTACCAGGTGCTCATTCAAAAACCACGACTGGAGCTCGTTAACCCTCAGCACATCACTGACTACCAGGTCATTGGTGCCCTGGTCACCCAGTTTGTCAGCCCGCTCGGCAAGTTCCCGGCATTGCCGAATAATAACGAGATGCGCATCCAGCAACCTGGAAATCTGCACCGGAACTTCTTCCCTGCCCTTAGGTGGACGTTCGATGCGAGTAGTTTCGGCAACATCGTGCGCCATGGCGATGGCCAACCCACCTAACAACTGGATTCGTTCGGCGATGGCATCGACGATTTCGACCTGCTCGCCAAAGTGCTTATCGAATAAAAGATGGAGTTGATAAAAGGTTGGACCGGCAACTTGCCAATGCGATTTCTTGTACAGATCGCGGAGCGTCATAGAATCCGCCAGCAGCTGGTTCAGCTGCTCTGTCATTTCCAGGCGGACCGGTTCTTCCAACTCAAGATTGAATGCGTGGGTGACGGTTCCGAACTGCTGCAATTCGCGGCCGCGTTGATGCACTCGAGGCTCTGCACTCGGATGATTTCCGGACGGGATCTTCTTTGCCATTTTTAAAGTCTCCTTTTACTGGCGTTAGATGTTGGATTCGCCGCTTTGGCACAACAAAGTTTTTGGAACTGGAGAGAGGGCGCGGATCTACTGCGCAGCAAAATTTCCCGGAATCTTCTATCATGGAATGTTCTCATTCAAAACGTGGAGAAGTCAGAGTTGGCACAGACTCCGGTACTGTCAGAACCGCAGCAACCCCCGACCGCGTCGCGGAATAACAATAACAACAATGACGGTCTAGAAGTTCTCGAAACCCGCGAGTGGCTGGACTCGCTGGATTATGTTTTGGCGACAGGCGGGCCTGAGCGTGCCGGCCGGCTTCTGCAACAACTACAGCTTCACGCCCGAAGAGCTGCTGGTGTCAATCTTCCCTTCACCGCTACCACGCCTTATCAAAATACGATTACCGTCCGCCAGCAGGCGCCGTTTCCAGGAAGCCAGGAGATGGAGCGCCGGATCAAGAGCCTGGTCCGGTGGAATGCGATGGCTATGGTGGTTCGTGCCAACAAGATGGAAAGCGGTATTGGCGGCCACATTTCTACGTATGCTTCAGCGGCCACCTTGTATGAAGTCGCCTTCAATCATTTTCTGCACGCACGCAATGAGAGTGGGGACCGCGACATCGTGTACTTTCAGGGTCACGCGGCCCCGGGAATGTATTCGCGAGCGTTCTTGGAAGGGCGCTTGCCAAAAGAAAAACTTGAGAACTTCCGGCGCGAGTTGAAGCCAGGAGGCGGGCTGTCTTCCTATCCGCACCCGTGGCTCATGCCTGATTTCTGGGAGTTCCCGACGGTCAGCATGGGATTGGGGCCGATCCAGTCGATCTATCACGCTCGCTTTATTAAGTACCTGGAAAATCGCGGCCTGAAGACTTCAACCGGTGGCAAAGTCTGGGCGTTCCTGGGCGACGGCGAAATGGACGAGCCGGAAAGTTTGGGCTCGATCACGCTGGCTTCACGCGAGAAGCTCGACAATTTGATCTGGGTCATCAACTGCAACCTGCAGCGCCTTGACGGTCCGGTTCGAGGCAACGGAAAAATCATTCAGGAACTGGAAGCGATTTTCCGTGGCGCCGGTTGGAACGTGATCAAAGTCATCTGGGGCAGCGACTGGGACAGCCTGATCGCAAACGACCGTGATGGCCTGCTGGTACGGCGTTTAGGCGAAATCACCGACGGCCAGTATCAGAAATTTTTCGTAGAGAGCGGGGCCTACTTCCGGCAGAACTTGTTCGGAACTGATCCGCGTTTGCTCCGGATGGTGGAACATCTTTCCGACGAGCAAATGGCGCGGATGCGCCTTGGCGGCCATGATCCCATCAAAGTGCATGCCGCCTACAAATCGGCGGTGGAGCACAAAGGGGCGCCTACAGTCATCCTCGCCAAAACCATTAAAGGTTACGGACTGGGCGAAGCGGGTGAAGGCAAAAATATCACACACCAGCAGAAGAAGCTCAATGAGGACGAGCTGCGCATGTTCCGCTCGCGATTTGGAATTCCTATTCCGGACGAAGATTTGCATGACGCACCGTTTTATCGTCCATCGGACGACAGTGCTGAAATTCGATACATGCAGGAGCGCCGCAAACAGCTGGGCGGTTACATGCCAGCGCGTAAAGTTCGTTCCCAGCCGATTAAACCGGTCAATGAATCTCATTTCGAAGAATTTTATAAAGGCACTGAAGGCCGCGAAGTTTCCACCACTATGGTCTTCGTCCGATTGCTGGCGAAACTGCTGCGCGATCCAGAGATAGGAAAGCTCATCGTGCCCATCATTCCGGACGAAGCTCGCACCTTCGGCATGGAGGCTTTGTTCCGCCAGGTGGGAATTTATTCGAGCGTCGGCCAGCTGTATGAGCCGGTCGATATGGACACTCTGCTCTATTACAAAGAGGCGAAAGACGGGCAGATTCTCGAAGAAGGCATCACCGAAGCCGGATCGATCAGTTCCTTCATTGCGGCGGGAACTTCGTATTCGAATCATGGCATCAATACCATCCCCTTCTTCATTTATTACTCAATGTTCGGGTTCCAGCGCATTGG
>DATNAF010000023.1:0-34778 GCA_035572845.1 Terriglobales bacterium
TTATTAATGTGTCATCCTGAGTCCGCCTGGGCGGGCGAAGGACCTCCTGCAAACGTATATGCGCCGATGCAGAAAGAAGGGCTCTTCGGCCTATGCACGTGAAAACCTGATTTGTGGTTGAAGAGCCGCACAACCGGCCTCTAGGTCCGACAGTTGCTCAGGAGATCCTTTGCCCGCTGCGCGGACTCAGGATGACAGATCAAGAGTGTTGATTACTGATCTAGACAATGTCCGCACTCGGCACAATCCGAAGCTGGTTCACCGCCTTGCGCGCAGAGGTTCCAGCTATGTTCTCGCTGGCCGGGCCGCTGGTGTTGGCCGAGATTGGGTGGATGGCCATGGGCATTGTGGACACCATCATGGTTGGCCACATGTCCAACAGCGCGGAAGCCATCGGCGGCACCAGCCTGGGCGGCGTGATTTTCTATACTGCTGGCATCTTCGGGGGAGCGCTGCTCTTCTCGCTCGACACCAAGGTTTCGCAATCGTTCGGCGCCGGCGATCTTGCCGACTGCAATCATTCTCTACTTAGCGCTCTGTACATCGTCTTCCCACTCACGCCGGTGATTATGATTTGTGTCTGGCTCTCGGGACGCGCGTTGCCGGCCATTCACGTCAATCCCGGCGTGCTCGGCCAGACGCTGCCATTTCTCACGGCGATGAACTGGGGCACGTTCCCACTGTTGCTCTACTTCGCGTTCCGGCGTTATCTGCAGGCTATGAACCTGGTAAAGCCGGTTACGTTCGCGTTGATTTCGGCGAACGTGGTGAACGTGTTATTCGATTGGGTCCTGATTTACGGGCATTGGGGGTTCCGCGCTTATGGCGTTGCCGGCTCAGGATGGTCCACGTTTCTGGCGCGCTGCTACGTCGCGATCGTGCTGTTCGCGACAATTGTGTGGCACGACCGCAGGCAGCATGTGCGCCTGCTGCAGGGGCGGCTGCGTCCCGATTTGGAACGAATTCGCGAGCTGCTGCGCATCGGCCTGCCGGCGGCGACGCAGGTGCTGCTGGAAATCGGCGTCTTCTCCGCGGCAACTGCTTTGATTGCCAGGCTGAGTCCCGCATCCATCGCAGCGCACCAGATCGCGCTCAACTGCGCCAGCCTCACCTACATGGTTCCGCTTGGAATCAGCTCGGCGGCGGCGGTGCGCGTGGGTCAAGGCCTGGGAGGCCGCGACGCGGCGGCTGCCGGCCGAGCAGGCTGGACCGCCATCGCCCTCGGCGCGGGCTTCATGAGCTGCGCGGCAATCGTATTCGTTCTGGCGCCGCGGGCGATCATCCGGCTGTTCAGTCCAGATCCTGAGGTCATGCGCATTGGCGTGCTGCTGCTGTTTGTAGCCGCCGCATTCCAACTCTTTGACGGACTGCAAACCGTAGCCACCGGCGCGCTGCGGGGGGCCGGCGAAACCCGAATGCCGATGTTGAGTTCACTGATCGCCTATTGGGTGATCGGTCTCCCGCTCGGCTACTATTTCGGATTTCGCCGCGGTCTCGGCGCCTTCGGAATTTGGCTGGGCCTCGCGCTCTCGCTCATGGTGCTGGGCAGCGCGCTGGTCCTCGTCTGGCGAGGCAAGGTGAAGAACCTGATTGCCGCCGAGTTGACGTTGGAGCGAGGGAAGCTGCTGGCTGCAGGCTACTAAATTATTTTCGCGGCTTGTGTGCACCGCTACGAGAGTTAGAAAAATGTTATCAGGATGGCACCGTTGTCGCCGTGCTCCGCGCCCACCAAGCCTTTTTCTTCAACTTTTCCACAACTTTCTTTGCGACCCACGGATTGCAATCCGTCGCTCTATGCATTTTGCAAGCTGCTGAAGAATTTGGATTTATTTTCCCGATCTGAAACGAGAAGGACCCCACAAAATTCAAGCTGCTGATTTTGTTGAAGTTTCGTGTGTGGGATCGACCGACGGATTAAGCGCGATTTGCCAATCTTCTATGTTGCGCGGAAAGCGGGTTTCGCGGTACCACGGAAATACAGGCTGCGAGGAACCGCGAAATAATGAGCGACTCTCAACCAATCTTCGAGCGATTCTGCTGCCGCTGCGGTGGCAAGCACCAGAAACGGAAGTCTCCGTTTTGTTCGCCTGAATGTCTTCGCGAGGACAAGAATGCGAAGCGCGAGCTGGGAGCCCAGCAGAAGTGCAGATTATGTGGGCGCCGTTTTAGGCGGCCCCGGGCGGCAGGGCAGCCCCAAGTACCATCCCGCCCGGATCGGACGCTTTAGCGGGTTGTGCGAGGTCGCACAACGCTTTTGATTCCGAGGCCGGACGGTTGCGTTCGTACCAGCTGCACGATCCGTTGAAGAGTGTCATCCTGAAGGACGCGAAGCGGCCGAAGGATCTGCTGGCGTGCATCGGATGAAATTACGGGACGTGCGGCTCTTCAAGCACGATAAGTGGCCGAAGAGCCTGTACCCGGTGCAGGCGACAGAACCATTCCGCGGAGGTCCTTCCTTCTCACGATCCCGCAAGGCGGGATCGTTCGTCGTCAGGATGACATCGCAGTAAACAGCGTTCCAGAAAAGGAGACGCGGCATGCCGCGCCTTTACACGAACTCCTGGAATCATGTTTATGCGCCCTTCTTCAGCGGTTGCGCCTGATATGCACCGGGCACGGCGCGCAACGAGATCGCGAGCCGGTTCCAGGCGTTGATGGTGGCGATCGCCAGTGTGAGGTCAGTGAGTTCTTTTTCGTTGAACTGGGCGCGGACTCGTTCGTACACGTCGTCGGGCGCGTGGCCGTCGCTGATGCGGGTAACGACTTCGGTCCAGGCCAGCGCGGCGCGTTCGCGCTCGCTGTAATACGGAGACTCTTCCCAGGCATCGAGCCCGTACAGACGCTGCTCGGTCTCGCCGATGGCCTTCAGGTCTTTCCAGTGCATGTCAATGCAATACGCGCAGCCATTCACTTGCGAAGCGCGCAGCTTGATCAAGTGCAGCAAAGGCAGCTCCAGCCCGGAGTGCTTAATATATTGTTCGAGTCCCAACAGCGCCTTGTAGCCTTCGGGCGCCACTTTGTAAGAATCGATTCGCGGCTGCATCAGAGTTCCTCCTTAGGATTTATGAAATCATCTTCCGCTGCTTCAGATGAAGGAGGCATTGCCGCGGTTTCCGATTTTTCGTTTCTTTCAAAGAGGAGCCCGGCCCGTCGTTCGCCCGGAATTCCCTGCTCCTTTCCTGTTATTTTCGTGAATCCTTCTGAGCAACGCAGATTGAATCAGCATTGATGCGGGTCGGAGGAGCTTTTCCACCGCTTTCCTGTTCTTTTCCTGTTCCTTTCCTCAGCTTCTGGAGAGATTTGCGAATTTTGGGCAGAATCTGACGATTGAGAGCCTGCCAACACAGAATTCCCTGTATTTTTTCCCTGTTCTCAGGGATTCGGGGTGAAAATCGCGGACTGAAATGATGCGAATGTGTTGCGCGCTGCCTCGATACTTTGCTCAATATCTCCTGTTGTGTGGGCTGCGCTCAGGAATGCGGCTTCGTATTGCGATGGCGGCAGATAAATGCCGCGCTCGATCATGCCCCGGTGAAATTGGGCGAAGCTGGCGGTATTGGATCGCGAGGCGGTGTCCCAATCTCGAACTTCGTCTGGCTGAAAAAACCAGGTAAACATCGATCCCACACGATTGGCGCTGACTTCTATTCCGGACTTCTGCGCCGATTTGGAAATGCCCTGCACAAGTTTCGCTGAGTTTTCTTCCAGGACCGAGTAGATCTTCAGTCGATCGCGTTTCAGACGGCGCAGCGTGGCCGTTCCCGCGGCCATGGCCAGCGGATTTCCGCTGAGCGTACCCGCCTGATACATGGGTCCGAGCGGTGCGACCATTTGCATGATCTCCTCGCGCGCGCCGTAGGCTCCCACCGGCAGGCCACCACCGATGATCTTTCCCAAAGTGGTAATGTCCGGTTTCACGCCGTATAACTCTTGCGCCCCGCCGAACGCGATGCGAAAGCCGGTCATGACTTCATCGAAGATCAGCAATGCGCCGTCCTTCGCCGCAAGCTGCCGAAGGTTTTTCAGATAGCCCTCGGCAGGCGGCACGCAGCCCATATTTCCCACCACGGGTTCGACGATGATCGCGGCAATTTGATCGGGATAGCGCGCGAATGCCTTTTCCACCGCTGCGGCAGAATTGAAAGGCAGAGCCAGCGTGAACTGTGCCTGTTCTTCGAGCACGCCGGCGGATCCGGGAATACCGAGCGTTGCCACCCCTGAACCGGCCTTGACCAAAAGAGAGTCGGCGTGTCCGTGATAGCAGCCTTCAAACTTGATGATGTATTTGCGTCCGGTGAAAGCCCGCGCGAGCCGGATCGCCGACATGGTGGCTTCGGTCCCCGAGCTTACGAAGCGCAGCTTCTCGATTGAGGGAAAAGCCTCGATTACGAGCTCCGCCAGCTCGGCCTCTGCGGCCGTGGACGCGCCGAAGCTGGTCCCATTCTGGGCCGCGCGCTGCACTGCTTCCGTCACCTCGGGATCGGCGTGCCCCAGGATCATCGGTCCCCAGGAGCCAACGTAATCAATGTATTCATTCTCGTCGGCGTCCCAGAGCTTTGGGCCCCGAGCGCGCACAATAAATGGAGGATCGCCGCCGACTGCGCGAAAGGCGCGCACAGGAGAATTGACGCCCCCGGGAAAAAGCTTTTCGGCCCGCAGTTGCAGATCGCGAGACTTCCGCATGCGCTCATTTTGGGATGGTTTCGAGGTCAAGTTTCTTCCGGATTCAGACGACGCTCAGCGATTCTCATATGAAACCAGTTTCATCGCCGCAAATGCAACTGAATGCCGACGCGTGCCGTCAGGGGAGATCCGAGGGTGACGATTGGGGTGCGGGCGACCATGAAATGCTGGTTGAGCAGATTTTCGCCGGCGATATACACGTCCATATTGGAACTGATGCGGTGGGAGAGGAAGGCATCGAGCTTGAAATAGGAATCGAGCGGTAGCGTGTTGAGATCGTCGTCAAAAACGGAACTGCTGCTCCTTGCCTGGACGGCCGCGGTGAAGAATGCGGGATTGCTATATCGCGCCTGGAAAGTGAACTCGTGGCGCGGAACTTCAGGCACAAGATTCCCCACAAGCATCGGATTCGCGGGAAACGAAGTCACAGTCGCATCAACAAATTGATATTGGGCCGCCAAGTCGGCCCATTTCAACAGTTCCCAGTCCGCCTGGGCCTCGAAGCCGAGAGCGCGCGTGCTGCCGATGTTTTCCCGCATGCGGGTGATCAGCGCTGGAGTGGTGCTCAGGGTCACGTTTGCAATGGGCCGATGCACGCTCGCCCAGAAGAAGCTTTGCTGCAGGCGCAGCTTGCCATTGAGCAGTTTTTCCGCTGGTCCTGCTTCCCATCCAGTGAGCCGCTCGGCGCGCAGTTGCTGGTTGGCGAGAGTCACGATATTTCCCAGGCGGAAGGAGCGGTAGAGTTCGTTGAGAGTTGGAGTGCGGAACGAGCGATAAACCGAGCCGCGCAGCTCAATGCTGTCATTAAGGTGATAGCTGCTGGCGAGCTTGGGCGCCAACGCTGTCTCTGAGCGATTGGCGAAATTTGTAGGCACGAAATTCGACGTGAGCAAACTCGTGGTGTTGCTGAAGCCGCTCAGCGTTTGCCAATGGTCCACGCGAAAAACTCCGGTCACAATCCAACGCGAGGTCAGGCGGGCGATGTCTTCTGCGAAAACGCCGACGCTCACATCGTGACCGCCGGCATTTACCAGGCTCGATGGATTTCCGGCAATGAAGATCTCGTCATCGCTTTCTCCGGTGACAGAGCTGGCATCCACGCCGGCTAAGAGAGTGTTGCGCGGGGAAAACAGGTGCGAGTACTGCGCGCTGAGTCCCCACTGTCGCGACGGGACGGTTTGCACCCGCGCCAGAGATTCGCTGGCGCGATTCGCCGCAACAGAAGCGAAGGTCTGGTGATAATCTTCGGTGCCGCCATATCCGCGAAGCTGGAGCAGGTCGCCCGCTGCGGTCTCGACATCAAGACCGGCTACGGCCTGCCAGGCGCGCGTTCGGTTGACCTCGATGATAGTTCCGTTGTGGCGGGAGTCGTCATAGCCGAGGCCGCGAACGAAAAAGCGCGAGCGCTGCGAGATTTGCCGCTGCAGAAACAACTCGCCATTCCGGTGCAGAGAATTTGCAGGATTGTCCACCAGCCCGCGCTGCGAAATCTCGACCGGGATGTAGCCTTCGGTGCGGAAATAGTCGGCGGCGAGCGAGGCTGTCCACTTGCCGAATACGTGGCCGATGTATCCGGAGGCGCTGGGCGTGCGCTGATTGCCGTACGACACATCCAGATCGGCGTCGGTGGCCTCGGGAATCCTGGTCAGCATCTGGACAACGCCGCTCAGGGCTTGTCCACCATAAAGATCCGATGCGCCGCCGCGCAGCAGCTCAACACTGTCGACGGCCGCGCGCGGAATTGTGCTCCAATTCATCCATCCGCCAAACGGATCGGTGACAGGGACTCCGTCGAGCAGGATGAGGGCGCGACTGGCGCCGCTGGAACCAACCCCGCGCAGCGACACACCCTGCGTTGTCGGATTGGCGGTGCGACTGCTGTTTCGCCGGAACAGATCAAAACCGGCGACGTTCCGCAGCACGTCATCGATTGCCAGCGCGCCGCTGGATGCAAGTTCTTTTCGAGACAGGACCTGCACGCTTTCCGGCGTTTCCGCGATCGGCAGAGCGGTTCTCGAAGCCGTTACTACGACCTGCGAGCGCACGCTTTCAGGATCGAGAATGATGGACAACGCCAAGTTGGTTGTTCCCGGTTTAACCGTGCGGCGCGTATCGGCGAATCCCTGGCCGGCGACTTCGATTTGGACCTGCTCCGCGCTTACTGCCGCGAATTCAAAGCTCCCGTCACCACCCGTGATCTGGGTTTGCCGATTGCTCCCTTGCACCAGCGTGACACTCGCTCCGGCGATTGAGGCGTGGGAGCCGTCCTCGACCACTCCTCGTATCTCCCGAGCGAATGATGGAATCGACATGCAGAACAATGGAAGCAGGAGAAGAATTCGGCATGTCCGAATGGTGGTTTGCGTCAGTGGTGGTCTTTTGAACAAGCGCGTTGATTTTAAGCAATCGCCTGAAGGAAGCGGCAGTCAGCGGGACACTGGAAATTCAATGAAACAAGGCGTCACAAGCGTTAGAGAGTGGGTTCAGAGTTGCCGGTTGTACCGAAGAAAACATGATTCATACGAAGCTCGTTGCCAGTTCGCTGCGGTTTCGGGCTCGTCGCCCATTCCGGAACCTGGTGAGTTACTGATCCGTGGAGGGGAAAGACTCTTCTTCAATACGGTTTCGAGCTTCAACGATAAAATGAACCTGGAGCGGAATTTTTCCCGCGTTCTTATGATCACTCGTTTGTTGTCGGGCTTGATGATCGCGTCAACCGTTCTGTGGCTGGGGTGTGGGTCAGGTGGAAGCGGTTCTGTGCCAGTCTCCGTCGGCAGCTCTGGTGGAACTCAGCAAACTGGCTCGCCGGTCTACGTGACCAATAGCAATAATGGGAGCGTCTCAGCGTATCAGTTGAATCCGACCACTGGACAGCTTCAGACGACCCTGAATTCTCCAATGTCGACTGGCGGCTCGTCTCCAGATTCCATCGCGGTCGATCCCGCAAAGAAGTTCTTGCTGGTAGCAAATTCTTCGTCCGCAAGCACCGCAGTTTTCGGCGTGAACGCGTCTACGGCAGCTTTGACCCCGGTAGCGGGATCGCCATTTGTCGCTCCCGGAAATGAGATCAGGATCGCTGTCCATCCCAACGGCCAATTTGTATATGCACTGAGCAGCACGCCGGCGCAAATCGACGGATATACGTTCGACTCCTCTACGGGAGCTCTTTCACTGCTCTCGGGTTTCCCAGTCTCGCTGAATGCGTCGGGCGAAATGGGTCTGGCGATCTCGCCAAATGGCGGGTTTCTGTATACCTCGAACCCCAACACGAACCTGATCACGTCATTCGCGATTACCAGCACTGGCGGCCTGACGCCGCTCACGACTACTACCCCAGTGAATGGTTCACCGGTTTACCTGAATTTCGATACGACAGGAAATTTCCTGTTCGCGACCAATATTGGTGGTTCGCTAGGCAATGGAAGCGTTTCAGAATTCAATGTTTCCCTAAACGGCGTCCTGACCGAAGCCGCCGGTTCTCCGCTTCCAGCCGGCGTTACACCTGTGAGCTCAGCGTTTTCGCATGGAGTGCTGTATGTGGTGAATCAGACTTCGGCGACGGTTTCTGCCTTCGCTCTGAACAATACCAGCGGGCAACTCACAGAAATTAAAGGTTCACCCTATGCGGTGGGTACGCGGCCTGTCTTTGCCGCCACTGCCGTTAACGGAAGCTTTCTGCTGGTGTCCAACAGCGCCAGCGGAAATGGAGGCTCGATTTCTGTGTTCTCCATCGCTTCCGACGGTACGCTCACCGCAGTTTCGGGTTCGCCCTTTCAACCCGATACCCCTGTTCCCAATCAAATCCTAGGTTTTTGAAAGTTGCCGCCTAAGTAATTGATTCCAAAAGCAAGCCGCTGGAATAAAAGCGAATTTCTGGATGATCTGAAGAGCTATTTGCCTCCCCCGGCGATCAGAGCGCTTTTGGCAGGTCATTGAAGAGGAACTTTGCTTCCACCGTGTGAAAACGTTTTCCTTTCACTGACATTCCCGACAACTCCAATTCCATATCGATCCTCACAGCGGCGCTGTTAAGTCGTTGTAAATAATGGAAGTTCATGCAGAATCCATTCCTGCTGGCCCATAGGAGGAGTGTGAAAAACTTGGCGATTTGAGTGCAATAGCCTGCTTAAGCCCCGGCACCCTGGAGAATTTGGAAAGGCTCAAATATGGCCGCAAGTATCGCTTCAGCGCTGTTGTCCAACTTTCAGTCCTTGCCTTCAGAGGAGATTATTTTTGGCAGTTCGCGGCAGATGCTGGAACTCCGTTCACAGATTCATAAAGTGGCCAACGCCGATGTGCCGGTTCTGATTCAAGGCGAAAGCGGCACCGGCAAGGACATCATGGCGCGATTGATCCATAGTTTATCGCCACTGAAGTCTGGGCCGTTCGTGAAGGTGAATTGCCCGGCGATTCCGGGCACGCTCATCGAAAGTGAATTGTTCGGCTACGAGCGCGGAGCATTTACCGGAGCCTACGGCACAAAACCTGGCCGAATCGAGCTGGCAAACAGCGGCAGCCTCTTTCTGGATGAAATTTCGGAACTGGATTTTCCCTTACAAAGCAAGCTCCTGCAGTTGCTGCAAGATGGTCAATTCTGCCGCATCGGCGGCCAGAAAGATACCAAGGTTGAGGTTCGCGTAATCTGCGCCACGAATCGTTCGCTGGAAGCGGAGGTGGAGAAGGGCAAGTTTCGCCAGGACCTTTTTTACAGAATCAATGTAGTGAACCTGCAAGTGCCTCCCTTGCGCGAACGCTCGGCGGATATTCCCGCATTGATGAAGTACTTCCTCGATCTCTATAGCGACAAATACAACTGCGCGACGCGACAGTTGTCGCCGCAGATGATCGCCACCTTTCAGCGTTATCACTGGCCGGGCAACATTCGCGAGTTAGAGAACTCCATCCGGCGTTTTGTCATTCTCGGGGACCAGGAAATCCTCTTTGGTGAGATGAAAATTCAGCGTCCCGACACGCTGGGCGACGATTTCGTCTATGACGGCTCCATGTCTCTAAAGTTGCTGAGCCGCCAGGCAGTTCGCCAGTTGGAAAGCAAAATTATCCTCAACGCGTTAAAGGCGCATCGCTGGAACAGAAAACAGACGGCGAGGGCGCTCAACATTAGCTATCGCGCTCTGCTGTACAAGCTGAAAGAAGCGGGAGCGGTGGAAGCGCTTAGGTTTTCGGAGATGCCTTCTCTGGAAGGCGATTAGATGTTCATCTTTAAGGGGTAAACGATGAGTTTCAAATCGGTTCACACATTTGCCTGGAGTTTTGCGGCGATACTGTCGCTGCAACTGTCACTGCCGGGTTTCGGACAGCAGTACAACGATTCGAATGCTGCTTCAGTTTCGGCAACTCGCATCGGTTCTGCTCATAAATCTGAAAAGAATGCGCTCGTGTCTCCGGCCGTCGCTCCGGACTATGTCATCGGCTCTGAGGATGTGCTCTCCATCAGCGTTTGGAAAGAGCCGGAGCTCTCACATTCAGTTCCGGTTCGACCGGACGGGAAGATTACCATGCCGCTGATTGGCGACATCACCGCAAGTGGGCTGACGGCAAAGCAACTTCAGGACGCGATTGAGAAGCAACTCAAGTCCTATATTGACAATCCTCAAGTCGCGGTCAGTGTGCAGGAAATAAAAGCGCAGCAGTATAACCTGCTGGGCGAAGTATCGCGTCCGGGAGCGTTTCCCCTGGATAAGCCGACCACCGTGCTGGATGCCATTGCGTTGGGCGGCGGCTTCCGGGACTTTGCCAAGACCAATAAGATCTATATTCTCCGCGCTACTCCGTCTGGACCGCCGGAAAAAATTAAGTTCAACTACAAGCAGGTGATCAAGGGCCAGAAATTTCAACAGAACATAGTCCTGCAGCCCGGCGACACCATCGTGGTTCCGTGAGGTGCATCGTGCATAAGAGCTTCGCCGGTTTTCTCATTTTGCTTGCCGTTACCGGTTTGGCGAGTGCACAGAGCACCGCACCGAATGCGGTCAGCGGCGAAATTGCCCCGGTGACCCTGGGCAGTAGCGGCCAAATGACTAACGTAATCCGTACACAGTTCAGCGCTCAAGGCATGTACGACAGCAGCAGCTATATTGCTAATGGCGGTGGGAACTGGGTGACTTATCTGCAGTCGAACTTTAGTTTTATGCAAGACCGAAAACGTATGCGCTGGAGCCTCGAATACGATCCCGGAGTTGTTCTGGACCAAAGCGGACAAACTGGTTCGATGCTGAACCAGAACTTCGGCACAGATATGACATTCAAGGTTGCTCGACACACTGACATTCGTCTTCACGATAACTTTCGTATCGATAGCAGCATATTGAGAAATGCTCCGTTGGATACGGTTTCTGAGTTCGGGCTCTTGAGTCGCCCGGACGATAGCTTACTTGCGCCTTACTCGCGAAGAACTTATGAACAAGTTGGCTTACAAGCAACACAAATGCTGAGCGCGCGCTCGGAATTCACGGTCAGCGGAAATTTCGACGAAGTGAATTTCGATGAAAAATCGGGCACTGTCGGCAGTCCGCAGCAGCAATTGATTGATACCAGGGCCGCCGATGGTGAAGCTTCTTACAGCTATCGCTTGTCGCGGCGCCACACGATTGGACTGATGTATCAGCATCAGGATTATTGGGTGCAAGGGGTCGATTCCGGAGGGCAGTCGCAGGGCTTTTTCTACACCCACAGCGTGACCTTCGCCAAGGGTATGACTCTGTCTGGGTTTATTGGTCCACAGTACACCAGAAACCATAATCAGATTTTTGTCGAGATTGACAACGGCTCGGTGGTGGACCGGCATTTTGTCCAATCTCAGTTCGGAGGATGGTCTGTAAGTGGCGGCTCCACTCTTCAAGTCCAGCGAAAGAGGACTGGCCTCGCGCTTTCTGCTGTGAGACGAGTAAACGACGGTGATGGTCTGAGCGGCGCGGGACATTATAACGACTTCAGCGGCCGAGTCACCCGGCAGGTTTTCAGAAAATGGACAGTAGATGTGAACGCCGACTACTCCAATAGCCAGCTTCTGGGAACTGCCAGCCCGGTCAGCTTTGCTGCCGTTTCTGGTGGCGCATCCCTGCACCGGTCATTTCGCCACGGACTTTCGGCGCAGGCCAGCTACCTTCGTATTCATCAATTGGATTTGGTTGGCCAACCCATCTTTGGCAACCTGGACCACAATCAAATTTCGCTTTCCCTCAATTACGAGTTTTCACACGGACTAGGACGCTGACAATGATCGAACCGCAACAGGAAAGCACACCGTTAGCAACGATCGAGACTTACCGTGAGGCTCTGTACCGGCGTCGCTGGTGCTTTCTGCTGATATTGTTCGGAATCTGGCTAACGGGATGGCTCTTCGCGTGGCTGTTGCCGGCTGTTTATCGTTCGCAAAGCGTCATCCTCATTGAACAACAGAAGGTTCCAGAACAGTATGTCACTCCTAATGTATCGATCGATCTTCAGGAGCGGCTGAACAGTATGACTCAGACCATCATGAGTCGCACGCGGCTGGAAAGGATCATTGAGGAGCTGCACCTGTATTCCAAAGAACGCGCTCACATGAGTCCGGAAGAATTGGTGGACCGCATGCGCAGCGACATTCGTATTGATCTGGTGCAGGCTCCAGGTAAGCGCGAAGAGTTGACCGCCTTCAAGATTTCGTACAGCTCTGCAGATCCGCGTCTTGCGCAGCAGGTCACAAGTCAACTCACGTCGTTGTTTATTGAAGAGAACTTACGCGTGCGGGAGCAGCAATCAGAAAGCACGACCGGATTCCTGCAGAACCAACTGGACGATGCCGGCAAACAACTCGCCCAGCAGGAACAGAGCATTCGAGATTTCAAGGATAAGTACTTAGGCCAGCTTCCGGGGCAGATGCAAAGCAACGTCGGAATTTTGTCAGGACTGCAGGGAAGAGTAGAAGCGGAGTCAGACGCGCTGAACCGTGCTAAACAGCAGGATCTATATATGCATTCTCTCCTGGCACAATATAAAGCTGTACGCGACTCCTTGCAACATAGTAAGGAAGTCCCTCTTTCTGACCAGGTGGATCACGAGATCAATACCCTAAAGAGCCAAGTTGCAGATCTCTCAACCCGCTATACCGATCGGCATCCTGACCTGGTGAAAGCACGCAAACAGCTTGCAGCCGCAGAGGCGCTCAAGAGCAAGATTGATGCCGAGTCGCAGTCCAAGAATTCGAAGCCAAGTACAGACGATCCAGACACAGCTCGTACTCCCGCAGAAGTAAATGCGATGACTCCGATCATTCAACTTGAAAGCCAGATCAAAGCAAATGATCGCGATATTACCTACCGGCAAAAAATTATCGATTCGCTGGAAGCACAGATCGGCGATTACCAGCGGCGCCTGAATGAAACGCCAGTCCGCGAGCAGCAGTTGGCCGACCTGACTCGTAACTACGACCAGTCGCGCGCGAATTATGAGTCGCTATTGGCCAAGAAAAACCAGTCGGAGCTCGCAACCAATCTGGAGAAGCGTCAGCAGGGCGAGCAGTTGCGCGTACTGGATCCGCCAAACTTGCCGGCGAAGCCGTACTCGCCAGACCGGCTGCGGTACAGTTTCTTTGCTTTGGTTGCGGGATTTATGTTTGCGTTGCTAGTTTCGGCCGGCCTGGAAACGATTGACGATCGCGTCCACAGCGAGCGCGATTTGAAGGAATTCTCCACTCCGCTGCTGGCCGACATTCCAAGCCTGACGCTGCCTTCGGAAGATGCCGCGCGGCGACTTCGGAACAGATTCGAATGGGCGGCCGTGGCCGTGATTGTCCTCTGTATCGGCTTGGGCAATCTGCTTGCGTACTATCGAGGCTAATCACATGTACAGAAAACATTTTGGTCTCGCGCGGAACCCGTTCGATATCACGCCCGATCCTTATTTCTTGTTCCCTACTCCAAAGCATAACGAGGCTTTGGCTAGTTTGTACTACGGAGTCCAGCGGCAAATGGGTTTTGTCGTGCTGACCGGCGAAGTTGGCACAGGTAAGACGCTCATGCTGCGCTGCGTGATGGAGTTGTTGTCGCGTTGCCACACCGAGTTCGCATATGTCTTCAACACGATGCTTTCGCCAATTGAGTTTCTTCAGTATGTAGCCGGCGACTTCGGATTACCTGCGGTCGAGAGTAAGGGGCAGCTGCTGGTACAGCTAAACCGATTCTTGATCGAGCGTCACCAGCGCGGACTTGCAACCGCTTTGATCGTGGATGAGGGGCAGCTCCTCACTTGGGAGGTCCTGGAGGAAATCAGACTGTTGACGAACCTGGAGAATTCGAGGAAGAAGCTTCTGCAAATTCTTTTGGTCGGTCAACCTGAACTCGAACAGAAGCTGGAATCAGTCGAATTAAGGCAATTGAAACAACGGATCGCCCTTCGTTGCCGGCTGGAATCCTTGACGCTTCCCGAAACGGCACAGTACATCTACCGCCGGCTGCATCTGGCGGGAGCGAACGGTCGCGGGCGCACGTTGTTCCCGGAAGACAGTATAGGAAGTGTTTTTGAGCATTCCAAAGGCGTTCCGCGGCTGGTGAATACGATTTGCGAAAATGCCTTGATCGCGGCGTATGGGAGGCAACTGAACACTGTCTCGAAAGAGATCATTCATGAAATCGCCGCGGATTTCCATTTGCTACCCATGGATGCCCCGGGCGTAGAAGTGACGACCAGATGACGAGCAGTGAGCACGCTGAACAGAACGGAGCCATTTAACGAATGAGTCGTGTTTTTCAGGCACTTCAGCGCTCTGGAATGATGCCAGAGATCGCGCCGATTGAAACCGGCGAAGTCGTTCCCCAGCAGGAATTCCGCGCGGCTGCCGATTTGCTGCGCGAGTTGCGGGAAGAGGCGAGTGGTGGCTCTCTCACGGATACTCCCATCCTGCCATGCAGGTTGACGAGCGCCAATCGACTGGCTGCGCTCAACGAACATGGCGACCTTGGGGCGGAAAAGTTTTCCATTCTGGGTACGCGACTGAACCGTTTGCAGGAGGTCCATTCCGTCAAGAGATTGCTTATTACCAGCAGCGTAAAGGAAGAAGGGAAGAGCCTGATGGCCGCCAACATCGCTATCAGCCTGGCACGCCACAAGGCGAAGAGGGTGCTGCTCATCGAGGGTGACCTTCGCCAGCCCAAGCTCGGCTCACTGTTTGGAGTCCAGGACCTCAATGGGATCAGCGAACAACTGACTGACAGTGCTCCGCTGACTCAAAACCTATATCGCTTCCAGGATCTGAGCCTTTGGTGTCTTTTTGCCGGTCGGGATTGTTCTCGGCCCCTGGAGTTGCTGCAGTCTCCGCGCCTTCCGGTTCTATTAAACCATTTCAGCGATATGTTCGATTGGGTCATTATCGATGCGCCGCCGGTCGCGGCTGTCGCCGATGCAGACCTCTGGTCTCAGCTGGTAGATCGCGTCCTGATCGTTGTACGCGAAGGCGTCACCTCCAAGAAGGTTTTGCGCCTTACCTTGAATTCCATTGATCCCAAATTGATCTGCGGAGTGATTTTGAACGAAGCCAAAGAGGCACAGTCTCAGTATATGTACTACTACGGAACTCCTCATCGCCGTGGAAGCAAGCGAGGGAAAACCAAGTGATTCGTCTGTTCAATGCCTACTTTCCGGCCCGTACCCTGCTGCTCGGGATGTCGGAGGCATTTCTGGTCACGTTGGGCTTCACTACATCCATTGTCCTGTGGTTCGGGCTCATGGATGCGGACTTGATGCTTTGGTATGAACGGGGCTTCATAAAGATATTCGCTATTTCCGCGATTTTTATCGTTTGCATGTATTACTTCGATTTGTACGACACGCTCGTGCTCGGTAACCGGCGCGAAGTGTTGACCAGGCTCATTCAGGTCCTCGGTACTTCATGTTTGATTCTGGCCGGATTGTATGTTGCGTATCCCTGGCTGCGCATTGGCTACTCGGTGTTTCTTTCCGGCCTGGTCTTAGTCGGAATCTCGATCGCGTTGTTGCGCAGGCTTTTCCTTCTTCTCAATCACTTGCCGCGATTTTCGGAGCGAATGCTGGTGGTTGGAGATGGCGCTCTCACACAGTCGCTGTTCACCGAAGTCGAGAAGCGAAAAGAACTTGGGGTGCAACTGGTTGGTTGCGTTTCGGACCGGGACGGTGGCGCCGGGTCAGGCAGGCTTCCCGCCATTGGCCGTATCGACCAACTGGAAGACGTCATCGAAAAGGAACAGGTCAAACGGATCGTGGTTGCTATGACCGAGCGACGGGGTAAGCTGCCGATTGAATCTTTGCTGAAACTCAAGATGAAAGGGGTAGTCATACAGGACGGTGCTGAGTTTTTCGAAACCGTAACTGGGAAGATATCCCTCGATTCGCTCCGGCTTAGCTGGCTACTGTTTTCGCCGGGTTTCCGAATTTCGAGAGTGATGTCGGTTTATAAGCGAGGTCTCTCAATTTTCCTCGCGCTCGTCGGGATAATCATTACCTTGCCGTTAATGGCGTTGGTCGCAATTTGTGTCCGCCTCGACTCGGATGGGCCGGCGATCTTTCGCCAGGAGCGCATCGGCAAAGATGGAAAGATTTTTACGCTTTACAAGTTTCGCTCCATGCGACAAGGCTCCGACAAGGGCGGGAAGCATATACCTGCCATGGAGGCGGATGACCGGATTACCCGGGTAGGCGGCTATCTGCGGCGTTTGCGGCTGGATGAGCTGCCGCAGCTATTCAATATCCTCCGTGGCGACATGTATTTCGTCGGGCCGCGTCCCTTTGTTCCAGATCAGGAATCGGATCTGGCCGAGAAGATTCCGTTTTACTCACAGCGCTGGGCGGTCAAGCCCGGCGCCACCGGATGGGCCCAGATCAATCGCGGATATTGCGCATCCCTTGAAGACAATCAGGAAAAGCTGGCGTTCGACCTCTTCTATATCAAGAACATGTCGATTGGGCTCGATCTGCTCATCCTCTTTCAGACGGTAAAAATTCTGCTCCTCGGGCGAGGCGGCAGATGAGTTCGGCAATCACAACACCCCTCGAGGGGCGCTGAGACCATGATCGAACTCCTACTGTGTTTCGCAGCAATCACAATTGTCTTTGCCGCAGGGCGCCGGTCGCTGGTTGCTGGACTGGTGGCGGTGTTTGCTGTGGGATACATCTACGGGATCACCCGTGCAAATTTCAACGGCGCCGCTTCTCATTTCATCTTTGACGCGGGCGTTGTCGGATTGTATGCCGCCCGTTGGGGCGACATCAAGAAAAAGCTTGAGGGACGAGATGCGCGCTGGCTGAAATTGTGGATCACTCTTCTCGTCCTCTGGCCGGTGCTTTTGTTCCTGTTACCCGTGCAGGACCCAATGATTCAGGTCGTCGGCCTCCGAGCCGACATCTTTTTCATTCCGTTTCTCATATTGGGAACTCGTCTGGAGGATAGCACGATTTGCAGGCTAGCCACGTCGCTCGCAATTCTGAACATCGCCGCTTTCCTGATGGCGGGGGCTGAGTACTTCCTGGGCATTGATCGATTTTTCCCGCACAATGAAGTTACCCAGATTCTGTACAACAGTAAGGATATTGCCAACTACACCGCCTACCGGATCCCATCTTTCTTCAGCAGCCCCGCTGCCTATGGAGGGACGATGGTAATGACAATGCCCTTTCTGCTGGGAGCTTGGTTCCAAAGAAAGCAGGCTACGCTGCGCAGGATTGTCTTGGCCGCCGGGCTTGCCGCGTCAGCAATTGGCGTGCTGATGTGCGCTAGCCGCTCGCATTTCGTGGTGATGGCAATCCTATTTGCTGCCGCTGCAGTGCGTGGCCGCGTGCCCGTGGCTCTGCGAGCGGGCCTTATCGCCATCGTTCTCGTTATTTGCTTTGTCGCGGCGGGGAACCAGCGGTTGCAGCGGTTTACCGAGCTTTCTGACACAGACTATGTGGGCGAGCGTGTTGCCACCAGCGTCAACATGGGCTTCTTCGAAGCTGCAGCTCGCTATCCCATGGGCAATGGCTTGGGTGGGGGTGGAACCAGCATTCCCTACTTCCTGCAGGACCGATTGAAAGATCCGGTTCGCATTGAGAACGAATATGCCCGCATTCTTCTTGAAGAAGGATTGCCTGGGCTATTCCTTTGGGTGGGCTTCCTGTTCTGGTTGTTCCGGCGCAAGATCGAACGCGGCCAAGCTTTTGAGTACGGGAAACGACTGGCATGGATTACCTGTTTGGCTTACTTCCTCACGGGACTAATCGGGACAGGTCTGCTGACCTCGATTCCCGGTACTCCGATCCTTTTACTCTCAATCAGCTGGGCGGCTTTGGGTAAGAAGGTGCTGGAAGAAACTCCTGCCTCGCTGACGGCGCCAATCGTGAATGACTACTGGTTGGCCAAGGTGGGATCGTGAGGACTAGGAATGGCAAAGCGCAGCCGTGGGTCATTGTCGCCGGAGGCTTCCACGATCTCGGCGGGATGGACAAGGCCAATTCCGCGCTCGCGCGATACCTCCTGGAACAGAATGTTCCAGTGCATCTGGTGGCGCATCGCGTCTCGGACGAGTTTCGGCAGAGTGCGGCCACCATTCACCTGGTTCCGCGGCCGCTCAATTCCTACCTGTTGGGCGAACAGGCTCTTGATTTCCAGGGTAGACGGGTGGCGCGGGAAATGAAATCTCAATTTCCGAATGCGATCGTTGTGGCCAATGGCGGCAATTGCCCTTCGCCCGATGTGAACTGGGTGCACAGCGTGCACCACGCCTGGCCATCGGTCCTGCCGGAGAATACTCCAGCCTGGTTTCGCGCAAAAGAAGGATTCACCAAAGGACGCAGCCGGCGCCGGGAACTGCGCGCAGTCCGCAAGGCGCGCCTGGTTGTCGCTAACTCAGAGCGAACCAGGCGAGACGTCATTGAACTTCTCAAGGTGGATCCTTCCCGAGTAGTCAAAATCTATCTTGGTGCCGATCCCGAATGGACGGAGGTCACGCCCGAGGAAAAGCTGCGTGCGCGCGCATGGCTGAAACTCGACGCAATTCGCAAGGTCATGACCTTCGTCGGCGCTCTGGGACACGATCAAAACAAGGGCCTGGACACACTCTGGGCAGCTTGGTCGAATCCGGAGTTCCGCAAACAGTGCGATTGCGATTTGGTCATCGCTGGAGGAGGCCGAGGAGTGCCCGCCTGGAGGGCACGCATCGAGGCAAGTGGATTAGCGTCGCGGGTTCGCCTCATTGGATTCAGCGATCGCATTCGCGATGTCCTCGCGGCCTCAGACCTGCTGGTCAGTCCAGCACATTACGAAGCGTTTGGTCTGAATGTGCATGAGGCAATCTGCCGCGGCGTACCCGCGATCGTCACAGCAACTGCGGGCATTGCAGAACTCTACCCGGCGGAACTCTCGCACGTGCTGTTGCATGATGCCAGTGATCAGGCTGCTCTCGTCAGCCTGCTTCTGCGCTGGAACTTTCAGCCGGAAACGGTGCGACAAGATTTTCTTACCCTGGGCCGTTGCCTGCGCGCGCATACCTGGAAGCACATGGCCCAGGAAATCGTTGATGCTGTACACGATTATGTTGGCTCGTCAGATACTGAGTTCGAAGAAGCTGAGGCCTGCGAGGTACATTCAAGCAAATGAACGATGAAACCATAATCGCGGAATCAATCTGCGAAACCGCGGAGGTCAGAGGCACGGCTCCCGCATTGCCTTTGGCAGCAGAGCGGGAATCCAGCCAGCCTTTGCTCGTCATTCAGCCGAAAAGTGGATGGTCCGCGTTAGATCTGGGTGAAATTTGGGCCCATCGGGAACTGCTGTACTTCCTCACCTGGCGGGACATAAAGCTGCGCTATAAACAGACGATGCTCGGCGCCATTTGGGCAATCCTCCAGCCCCTGTTGCCGATGGTCATCTTCACCCTGTTTTTTGGCCGCCTGGCGGGAATGCCCTCGGATGGAATTCCTTATTCCATCTTTGCCTATGCCGCGCTCTTGCCCTGGACGTACTTTGCTAATGCAGTCAGCAACAGTTCCGTAAGCGTAGTGGGGAACTCGACGCTGGTTTCGAAAGTTTATTTTCCCCGCATGATTATTCCCGGAGCGGCTACTCTTGCCGCTCTGCTGGACTTTTTCTTTGGCTTGATCATGCTTGGCGTCTTGATGCTTTGGCACCACGTCTCGCTGCATTTGAGCATCCTGATGTTTCCAGCACTCGCCGTCCTGACTACAGCCTTGGCCTTGGGAATAGGATTGTTGTTTTCGGCGTGGAATGTGAGATATCGCGACATTCGCTATGCTTTGCCGTTCGTGGTGCAATTCTGGATGTTCGCCACTCCGGTGATCTATCCCGCCAGTCTGGTGCCGCATAAGTGGCGGTGGGCACTTGCGCTGAATCCCCTGACCGGCGTGATTGAAGGATTCCGCTCAGCGCTGTTTGGTAGGCCATTTGACTGGATGTCGTTGGGCTTTTCCAGCGGCGTGGCAATCCTGCTGCTGTTCTATGCAGGCTTTGCATTTCGGCGTATGGAGCGCACCTTCGCCGACACTATTTAGAAGATATGAAACCCATCATTCGAGTCGAGAATTTAGGCAAGCAATATGTAATCGGCAGCCGCCAAGGCTACGAGACGGTGCGGGATGCTATCACCCAGGCCCTGCGCCGGCCGTTCCAAAAAGTGAGAAGTCCAAAGCGCGAATCTATATGGGCCCTTCGCGACGTTTCATTTGATGCCGCTCCTGGAGATCTGATTGGCATTATCGGACGCAATGGCGCCGGAAAGTCAACACTTTTGAAGATTCTCTCCAGAATCACTGAGCCCACAATGGGAAGAGTGGAGCTCCGTGGCCGCGTAGGCAGCCTCCTGGAGGTCGGCACCGGCTTCCATCCTGAACTGACCGGCCGCGAGAACGTGTATTTGAATGGAGCGGTCCTCGGCATGAAACGTTCCGAGGTCAAGCAAAAGTTCGATGAGATCGTCTCTTTCGCCGAAGTGGAACGGTTTATCGATACGCCAATCAAGCGCTATTCCAGCGGTATGTACCTGAGACTGGCGTTTGCGGTGGCTGCCCACTTTGAATCGGAAATTCTGATTGTTGACGAAGTTCTGGCGGTGGGAGATGTTGCGTTTCAAAAGAAATGCCTGGGCAGAATGAGCAAGGTTTCCAAGGACGGTAGGACCGTCCTTTTTGTAAGTCATAACATGGCGGCAGTACAACAGCTCACAACCAAAGCTGTAGTCTTACATCAGGGCGCAGTTCAGTTCGTGGGGGACACGCAATCTGCAATCGATAACTATACTTCGATGGCTGCGCTAGTGGGAACGGGAGTTTATGAAGTAGGCCGCGATGGCCGGAGGCTTCCCGGTTTGTCGAATGCGGTAGAGTTTCTTCGTTTGGAGTTGGGCGATAAGAGTAGCGCGATTCTCGCTTCTGACCAGGACCTAACGATCCTTGCAACGCTCAAGGGAAACGAGACTGTGCACAATTTTCGGTTGAGCATAACCATATTTGCGGCAGACGGTACTCCAGTAGGTAGCGCCTTCGGCCAAGAAAATCTTTCGATACAGCAGGGGCACCGTTCGGTGTGCCAACTTCGTCTTGAGGGTTTACGTCTAGCTCCGGGTAGTTATTATTGCGGCCTGTCAGTTGGCACGGGAGACCCTTCGCGCGGACACAAGGACTTTGATGTAATCCTGGATGTTTTGTACTTCGAAGTGCTGGCTCCGGAGGGAATTGCCGGGACCAGATCGCATTGGACTCCGAGCTGGGGCGCCATTCGCTTCCCGGAGCCGGCAACAGGTGAATTGCATGCAGCACTTAATTGATTCTGACGTAGATTACACGATTCAATACAGCTCGTTTCACGAGGACAGCCCTGAGCACAGGATGTCCCAAATCGAGATTGCAAAGACGCAGCTCTCGAAGAATCTACCTGCATCCCTGAATTCCTCTGTTCTGGATATCGGCTGCGGCTGGGGATTCGCGTTGAGCGCGTTGCTCGAGTTAGGTTTCGTCGATGTTCAAGGAATCGATATTGATGAAGGCCAGGTCGAAGTGTGCCGGAAGTATGGATTGCGAGCGAGCCAGGCATCGGACCCGGTCGCTTTTCTCGATTCTTGTGGCGAAACCTTCGACGTCGTGTTGCTGATCGACGTACTCGAACACGTGCCCAAAGAGAAGCAGGTTCCTTTGCTCCGCGCTATCTATCGGAGATTGCGAGTCGGCGGGCGCTTGATTGTAAGTGTGCCAAACGCCTCTCATCCCCTGGCTTCCCATTGGTTCTACAACGACTTTACCCACTGTTGCAGCTATACCGAGCGTTCACTGCGGTTTGTTCTTCGCAATGGCTGGTTTGAACGCATTTCCCTGGAGCCACCGCCACCCGCGAAGCGACCGTCGCTCCGGCTCTGGTCGGCTGACGTCAGGAATGCTTTGTGGAGTGCAGCCTTTATGTACCTTTGGCGCAAGTTCCTGGTTCGAGAGCTGAGCTGGGAGCGACTTGAAAACGCTCAGCTCGGCCTCAACATCATTTGTGTCGCGTACAAAGAACCAACAACATGAGCAGCGCCCGTTTGTTTTGTTTTGACGTTTTCGATACAACGCTCACCCGGTTGGTCGGAGAGCCAGTGTCGTTGTTTTTTCTCCTGGGCCAGCGTCTATGTTCCCGGGGACTGATTAGCCGTCCTGCTGCTGCAAAATTTCTGCAAGCCAGAGTCGAAGCTGAACGGCGAGTTCGCTCCCATGATCCGCAGCGGGAAGTCACCCTTGCCGACATTTGGAAACAGCTCGCCAACGATCTGGAGCTGCCGTTGCAACTGGCGCAGCAGTGTTTGGAACAGGAACTTCAACTGGAAGAGGAGATGATCCGGCCGGTCCCAAACGCGAAGAAGTCTGTAACCGACGCCCGCCAAAAAGGTAAAGTTGCGTTCATTTCAGATATGTACCTTCCAGCCGCTTTCATCAGACGCCAGTTGGAAAAATACGAGCTGTGGGGTCCGGAATGCTCACTCTATGTTTCTTGTGAGCACGGTTGCTGCAAAGCTGACGGCTCTTTATTTCGAAGCGTGTTGGAGAAAGAGGACGTCAAAACCAGCGAAGCCCACCACGTTGGAAATGATCCGATCTCCGATGTTCAAGGAGCTAAGCTTGCAAATATCAAGAGTACTTTACAGTCGGATTGCGCCCTGAATCGTTATGAACAAATTCTTCAGAAAGCTTCATCACAAACGCGGGCTTGGGGGGCGCTCCTGGCGGGAGCATCCCGCGTTGCCAGGTTACAAGCAGGCAATCAGAATGGGCGTAATCGCGTCCTGTGGGAGGTTGCATCCGGAGTTGCAGCTCCAACCCTGGTAACCTACTTACTCTGGGTGCTTCAACGTGCCAGAGACCTGAGCATCGAGCGCTTGTACTTCGTGAGCCGCGATGGACAGATTCTGCTCGAAATTGCGCAGGCGCTGTCCGCTAAGTGGAAGTTGGGACTGGAACTGCGGTATTTGTATGGCAGCAGGCAGGCATGGCACCTACCCGCCGTCTCCGAGATTACCGATCGGGAACTGGCCTGGATACTGGCCGAGACAACCTTCCTGTCAATAGAAACGGCTTTGTCGCGGGTGGGTTTGCAACCACAAGAGATTGCAGCGACTCTGATGAAGGCGGGCTTTGATCGCCAGCACTGGCAACGCAACCTGACCAAAGAAGAGCGCAGACAACTGGCAACCTTGCTCCGTGAACCTTCAGTAGTATCTCGAATTGTGCAGGAGGGGAAAAAATACCGGAGTACCCTTCTTCGTTATCTTGAACAGGAAGGGTTTATGGATTCGGCGAAGTCTGCGATTGTCGACGTGGGCTGGACCGGTCGGATGTTCGATTCGATGACGATTACTCTCGATAGTGTCGGAGCTTCGGCGCCCTACGCCTTTTACTTTGGCCTGGTAGGGCAGGGGCAAAAGGGCGCGCCGCGTACTCCTCGCGAAGCGTTCTACATTGACTCATACCAGCATAAGAACGAGCCAGTTCCGCTGCCGCAACGCGCAGCTATTCTTGAGATGTTTTGTGCAGGCGACCATGGTCAGGTTCGTGGTTACGTGGAACACGATGGAATAATCGAGCCATTGCTGAAGGAAGCGACAAACGCGAACGTCATAGATTGGGGACTGCGGGAGTTTCGGCAGGCAGTGAGAACTTTCGTCGACGCGCTAAGTTGCGAAGATTTCGAAACAGATGATTTCGAACCCTTCGCGCGAATGGTTGGGCAGGTGCTGACGGAATTCTGGGAACGACCCTCCTATGAAGAGGCGCGGGTGTGGGGCGCATTCCCCTATTTTGATGATCAGACGGAAGCTTACTGGAATCCGCTGGCGCAGCCCTGTACCGTGCACGATGTAATCTGCAACTTGAGAGGGCTGCCTTTCGGAAGGCATGTGGCTTCCTGGCCGGCAGGCAGCGCAAAGTTAAGTTCCCGGCCGATGCAATCCGCTTTATGGTTAGCGTCAAAATGCGCTCCCATTTACTGGGTTGCGGCGCGACGTACAAAATCGTTACTTCCAGCTCGATTCCAGCCGGATGCGGTTTAGTGCTTCACGTTGTTTTCTCTTGCGTCGGACGGTTCTTACCTTAATGATTCAGTTGTTCCCATGAAACATCCTACTCAAGCAACTCGTGTACTCCACATTGTCCCCGCCCTGTTTGGCGCCGGGGATGGCGTATTGGGCGGTGCGGAGAGGTATGCGTTTGAGCTTGCGCGCGCGATGGCCGAGGTAGTCCCCACTCGCCTGCTTACCTTCGGAGAACGGGAGCGCGAGGAGATGGTGGGCAAGCTTTCACTGCGGGTTTGCGGCTCTTATTATCGTGTGAGAGGGCAGGCCTTCAATCCGGTGTCGTTTGCAGTGGTGAAAGAAGTGCTGAATGCGGACATTGTTCATTGTCACCAGCAACACATAGCTGTGAGCTCGTTGGCCGCGGCGACAGGCAGAGTTACCCGACGAAAAGTATTTGTCAGCAACCTGGGCGGTGGCGGATGGGACATTTCCAGCTACCTATCGACCGATCGCTGGTATAACGGCCACCTTCATATCAGCGAATACAGTCGCAAGGTATTCGGACATTCAGGCGAGCCATGGGCTCACGTGATACTCGGGGGAGTCGACTCAGAAAAATTCTCTCCGAATAGTGCCGCGCCGGCGGAAGCGGGCGTTGTATTCGCAGGGCGATTATTACCTCATAAAGGGGTCGATTCCCTTATCGAGGCAATGCCTCATGACTTGCCGTTGCATATTATCGGTCAACCAATGGACGATCGCTATTATGAGCTGTTGCGCTCGCTGGCCAGGGGCAAGAGGGTGGAATTCCACCATGATTTTTCTGATCAGCAGTTAGTTGACGCGTATCGTCAAGCGATTTGTGTAGTTCTTCCCAGCGTTTACCGTACTGTTTTTGGACAAGAGGGAAAGATACCGGAGTTACTTGGTCAAACTCTCTTAGAAGGCATGGCGTGTGGGAAACCAGTTATCTGTACAGATGTAGCAAGCATGCCGGAAATCGTCCGAGAGGGTATCACCGGCTTCGTTGTAGCTCCGAATGATCCCCCCGCCCTTAGAGCAAAGATTTGCTGGTTACGCGAACATCCTTGCGAGGCTTTCCGCATGGGGCAGACCGCCAGGCAGCGGGTGCTCGACCATTTTACTTGGCATGCGGTGGTTCAACGCTGCATGAGAATTTATGGTCTGGCCGCTGTGTACGCATGTCAGACGGCATGAGTATGGATTGCGAGATCCATGTGCTTGAACTTAGTGCCGGTTGCCAGTCCGGATTGTGACCAATTGTATGCTGTAACGAAACAGAATTTATCTTGGCTGATTATCAACTAATTCATCGCAACAATGATGCCGCTACTGCGAGCACCAACCTCGATCCTTGTACGGTGGAATCGAAGACTGAAGCGACATACGTCAACTTGCTTTTAGTGGTGGAAAGCGGAATCGACGTTCGGCTGGTTGAGGCCCTGCAGGAAAGATTTCATTTATCGATACTGGCTCGTCGTATCGTAGGTGGGGTAGAGATCAGTCAAGCCTCGTCAGTGCCGGTGAGCATCGGGCCGTCTTCCCGGGTGAGATTTGCGCTCGCGGTAGCCAGCCGCATTTGGAGGAGCCGGACAAGGACAGAGTTCGTCCTGGTGCAGGGATACAGCCTTGCCGCCCTTGCGTCCAACCTTTCTGGAAGGCTCCTTGGAATTCCTACCGCGATGCTGGTTTGCAGCCCGGTCGAAGCCTACTATCTTTGTCGCCGCGGCCATCCCCAAGCGGGAAAGCAGTTCCGGAGATATGAGCTGACGGTTCTCGCAGCCCTCGCTAGATTGAATGCGCTGCTTGGCGGCTGTTACGTGGTGCTCAGCCAATATCTTGCTGATGTAGTGAAGAAGCACGGCGCAAAGCGCAGTTTCATCATTCCCGTTTATGGAGTCGATACCAACCTTTTTTCTCCGGTGATGGAATCGAAGCTGAACTTGCGATCTCGCCTCGGTCTGCCAGTCACGGGAAAAATAATATTCTTCAGTAGTCGAGTTGCGCCGGAGAAGGATAGCGAAACGCTGCTGCAGGCGTTTCGCGGGCTTGTGGAGCAAGGGCGAGATCTTTGGCTGCTGCATCGTAGCGGTGGTTTCCGTAATTTTGTGGAGGCGGCTGAAGCTCACGGCGTTTCAAATCGAGTGCTCGCAGGAGATGCCCTACACCCAGTGACGGAGCTTCCAGCGCACTATCAAGCCAGCGATCTTTGCGTGCAGGCCAGCCGAGAAGAGGGCTTGGGATTCTCGCCGCTTGAGGCACTTGCGTGTCAGATACCGGTCATTGCTACGTCGGTGGGCGGCTTGAAAGAAACCATCATCGACGGACTAACTGGCTGGAGCTATCCCGTGGGAGATTCCGTGAGTCTTGCTCGAGCGATTGTGCAGGCACTTGACGATCCTGCGGAGGCTGCCCGGCGCAGCCGAGAAGGGCGAAAGCTTGTCTGTTCCAGATACGAGCGCAATTTGGTTTTTCAGGAACTTGTTACTCTCATCCAATCGGTTGTCCAGAGAGGGGGATGGTGACGAGGAAACAGCCATACGACGAGTGCGCGGTCACCGGCTCACGATCTTTATCGACCCCAGAGGCGGCTACTTTTAGACGCGTTGCCATCATAAGCGACTTCGAAGAAGAGAGATGGCGAAGCATGGATCTGGTATCGGAAATGCTGGTTTCACACCTGAGCGATTCCTCGTCGATCCGGGCGTCACGGATCTGCCCTAAGTTCCGCGGCCGTGCTACACGCTTTCCGATAGCCCGAACTCAAAACTCGTTTGGGATGATTGACCGGTTACTCAACCGATATTGGGATTATCCCCGCTGGCTGAAAGACCACATCCAAAGTTTCGATCTCTTTCATATCATTGATCATAGTTATGCTCATCTGGTAAACGTACTGCCTGCAAATCGCACGCTTGTCACGTGCCATGACTTAGATGCCTTCCGAGTGCTTTGGGGAGAATCGCGGAGCCGCGCTTCCTGGATTTTGCGTCCGTTGTTTAAGCGTACATTGTCGGGGCTGCAGAAGGCCGCCATGGTAACGTGCGACAGCGCTTCAGTCCGGGAACAAATGCTTGAATACCGCTTGCTACCGCCCGATCGCATTAAGGTAGTACCGGTTGGCGTCCATCCAGTCTGTTCTCCAATTGCAGATAATGCCGCCGATCGCGAGCTCACGTCTTTGATAGGTCCACGCTTGAGCGAAGTCGCTGAGCTGGTTCATGTGGGCAGCACAATTCCCAGAAAGAGAATTGACGTACTGCTCAAGATCGTGGCTCGGCTTCGTACGTTGGGTCAATCGCAGGTGCGACTGCTGCGTATCGGAGGAGAGTTTACAGCCGACCAGAATCGGCTGATCCAGCAATTACAAATCGCGGATTGCATCGTATGTCTTCCGTCGTTGTCATGGCCCTTGCTCGCCGCAGCCTACCGAAGAGCCGATCTCTATTTGCAAACCTCTGACGCCGAAGGATTTGGATTGCCCATCGCGGAAGCTATGGCCTGTAAAACTCCGGTGATAGCAAGCGATCTGGAGGTTTTGAGAGAGACCGGAGGCGATGCCGCCAGTTATTGTGCGGTTGGTGAAGTGGAGGAGTGGACCGCCAGCATTGCTTCTCTGTTGCGCGAGAAAAAAGAGAATCCCGACAGATGGGAATCGCGCCGTGAACGCTCGCTGGCACAGGCTGCAAAGTTCAGCTGGCACGACTTCGCTCGCGAAATGGCTGGGCTTTACCTCGAACTTTCCGCAGCCGCCAGTTTAAGAGAAGAAGCTTTGGCAGCCCGATTCTGATGACGTCCTGGCATATCATCACGGGAGAGTATCCGCCTCAACCTGGCGGCGTTAGTGACTATACATTTGCTCTTGCAGACAGGCTGGCAGCCGCTGGCGACCAGGTAAATGTGTGGTGCCCGGGTAGTCGTACGGCTTCAGTTTCGCAGGCCGGCGTTTCTGTGCAGAGAGAACTTGGGCATCTCAGTCCTGGTGATCTAAAACGAGCAGATAGGCTATTAAACGCCTACCCACAGCCTCGGCGACTTCTGTTGCAATGGGTTCCCCATGCCTATGGTTATCGCTCAATGAATGTGTTCCTCTGTCTATGGATTCTAAAGCGGAAGCTCGCAAATCGAGACAACATAGAATTGATGGTGCACGAGCCATTCTTGCCTTTTACCGGAATCAGGGTGGCGGTCGGCGCGATAATCCATCGATTGATGGCGCTTCTGTTGCTGCTGGGTAGCGATAAGGTATGGGTCGCTATACCAGGATGGGAATCGAAGCTACGGCCATATACCCTTGGCAGAGCAATACCCTTTCAATGGCTTCCCATTTCGAGTAATCTTCCCGGCATTGCCGACATTTCTCAAATTCTGACAGCGAAGCGCCCGTACGTTGGGCATGGCGTTCCTCTCGTTGGGCACTTTGGAACTTATGGTCCGTCGATTCTTGATGATCTTGCCGAGATACTTACGATGCTCTTGCAAACGGAGGCGAATCTCTCTGTGTTATTGCTGGGCAGAGGCAGCCGTGAAGCTGCCGAAATCATCTGTCGACATAACCCAAAAGCACAAAATCGAATTCATGCTACCGGAGAACTTGAGTCCACCGCGATCGCAGCGAATCTCTGCGCATGCGATCTTTTGATACAGCCATTCCCCGATGGCGTGAGTAGCCGCCGCACGTCGCTGATGGCGGGACTTGCTCTCGGTCGCCCCATCGTCACCACCGAAGGCGAATGGACTGAGCCTCTATGGAAAGAAAGCGGAGCGGTGTCGCTGGTGAAGGCTGGCGAGAACGCAAGTCTCGTAGAAGAGACGCTCAGGCTTCTCAGCAATCCCGTGGATCGCGAGCGGTTGGGCAAAGCGGCGAAGGAGCTTTATGACACGCGCTTTGACCTGCGCGTCACCACTCAAATTCTGCTCCATGCGCGAGGGACTGTCCCGCAATAGTTCCGAATTGGTTCAATCAGTGGTTCAGCTCTTGACGTACGCGGCGGAGGTCTGCTTCCACCATCATCGAAACGAGAGTCTCAAGGCTGGTGGTGGCAGCCCACCCAAGTCTCGTTTTCGCGTTGGAGGCGTCTCCGAGCAAAACATCGATCTCTGCCGGCCGCATAAACCTGGCATCGGATGAAACGTACTTGCGGTAATCGAGATCGACGCAACGAAACGCCAGATCGCAGAATTCTCTCACGCTGGTTGAGCGTCCGGTGGCAATGACGTAGTCGGCAGGCTCGGGTTGTTGAAGCATCATCCACATCGCCTGCACATAATCGCCGGCGAACCCCCAATCGCGCTTTGCTTCCAGATTACCCAATTGCAATTCCCTTCGCTTGCCCAGCTTGATCCGGGCCACAGCATCGGTGATCTTTCGAGTCACGAATTCAATGCCCCGGAGAGGAGATTCGTGATTGAACAGAATTCCGCTGGTGGCATGCATGCCAAAACTTTCGCGGTAATTCACCGTCATCCAGTGAGCGTAAAGCTTCGCCGCGCCATAGGGGCTGCGTGGATAGAACCTGGTTTCCTCATTGATTAACGGCTCCCGTGCGTTTCCGAACATCTCACTGCTGGAGGCCTGATAAAACCTGATCTTGGGATTGACGAGCCTTATTGCCTCCAGCAAGTGAACCGCGCCCATGCCCGTGGCATATCCGGTGAGAATGGGTTGCATCCAGGAGGTAGAAACAAAGCTTTGCGCGCCGAGGTTATAAACTTCGTCAAACTTAAATTGCTCAATTGCACGCGCCAGGGAAGAAAGATCGGTTAGGTCCCCTTCAATCAGTTCAATTCTGTCGAGGATATTTAACTCTCGCAGCCGCCATTTTGTATCCGAAGATCGTCTCGCGAGCAGTCCATAAACCGTATAGTCCCGGCCCAAGAGAAACTCCGAGAGATATGCCCCGTCCTGGCCGGTGATTCCGGTTATCAAAGCGCGTTTGCTCATTTCAGCGTTTGCTCCCATGCTTTCAATATGTCTTTCAGACTATCCTGCAAGTCGAATTGAGGCTTCCAGGGAATTTGCTTTTTCAATTTTTCGGCGCTGCCCACCATTCGTTTTTGTTCGGAGCGGCGAAAGCGATCTTGCTCCTGCTGAACGGTGACTTCTACATTCGATAACTGAAGCAGCCGCTCTAAGATCTCGCGGACAGTGCGCTCAACCCCGGAACAGACGTTATAACTTTCGCCATTTGCCCCGCATTCCAATAGCTGTTGATATGCTCGAACTACATCTCTTACGTCAAGAAAGTCCCGGGAAACATCGATGTCGCCGACTTGCAAAATGGGGTGGCGATTGCGTTTCTTTATTTCTACGATCTGCTTGGCAAAATTGGACACCACGAATCGGTCGCTCTGTCCGGGTCCGATGTGATTAAAGGAACGAGTCATGACGATCTGAAATTTTTCGGTTTGGCTCCATTGGTAACACAGACCCTCGGCTGCCATCTTGCTCACTGCGTAAGGATTTCTCGGTTTCAGGAGCTCTTGTTCGACAACTGGTAGCCGTTCCGGAGGCACGTTGCCATAGACTTCTCCACTGCTCACAAACAGAAGCCGCCCGGAAAATCCTACCGACTTCAGGGCAGAGAGAAGGTTTAGAGTTCCCAGAAAGTTAACTTCAAAAGTTCCGCGAGCATCCACAAAGGACTGTGGCACAAACGTCTGTGCCGCCAGATGCACCACTCCGTCTGGCATTATCTGGGAAATTGCGGACTGAACCTCTTCAGCATTGCGGATATCGATGTTCCGGCCTTGATCTATCGGAGTGCAATTCCGCACAGTTCGCAGGAAAAATCCACCGACGAAACCGGAAGCGCCAGTGACAAGAATTTTCAACCGTGTCCCTCCATATCCGGGACAAGGTCTTGTAAATTTCGTGACGAATGAGTGATCGCTGGTTTCTGGCTCATCAAGTTAAGGGTTTTTAGGAGGTCAAACTCAGGCCGAACAGCTGCAACCCTTTGAGGCAAGCAGCTAGATTCGAGGGCTATAGTATACGTTTTGTAAGACCCCCGAGAATTGCAAAGTGCGGATGCAGTAAGGCGCACCGAGCTTTTCCATAGGATTTTATTGCGGATTTGCGGCTGTAAACGCCAATCATAGCTGGATTGGCAGCGCTGAGATCTACCTGAGCACGCTTCCTCCAGCCCCTCTCTCGCTCATGAGATTGCATTCTGGAACGAAAACCAACAGTCGCCGGGAACATTGACCTGCCATCTTCTATGCGCACGATTACTACGGAACTTGTATAAGTTTCGACAAAGCGCATAAATTGCCAGTGATGACTCCATCTGATCGAAGCTTCGGCCCAACGTGTCTTCTTGAATTCTGCCGGGAGCGCCACATTGGCCGTTTGATCGAATTTTCGAGCAAATACGGTGACCATTGGCGAAAATAGCGCAGCCTAAGAAATTCATCTTTGACTATGGGTCGCGACCTGCGCGATGAAAGTCGTTTTTTTGAACCCGACGGGAATCACCGGGGGAGCGGAAGCCGTTCTTCTGGACTCGATGTTCAGCCTACGGACCAATTTCCCGGAAGTGTCGCTGGAACTCGTGCTCGGCTCCGATGGGCCACTCAGACTCAAAGCTGCCGAGCTTGGAGTGCGAACTCATGTTGTTCCTCTTCCTTCATCGATTGCGAAGCTCGGTGACAGCGGGGTTGGCGCCCGATCGTCGCGATTGGCTCTGCCAGGAAAGCTCGCCATCACGATTCCCGGTGCAGCTCTGTATGTCAGAAAGTTGCGTTCGCTGCTGAAGAGTTCCCGTCCAGACGTGCTCCATTCCAACGGATTCAAGATGCACATATTGGCTGGGCTTGCACGACCCCAATCGTCAGCACTGGTGTGGCATATCCATGACTATGTTTCATCGCGGATGGTGATGCGCGCCTTAATGCGTCGCTATGCGCCCGGCTGCGATGCGGCAATCGCCAACTCTGATAGCGTTGCATCCGATATAAGAGCAGTCTTAGGCGGTTCAATTCCGGTCCATACGGTCCTTAATGGAATCGATTTGCAGCGCTTTAGTCCACAAGGTCCGCACTTGGATCTCGATCGTCTGTCTGGACTTCCTCCAGCTTTAGCCGGCACGGTGCGCGTGGGACTGGTGGGTACGCTGGCCTGGTGGAAGGGCCACCGTGTTTTTCTGGATGCCCTGGCCAAGCTAACTTCGACCACTCCGATGCGTGGATATGTGATCGGCGGTCCCATTTACCGGACTGTGGGCAGCCAAGATACGCTGAATGAGTTGGCGAGCTACGCAAAGAACTTGGATCTGGAAGGAAAAGTGGGATTCACCGGATTCCTCGAGGATGTGCCTGCCGGGTTGCGCTCTCTAGATATTGTCGTACACGCCAGCACGCAGCCAGAGCCGTTTGGGCTGGTGATTGTGGAAGGAATGGCGGTTGGCAAAGCGGTAATCAGCAGTAACACTGGCGGGGCTGCTGAGTTGGTACAGGACGGAATCGATGCATTGACCCACCTCAGCGGCGACTCCGAAGACTTAGCTCTGCGCATTTCGCAACTGATTTCAGACGCACCGCTAAGAGCCACTCTCGGAGCGAACGGCCGAAAGGCAGCCGAATCAAGATTCGATCGCCGGAATCTCGCTCAAAGGCTCTTGCCAATCTATCAACACGCTGTATCTTCGAGAAGTGCGCATACTGCACGTCAGCAGCGGTAATCTGTACGGCGGCATCGAGACACTCCTTCGCACTCTGGGAGAGCACCGCCACCTCTGTCCGGAAATGCAGCAGCACTTCGCCCCCTGCTTCAAAGGACGCCTCTATAGCGAACTGCGTGCGCTCGGCGCCGCGGTAGATTTGCTTGGAGAAGTGCGCGTTCGTAAGCCGTTATCGATACGGAAGGCTCGGCAGGCTTTAAGGGCATCGCTCTTTGAACGAAAGATTGACGTTGCGATCTGCCATGGACCCGGGTCGTATTCAGTCTTTGCTCCGGCAATTCGCGCGGCCGGTTCCGCGCTGGCGTTCTGGGCGCACGGGATCCACTCCGGACGGCACTGGCTGGAGCGCTGGGCCAAGCGGACAATTCCCGACGTTCTGATTGCCAACAGCCGTTTCACGGCTGCGTCCTTGAGATGTCTGTTTCCCAAAATGGAGGCGGAGGTGGTGTACTGTCCAATAGCTCCTCCTCAAATTGCACATCGAGCGGAAGTTCGTCGGCGCGTTCGCAGAGAGCTAAATACCGGCGACGAGGCTACAGTTATTGTTCAAGTTAGCCGCATGGAGTCCTGGAAGGGACAAATCACCCACCTTCGGGCATTGGGGAGGCTCAAAGATCTCAACAATTGGGTTTGCTGGCAAGTTGGGGGAGCACAGCGAGGGGATGAGCTCGATTATTTGAATCACTTACAAGCTCTTGCCCGCCAGCTGGGAATTCATGATCGGGTTCGCTTTGTTGGCCAGCGCTCCGATGTCCACTGTCTTTTGAGCGCCGCGGACATTCACTGCCAACCCAATGACGGCCCGGAACCGTTTGGCATCACGTTTATCGAGGTACTTTATGCGGGCCTACCGGTAGTAACAACGGATATTGGCGCAGCCCGGGAAATCATCATTCCTTCTTGCGGCACTCTAGTGCCGGCCGGCGATGTGGTGGAATTGTCCAAAGCACTGGGCGAGATGATCCAAGACTCCTCGCTGCGGCGAGGACTGGGCAAGGCGGGGCCAGACAGAGCTCGGGAGCTATGAGACCCGCTCCACCAGTTGCAGAAATTATTAACAGTTTTGACTTCGAAATCCTCTTTGATGCCTACCCCGGCAGGGTGAATTCGTACCACAGCCGGCAATGTCGCAAGCTTATCCATTAACACCATTAAAGATACCTTGCAGAAACAGGACATCCTCGGCAACCTGGCTAAATGACTCAAAATCCAAAGCGAGCGACAATTCAACTCGCTAGCAAGTTCCCGATTCGTCGGAATTCCGGCTATCACTAGGTGAAGTGAATTCCATAGACGCAATATGCAAACTTTTGCGCACCCCCAAGACTTAGGTCTTCATCTCTGAACGGATTGTCGCGCGTAAAACACAGAAAACAAAAGACAAACATGCCGCTTGCAGCATTGAGACTTGTGCTCATGTTTTGGAATCGAGAGTGCAATGCTATGGGCATCGTTCGCAAGAAGTTGAAACTGCCTCAGCCATTCAACACCTATGTATCAGCAGGTTGAACAACGCATTCCCGAAGCGCCAACCGCCATCGGGATTCCGATTTCGGACGCGAGCGTTCTGTCGCGCTACCTTCTCGCCGGACTCCTCAGCGCAGCAATCCTCCTGCTGTATTTCCCTGTCCTCTCGTATTTGGTAAAGCAGTGGTACACAGATCCGAACTACTCGCATGGATTTCTGGTTCTGCCTTTTTCAGCCTATCTGGTCTGGAGAGATCGCAAGAGGCTCAGAAACGTGGAATCTCGTCCCACTTGGGCTGGTCTAGTGCTGATTCTGTTTTCTCTTGGACTACTCTTCGTTGGCCAAATTGGCGCTGACCTGTTCCTCAGCCGGATTTCTTTGATCGGGGTCATCGCCGGCTCCCTGCTTTTTCTTCATGGCAAGCCGTTG
>DATNAF010000024.1:0-11189 GCA_035572845.1 Terriglobales bacterium
TCCGCCAACCGCTCTGTCCTTTGATAGTATTTTCAATGCCTCATTGCGCGCCCGGGTGGCGAAACTGGCAGACGCACGGGACTTAAAATCCCGGGTCCTTAACAGGACGTACCGGTTCAATTCCGGTCCCGGGCACCACGCTAACCTGCTCAGCTGTCAAAGACTCTGAACGCGTGAACACATGGTCACCGGCTTCGTTTTGTTCACGCACTTACTCGATTTCGACGGGCCGCAGCTTCGGGGCCAAGACATGAATAATAATCAGCGCCGCTACGTATGACGAGCCGGCGACCATGAATGCCGGCGCGTAATTCTCACGAGTGAATTGCAACAACAGTCCCACACAAAGGGACAGCACAATCATTGCGGCCGCGCCTCCAAATCCCCCAATGCCGACCACCGACGCAACCGCGCGGCGCGGAAACATATCAGAGGCCAGGGTGAATATATTGGCCGACCAGCCCTGGTGAGCAGCGGCAGCGAGACTTATCAGAGCAACCGCGGTCCAGAGATTTCCAATTTCGCCGATGAAAATCATGGGCAGCCACGCCACTGCGCAAATCCCCATCGCGGTTTTACGGGCACGGTTAAGGTCCCATCCCATGTTCAGTAAGCGCGCCGGCAACCAGCCACCGGCAATGCTGCCCACTGCGGATGCGTTGTAAATGACCACGAGCGGGACAGCGAATTGTTCGGCAGTAAGTCCGTACCGTGAGTTGAAATATTTGGGCAGCCAGAACAGCAAGAAAAACCACACCGGGTCAGTCATGAGCTTTCCTATGATGAACGCCCAAGTTTGGCGGTGTGGAAGCAACTGCGACCATGGAAACTTACCCGCCGGCTCCGGCGGGTCGGCATTGATATATGCCAATTCGGATGCCGAAACGCGCGGATGCTCCGCGGGTTTTCGGTATGTCGTCAGCCAGATGACCAGCCAGCACATGCTGAAGAAGCCGGTAAACACAAACGCCCAGCGCCAGCCAAGCTTGGCGGCGATGAGCGGAACCACGAGTGGCGCAACCGTAGCGCCGAGGTTCGAGCCTGAATTAAAGATGCCGGTGGCGAGTGCCCTTTCTTTCTTGGGAAACCACTCCGCGACGGTTTTGATGCCGGCCGGGAAATTGCCTGATTCGCCTAATCCGAGCATGAACCGCACGACGCCAAATCCGAGGACCGATGTCACCAGCGCATGGCTCATCGCGGAAACGCTCCACAATCCCATCGATACAGCGTAGCCTTTGCGGGTCCCGACACGATCGATGAAGCGTCCGAACAGAACGATACCCAGCGCATACGCCGCCATGAAGGCCATGACGATGTAGCCATACTGCGCCTCGTTCCAGCCAAATGTCTTCTGAAGCATGGGCGCGAGTATTCCCAGTACGGCGCGATCTACATAGTTGATGGTGGTAGCGAAGAACAACAGCGCACAAATGACCCACCGGAAAAGTCCAACCGACGGCCGAGCCGCCAATTCGGTTGGCGTCGGCTCGGTACTCACAATCACCGGCGATCTCGCAGTGTTTTCCTGCTCGCCCATGGTTCTCATCCTTAAATTATTCGCGCGTCATTCTTCCCCGCTTACTCTTACTTACTTGCGCTTGCGGGATCGAGCTGGTTTTTGTTTGCGGAGCACAGCGGGTTGCGCAAAACGCGACTCCGGAGTCACCGCGAACCACTCGGGCCGTTTGGGGTCCCGGTCATAGGCATAACCGCCTTCTCTGCGAAAGAGCTCAGCATATTTCTGCATCTTTTCGCGGTCTAACTCCACGCCGAGTCCCGGCGCGGCCGGCAATGCAATCTTGCCATCCACATACTTCATCTTGCCGCCTACGATCACGTCATCCAGAAGATGATGATAGTGCGCGTCGGCGGCGAAAGTGAGGTTCGGCAGAGTGGCGCCCAGATGCAACATGGTGGCCAGCTGGATTCCCAATTCTCCACTGGAATGAACGCTGATGCCGCGCTGAAATTTTTGACAAACTAATCCTGCTATCCATGCCTGACGAAGGCCTCCCCAGAAAGTTGTGTCGAGAAGGATGACATCAACGGCATCCGTCAGGATACAGGTGGCAAGTTGCTCGAAGTTGACCACCACGGTGTTCGTCGCTGTCGGAATACTGACGAAATGACGGACCCGGCGCATCCCTTCGAGCCCCCAGCACGGATCCTCGTAATAGTCGTTACGAACATGCTCGATAGCGCGACCGATACGAATCGATTCTTCGACACTCCATGCCGCATTGGGATCTAGCCGAAATGAATCTTGCGGAAATGCGGCCGCCAGGGCGAGGTACACCTCAAGATCATGATCGGGAGCGAATACTCCGCCCTTGAGTTTGTGGGAATGAAATCCGTGTTTTCGTTTGAGGTCTTTGGCTGCACTCACAATTTCGCTGGCGCTCTGTTCCCCGCCAATGCCTGTTTTTGAATCGCGATAGCGGTAAAAAAGATAGCTGGCGAATGGAATTTCTTCCCGGAGAGCACCGCCAAGTAAGTCGCAGGCTCGAATGCCGAGCTTTTTTCCCGCTAGATCGATACAGGCAAATTCAATGGCCGCGTGCATCTGTGCGCGGTTGTTGTACAGGGAAGCAGTCGGATTGCATATCTTCCAGTAAAGCTGTTCAAGTTGCAGTGGATCGTGACCAAGCAAATAGCCTTTGAGCGCGTGAATCGCGCTCTCTGCACTTTCTCCACCGCCGCCCATCTCTCCCAGACCAATCAGCCCTTCATCGGTCTCGACCTCGACGATCGTGCGAACGAATCGTCCCCAATGTGCTCCATTGGCATGACGCAGTGGAGCCTCTAACGGAACCGCGACGGTAGTCGCACGAACATCAGAGATTTTCATTGAGCTATTTCCTCTCGGGTTGTAGTGTCGCACGTCGGCAGGTCAAGTGGCTGATTGGCCGCTGGCTCGGAGCACAGAGATACTTGCGTCCTCAGAAAAACAAAAGCTTTTAACCGCAGAGATCGCTGAGAAAACCGAAATCTTTAAACTTTAAGCACATGAAACATACGGATCACCGGGAAGCCGCACGGAGAATTTGGCGTTCTCTGCGATCTCGGGGTCCTCTGCGATCTCTGCGGTTAAAGGCTTTTTGAAGACGCCGGCTGGGGTTGTGCAGTCAGGAAAAGCAAAAGCTTTTAACCGCAGAGATCGCTGAGAACGGCAACCTGAGATCGCTAAGAAAGCCGAACTTTCCAACTTTTAACCACAGAAAACACGGAAATCACCGGGAACACGTATGTAAAGCAGGTTAGAACCATAAGGTCTCATTTAGACAGTGCCGATTACCAAGGCCCGGTCTGCACGTCCGTGTTCGCTTATAATGCGCGTGGGCTCGGCCGCCTGAGGCGTTCCTAAAAAGTCACCCCCAGCACGCCAGTGATTTTTTACAACCATGAGGAAATTGCGAGCATCATCAATATAAGGACACAAAATCCGGAGGAGCGCGACGCCTTCCCGCGCACTCTCAACGAGTCTCTCTGCCAGTGATGAGTGGCCCGCTTCTGCTTCCTTAATCCTACCGGTGAGGGCGAGGAGGATGAATGGTTGCATTGCGCTTGATACGCTTGATCGAAACTCACTCTGAACAAATATCCCGAACCCTGGCTACGCGGATCCGGACCTCTCCCAAAACAACTCAACTTCAGAAAATATCAGAGTCTGAGTTGCTCGCCGGACTGCAGGAGCTTTTACTGCATATGAGTGAGTGGCTTTTGTCAAAGACCGATAATGATATCGAACAGCGTTATCAGCAAATCGCCGCGCGGCGTGCTTCGCAGGGCATCGCCCTTGCTGACTCCTGCTGGGCGACAGTTATGACTAAGGAATATCTTTGGGACTTTATTCAGAAGCAGGGGTTTCTGCGTAATCCAATCGAGCTTTACGGCGAAATGGAGCTTTTGGCCCTCGTCGACCAGTTCTTTGACCGTGCTCTTTGTTATATGGCGGAAGGCTACTCTCAAAATCAAACATCGCCTGAAATTGCGGCGCCGCGCAAAAAACAGAGGGAGTTTAACGCGGCAGCATTCGTACCATAATCAGAAATCTGGTCGCTGGGAATCAATTCAAGATGAAGCTTCTTCGCTAATGAAGATATGAGCGACACGGCAAGCGGAAACGTAGCGGCTGGCGAGCGTCATCAAGCACTCAACACTGTGAGATTTTTTTCTCCGATACGGCGTGAATTTTTAATCGAGCGCTATGGCATTGCGCTAGCCACCGCGGCCCTGGCGATCATATTGCGCTGGATTTTCGATCCCCTGCTGGGCCATGTCGCTTTCTACGTAACCGTCTATGTAGCGGTGGCGTTTTGCTCCATCGTATGCGGATATGCCCCAGCCATTGTGAGCGCAATAGTCGGGTTCCTGGGGATCTTTTACTTTTTTGTCGATCCACGCTATTCGCTGTCCCCAACTCGGCCCGCAGAGATTCATGGCGTCGTTGGCTGGTTCTTTGTCTGCACCGTTCTAATCGTACTCGGCGAAAATCATCGTCAGCAGCAATTCAGGCTGCGGCAATCCATCGCAGCAATGATCTCAGAGGCGAGTGAAAGACGACGGGCTGAGGCCGCGCTGCAGCGGGCCCACCATGAGTTGGAAAACCGAGTAGCCGAGCGCACCGGCCAGCTTACCCTTACATTAAACCGCCTGGAAGGCGAGGTCATGGAACGCAAGCAGGCAGAGGAACAACTGCGGCAGCTATCGGTCAGACTTATGACCCTGCAGGATGAAGAGCGCCGGCATATAGCGCGCGATTTGCATGACACTACGGGCCAAACGCTGGCTGCAATGAAGATGACTGCGGCACTGATCCAACGAACCTCCTCCGGGCCGGAGATGCAGCGACTGCTCGATGACCTCAACGCGCTTACCGATGAAGCGGTCCAGGAAATCCGAACTACCTCATACCTTTTGCATCCTCCGCTACTCGACGAGGCCGGTATTGCATCCGCGATGCAATGGTTCGTGGAAGGCTTTTCCAAGCGCAGCGGCATTCAGGTGCACTGCGAAGTCGCGGAAACTCTGCAGCGGCCGCCGCGAAATCATGAACTGGTGTTGTTCCGAGTATTGCAAGAGAGCCTTACGAATGTTCACCGGCACTCGAGTGCATCAGCAACAACGGTCCGATTGAATGTAAGCGCAGACCACTTCGTTCTTCAAATCGCCGACAATGGCACTGGCATACCTGAAGAATGCATGAAACGTTTTCGTGAAGCCGGACATGGCACCGGAGTGGGCCTTGTGGGCATGAGAGAGCGGGTACACGAATTGGGCGGACACCTCGATATCCAGTCCAACGCATCCGGGACGACAGTCACTGTGGCGCTGCCTGCCACGATCTCAAAAACTCAGATGGCAAGTCTCGGGAGTTCGGCAGCTTAGATCACACTCGATGAGATGACGGGATCGGTCAGAATGCAGAAGTCAGAACTAAGAATGCAGAAGTAAGAACGTAGAACTCAGAGTAAGAATCGTAAGCCGAATTCTGCACTCTGACTTCTGCATTCTCAATTCTGACTTCTTACTTCACTTCTGACTTCTTAATCGGTTTCATGCTTGGCATTGCAAAGCATTCAAGTCTGCAACTTCGCTCTCAATCTCCCGGATGCGGTGATTTAACCACGAACGCAGTGCTTCTTCGCTCTCCGAACTGGTTGCGCAGCGGTAAAGTGTATCGACGGTCAGCCCATCAGGGGTGAGCGGGACGAAGCGGCATGGCGTCTGCTCCTGGTGTAGATCATTGGGCACGAACTGCATCAGCCAGCAATCGTCGCAGCGTTTCTGCCGAGTGCGGTCCAAGTGGTTCGGGCAGCTTGGGGACTCTTCAAACAGGTAAGCAGCGCGCCATGGACGCTCCGGACTTCGTTTGTAGCCGCTATGTTCCAGGAACTCGAGTTCCCGCTTGAGCAGATTCAGGACGACATGTAAGTTCTTTTCCATTTGCATACCCGCCTTCATGATGATCTGCCACGCAGGCGAGTCAGGATACGCGCGTCATCACGTGGCAGTGTGATTGTGATCACGGACGGTATTAATCCCTGATTTTAGGGTGTGGTCATGCCATGCTCACTGTCTGGGGTTTCTGGATGTGAACTTCACTCCTCCGCGGCGAATTCCCAAACGCCTCCTCTGACTTCAAGAACCGATTTCAGCGCGGTCCGGCCCCGGGATTTTGATGCGCGTCCCATGCTGGTGATCTGGGAAATGACGCAGGCTTGCGATTTGAAATGCGCCCATTGCCGGGCTGACTCCCGCCCATACCGGCATCCTCTCGAACTTTCAACCGCTGAGGCATTCCACTTAGTTGATCAAATCGCCGAAATGCATGTGCCACTGTTTGTGCTGACCGGCGGGGATCCGCTGAAACGCCCCGACCTGATGCCGATCGTGCAATACGCCTGCCGGCGGGGAGTACGTACTTCGTTGACTCCGAGCACGACGCCGCTGCTGGTGCGCAACGCGATATTCGATCTGAAAGCCAGTGGCTTGATGCGTCTGGCGCTGAGCCTGGATGGCTCCACCGCGGAACTGCACGATGGTTTTCGCGGCGTGGCTGGTTCTTACCAGCGCACCCTGGATGCCGTCGAATGGTGTCACGAAGCTGGACTTCCGGTGCAGATCAATACCACGATGTCTCAAAGAAACTTCGCTGACATCAACAATATGATCGAACTGCTGAAATCCTTGCGTGTGGTCTTGTGGAGCGTTTTCTTTCTGATCCCGACTGGCCGCGGCCTGCAACGTGACCTGCTCAGTCCCGAGCAGCATGAGCAGGTTTTCGCGAAGCTGTACAGCACTTCGAAGCAGGTAAAATTTCATATTAAGACCACTGAAGGCCAGCATTATCGGCGCTACATGCTGCAACAGAAAGCCAAAGAGCCGAATTCGCGCAGCGAAGACAGTCTGATTGCAACCGCGCCGAACGGGGTCAACGATGGCAAGGGCTTCGCGTTCGTGAGCCACGTGGGCGAAGTTTACCCCAGCGGATTTCTGCCGGTATCAGCCGGAAACGTGCTTTGGCAGCCACTTGCCGATATCTACCAGTGCTCACCACTCTTCCGCTCGTTGCGTGACAGCTCGCAATTGAAAGGCAAGTGCGGCGCCTGCGAATTCAAAGATGTGTGCGGTGGTTCCCGCGCCCGTGCCTACGCGCTGACTGGCGACCCTCTGGCGGAAGAACCGTGTTGCGCGTACATGCCATGATGATATGAGTGCGGTCGAGTAATATACTTCCCGAATCCATCCATAGTAATTATGATCACCATCACGATATCGGCTGCATAGGACCAAGCTGTGACTGCACTCCTTCTGCACCGCATACAATTCGGCTTCACCATTACTTTTCATTATTTATTCCCACAACTAACTATGGGATTGGCTTTGCTGATCGTGGTGCTCAAGAGCATCGCGCTTCGTAGCAAAGACGAACGCTACAACCAAGCCTCACGATTCTGGGCAAGAATTTTCGCGGTCAACTTCCTTATCGGCGTTGTCACCGGCATTCCGATGGAATTTCAATTTGGCACCAACTGGTCGCAATTCGCTCGCGCGACTGGCGGCGTCATTGGCCAGCCGCTGGCGATGGAAGGCGTCTTTTCCTTTTTCCTTGAGTCCGCTTTTTTGGGATTGTTTTTGTTTGGCGAGAAGCGCCTTTCACCTCGCGCACATTGGGCATCAGCGTTCATGGTCTTCCTGGGCTCGTGGATTTCAGGCTTTTTTATTATCGTGACCAACGCATGGATGCAGCATCCCGTCGCCTATCGCATCCTTCCCAACGGCGCATACGAGGTCACCAGTTTCTGGGGGCTGCTGACTAATCCCTGGGCGCTGATTCAGTACGCCCATAATATGTCGGGAGCGGTGATTACCGGATCGTTCGCCATGTGTGCGGTTGGCGCGTTTTACATCCTGGAAAATCAATTTTCGGAATCCGGCAAAATCTTTTTGCGCGTGGGCGTAATTGCCGGGATCATTTCGTGCATAACGCAAATTTTTCCCACCGGCGACATCCATGGACGTTACATGGCCAAGCATCAACCCGCATCGGTCGCTGCGATGGAAGGCCTGTTTCGTACCGAGCGCGGCGCCGGCATTGTTTTAATGGGACAGCCCGACGAAGAAAAGCAAGTCATCGACAATCCTCTGGTGGTAAATAAAGTTCTCAGTTTTTTGATCTACGGAACTACTAAAGCCGAAGTGCAGGGCCTGGATAAAATTCCTCGCGATCAATGGCCCGAGCCAATGCCTTTGCTGTATTACGCCTACCACATCATGGCGGGACTGGGAACTTACTTTGCCTTGCTCATGGTTGTGGCTGGCTTTCTGCTGTGGCGGGGAAAATTGTTTGCCACACGTTGGATTCTTTGGCCGCTAATGCTCAGCTTTCCCTTGCCGTACATCGCGAATACTGCAGGCTGGATGACCGCCGAGATCGGCCGCCAGCCGTGGCTGGTGTACGGGCTGATTCGCACCGACCAGGGCTATTCCAAATATGTCTCTGCAGGAAATGGGCTGTTCACTCTGCTTGGATTTATGGGAATTTACAGCGTGCTCTCGATTCTTTTCATTGTGCTGATTTATCGAATTATCGCGAGCGGGCCAGAAGCGACTACGGCGACGTTAGCCGCGGAACCGATCACCGGGGCATGAAGAATTCGCTGTAAGCGAAATTGTTTGAAGAAGTCTTGAAAGTAGTAGAGGAAGGCAATGGGATTTATCTGGTTTTGGATCGTCGCAGTGATGATCGTCGCCTATGTCGTCTTCGACGGCTTTGATATAGGTGTCGGCATTCTGCATCCGTTTGTCGCCCGCAGCGAGCAAGAACGCCAGATATCGGTACGTTCAATTGGCCCGGTCTGGGACGGCAACGAAGTCTGGCTGATCGCCGGCGGCGGCACCTTGTATTTCGCCTTCCCTCTTCTTTACGCCTCCGCATTCAGTGGCTTCTACCTGGCGCTCATGATCGTGCTCTGGTTGCTGATTCTGCGCGCGCTGGGTGTGGAGCTGCGCATGCACCTGGAAAGTCACGTCTGGCGCGCATTCTTCGACGGAATATTTTTCATTTCGAGCCTGCTTCTGGCGATATTTTATGGCGCGGCCTTAGCTAATGTGATTCGCGGCGTGCCTCTGGGCACGGATGGATATTTTTTTCTGCCGCTCTGGACCAACTGGCGCCTCGGTCCATCACCAGGAATTCTCGACTGGTACACCGTAATTGGCGGCGTATTAGCTTTGGTGGCCCTCGCTCTTCACGGAGCTCTGTACCTCATAGTAAAGACCGAATCACAAATACAAGAGCGGTCGCGTCTCGCAGCAAAATATTTGTGCATCACCCTCCTTGCGTTGACTATTTTCAGTTTGCCCGCCACCATAACCGCGCGCCCTGATGGGCTGCAGAATTATGATCACTATCCCATTCTGTATATCGTGCCAGGCGCAATTTTCGCAGCTCTTATTGGAATTTTGTACTTTTCCCGCAAGCAGGAAGATCGTAAGGCTTTCACCTGCTCATGCGCTTATCTCACCTTAATGCTGGTAGGCGCAGCGGTCGCGCTGTATCCCCGCCTGCTGCCCTCCAGCAACGATTCGGCGAACGACATCACGATCCAGAAAGCTATCTCTGGCATGCACACGCTGCAAGTCGGCCTGATCTGGTGGGGCTTGGGAATGTGCATCGCAGTGATGTATTTCGTCATCATCTATCGCATGTTTCGGGGCAAAGTTTCTCTCGATAGCAGCGGCTACGGCCACTGACGTCCGGCCACCCGCCTGTGCCAGTCAATTACAATAGAAGATTCAGCAAACCCCGCCGGAAGCTTCTAGGGTGCTTTGGCGCGCATAAGTCATATAGGTGAGCAGTCCTGAATTTGATGTCCGAGATTTCCAATGACAGTATTGTGGTGCGTGGGGCACGCACTCACAACCTTAAGGACATTGATTTCGAAATTCCGCACAATGCCTTCACGGTGGTGACCGGAGTTTCGGGATCGGGGAAATCCTCGCTCGCCTTTGACACGATCTACGCTGAAGGGCAACGGCGCTACGTGGAGTCCCTTTCGGCTTACGCGCGCCAATTTTTGGAGCGTATTGAGAAGCCAGACGCGGACCACATTGAGGGCATCGCTCCGGCGGTGGCGATCCGGCAAAAGAACACTACCCGCAGCCCACGCTCGACGGTGGGAACGGCGACCGAGATCTATGACTACCTGCGGTTACTCTTTGCGCGCGTGGGGAGGACCTATTGCAGCCAGTGCGGCGCCGAGGTAAAGAAAGACACCGTCGATGAGGTAGCCGAGCGGGTGCTGGCACTGCCGGAGGGCACGCGACTGAATGTCTTGTTTCCGCTGCAAGCGGTGGGTGATTTGGGCACTGCGCCGGTCAAGGGAAGAAAAAAGAAAGCTGTTGCTTCCGGCCTGGCTGATGCGGTCAAGACCCGGTTGTTTGAATTGAGGCAACGCGGGTTCAACCGGCTATTTCAACATGGAGAAGTTTACGAGTTCTCGACTCCTGAGTCTCTGCTGAACATAAATTTTGCCGAGCCTGTGCTCGTGCTGGTGGACCGACTGGTGGTTTCAATTGGCGGCCGGGCGCGAATCGTGGATGCGACGGAGATCAGCTTTCGAGAAAGTGGCGAAGTAGTTTTTCAAACTCCGGAGGGGAGCGAACCCGCTCACCAGTTCCGATTTTCGCAACGCTTCGAATGCAAAACCTGCGGTACGCGATACGCGGAGCCGGAACCAAGATTATTTTCATTCAACAATCCGTTTGGAGCGTGCCCACGATGCCAGGGCTTCGGCAACACCATCGATTTCGATCTAAACCTAGTAATTCCGGATAAATCGAAATCGCTCGATGAAGGACCGATTGAACCCTGGACGAAGCCTAAGTATCGTCCCTATGCCGCTGAGATGAAAAAGTTCGCACGGGCCGCGGGCATTCCGCTCGATGTTCCGTGGGGGGAACTGGAACCGGAACAGCAGGAGGCGATCATTGATGGTCATAAGAAATTTCCCGGAGTGCGGGGATTCTTCGAGTATCTGGAACGCAAGAAATACAAGCTACATGTGCGCGTGTTCCTGAGCCGCTATCGCGGTTATACGATTTGCTCGGAGTGTAGTGGAGCTCGGCTGCGGTTGGAAGCGCGGCAGGTGAAGGTCGCAGGGAAGAACATTTGCGAAGTG
>DATNAF010000025.1:0-4454 GCA_035572845.1 Terriglobales bacterium
GTATGAAACTCTCGCGCATACCACGCCAGCATTTTCGCCGGCGGAAAGCGCGGCGGATAAAAATCTCCAATCCATTGTTTGTAATGCCACCCCGAGGTCCCGATGTGAACTTTCGCCGATCCAATGCGCACCGGCCCGACACTTTGTATCGGAAGCGGTTCGGTCGCTTCCACGCTATCTTCCTCGGCTCCGCGCCCAACTGCGGGTACGCGCTGCTTTGCGCGCAGCCTGCGAGCGGCTCGATGCTGTGCGGCGTCGTGGCGCGGTACGTGCATGCCGGGAAAGAGCACGATGCAACGCGCCCGATCGCCCCTCGCGTTTCAGGGCTCCGCTGGTGGCGCGAGACCGCTTACTCGATGGCCTATTGCGTCGCGACTTGTGCCTTGCATTCGCTTTCTTCGCCGACGCCGTCCCTTTTGGCGGCGCAGGTAATTTCACTCCTGCTTTTCTCGCTTTAGATAATCCAATCGCAATCGCTTGCTTGGAATTGCGCACGCCATGCTTCCCTTCACGCACATGATGGATCTCCTCGCGGACAAACTCCCCCGCCTGCGTGCTGGGCGACTTACCCTCTGCTGCATCCTGTCTTGCGCGTCTGATTGTCTCCTGGTCCGGCATTATGTCTCCTTGTAGGACTTCTCCATGGTCGAGTTTAGCTTCGATGCTCAGACCAACCAATCCGCAAAGGTCGGTAAGCCGGCTAAGAGTGTCATGGCAGCTAAACCTTGAGAGGAAGCCGGGTTTAAAGGCTCAAACCGCACCAACCTGCCTTCGGTGTGCGCCATCTAAGATTTCACTAGGTGCGGTGGAACCGTCCCCGGTCGCGCGACAGTGCCCGAATCTGTCGCTGTGCGCCGGGGACGGCGCTTTTATGTCAAACTAGTTGCGTTTTTTACAAAGACGATTTCCGTCCCTTGTTGTTATCGACTTCCGGTCTTCTGATACGTCGGCGGGTTCGGCGCTTCCATCTCACCAAGCGCCAAATCCACAATAGCGTTCTTGGTGGAGTGCTCAAAAATAGACGAGAAGACCAGGACTTTCTCCTCCGTCTCGCTGTCAACCCTGCCCTCTTCCGCGTGATGTGAAACTTGCATTCCCACAGCGACCCCGGCCCAAAACACCACTTCTTCCATGCTCATCGTCTGTCCCGGGCATGGAGGCAATTGACATAATTTTTCCATCACCTCACGAGTCTCTTCAGTGCCGAAGGTGTCAATTTCGCCGACGAAAGACATAACTTCCAATATCCGTGAAAAACCTTGCCAGTCCTGTCGATTTGTGGAATCCAATTTCATCATGACGGTTTAGTTAGTGTCGCGTCGACACCAGCTCCGATCTTTGATTAGGGACAATTAGCAATACCGCGCCGTAAACCTTCTACCTTTTGAAATGTACCGGGCGAGCGCGACTACAGCTATCCCCTTGATCTGTTATGAGTTGGCGTAGCATCCTGTAGAAATCGGAGCAGAAAAACGTCGGGAATTGTATGTAGGTAGTCTGGACGATGCTTAAGCCGCTTCAGTTTGCCACGACATTGAAAGCAGATCTTGCTGTGCGCTGCTAGACAGCTGTATGCGATAGGTCGCTTCAGCCTGCGCTCTCCAGTGCTGCTTATATCCTTCCTCGCCGCGGAGCAGGTCAAACTTGCTCATTCCCGAAACGATTGCATCTTCCATGACAGCAAACATGAGATAAGTCCCCGGGCTCACGGCCGCGAACTCTGGATCGTATCCCTGGAGGTAGCAGAACACCGTACTCTCTCCAAATAACGCATAGAGCACTGCCACAGTTTGATTTTGTAACCGCAAGCGATACAGACGGAGGATGCCACGCGCAAGCAGCTCCGGCGTGGCTTTACGATGAAATGCCATCACTTTTTCATCGGTCAACACCCCAGGCTGTCCAGCCCGGACCCAACGGCTGGCATGCAATCGAAACAGGTCTTCGAGAAATTCATTCAGAGTTTCTGCCGTCGGCACTTCTACCAGCGCCTCCCCAGCTTTTTTGATTCGCGAGTGGGCCTGGCGCAAATTAGCGCGCTGGCGCTTGGAGAATTGCTGCAGTAATTCCTCACGGGTTGCAGGGAGCCGCAAACTTGAGCACTGGTCATGCGGAGCTGCTAGTCGTGCAAGTTCGGTGCGGCGCAGGACAGAATTTACAGGCAGATCGGTAAGATCAAGCGTCGTCCACTGATCCAGTTCTCGAATTGTCTCGAAAAGCGCGAGCACGATCTCGCGTTCGCATTGAGGATCAACCAATACATCAAGGTAGTCAGAAATTCCACCCGCCATAAAGGCCAGAACCCGTTCCTCGCCGCGAGGATAAATCAGCAAGGGAGCAATGCCTACGAGCATGCTTCCCCATCGCACTTCGATGATTCGCATACGTTCTGGCGAAAATGTCTCCGCCCATGAAATTACCCATTCCGGATGTTGAAACGGAGTCGCCCCGGGACAACGCCCATACAGGTCGCACCATTCATTCGCGATACCGAGCAATTCAGTGGTGTCGCTGAGAACGCGAGTTTTCAATTCGAGATCCGGAGCCATGTTCTAAGCCGTTTCGAGTTGCGCCTCAAGTTCCGAAGACATACATGTGCGATATAAATCGAGATATTCCGCAAACATTCGAGCCGATGAAAACCTTTTTTCCGCTTCCCTGCGGCAGGTTTCTGGCGGAATGGAGCCGCACTCAGCAATCGCATCCGCCATTCCCTCTGCGTCATTCACCAGAAAGCCGGTACGCCGGTGAGCCACAACCTCTGCAAGCGCTCCACTACGAAATGCCACAACAGGGGTGCCCGACGCCATCGCCTCCATCGCCACCAGCGAACTCGTTTCGGGAGCAAGACTCGGCACCAGCAGGCAACGTGCACCACCGAGCAGATTTACTTTGCGAGCGCCGCCTACGAGCCCGATGAATCGAATGCGCTCGTTCAATCGCGGAAGAATCATGGAATCAAAGTAATCTCGATGCTCGGAATAATCGAAGACTGATCCGGCAATGATTAAAGACACGTCGGCGCGCTCCGCGGCCTCGATGGCGAGGTGAAGACCTTTTTCCGGGCAGATGCGGGCAATTACCAGAGCGTAATCTGATTTACGTTTCTGAACGCGAAAACGCGAGAGATCAACTCCGTTGGGAATAACAGCACTAATGCGCACGCCCGCAGGCGCAGTCCGCGCTTGCGACTCAGAAACCGCAACCAGAGTCACATGTGGTCCCAAGCGGCTGAGCGCGCCGACCGCATACCAGCTAAGCGGCAAGTGTAATGAAACCACGATTGGAAGCTTGCGGCTCGGCAAGTAATCATAAAAATCAAGTCCATGCATGTGGACGATGTCCACTGAGAACTCGTCCACAATGCGATCGATCTGACGCTTGAATATCTTTCGTGCCGCGTGTTTCGCGGCGTCATCCAAAATGCCTCGTGGAATTTGCGCGGGTATGAGAAGGCCGTCACAGTGGGAACCCGCGGGAGCAAGAACCAGGGACCGATGTCCGTCGCGCACAAGGGCTGCATCGAGTGTTGCGAGCACCTGTTCAGCGCCGCCTGCGGTCTTTCGCGAAACCTGGGCCAGCGAATAACTCACGCTGAGCACGGTCAACGGCATGAGTGCTCCTGCACGCCCGCCAGCGCCGAAGTTGCCAGTTCGCGCCAACGCGCCCCGGTCATCGCCCAGCCCATGCACTCGTACCAGAGCTTACCTGGATGTGGTGGCTCCCCGAAGTTGTACTCGGGTGCAAGTCGCAAGCGCTCGCAATCGATCGGGAAATTTTCAAGCACCAGCCGCTGGGAAGCATAGGCGCTCATCATTTGACGCTTGCGATAACGATATGCGCTCAACAGCTCAAAACGTAATTCCGATCCCGGATCCGGATCCAAGAATTCACCTGTTACACATCGGCCGTCGCGCGCGTGGTAAGAAGTCATTTCAAGCACAAGCGGCGGAGTTTCCAGCGATGAATTTGCGATTGTTGCAACAACCGCCGCGGCATCGTGGTCAGGATGTCCGCCCTCGTAAGCATGGGTGATTACAATTTCAGGACGCATTTCGCTGATCAATTTCGCGAACCGCTCCACGAGCATCCCTGTTTCAAACGCGGCCTCCTGATCCACGCCTCCCAGCCAAACAACGTTTCGTGCAGGAATCCTCAAACAGTCCAACGCCCGAAATGCTTCCTGTCGGCGTATCTCGGCGTAATCTTCGCGCGAACCGTGCACTCCGGCAGACCATAGCCGGGTATCTCGCGGCGCGCCATCAGTCAGAAATGCCACCAATGATTGAGGAAAGCGCGAAAGCAGCAGCGACGCGCCAATGGTCTCATCGTCGGGATGGGCTGCCAATATAAGAATTCTTACGGAGGGATCGGAATTCGCGATCTGCAGCCGACGCGAAAGCCGCCTCCAGCTTTGGGCGCGGTCAGCTTGCCAGTTCATGCTGTTCGGCCTG
>DATNAF010000026.1:0-6042 GCA_035572845.1 Terriglobales bacterium
ATTCGCACCGGCGCCTTGGATGGAGTTGAAGGTATTCTCACCGGGCGTAGCGGTGAATCCACACTGGTTATTTCCGTCGATGCGATTCAACGATCGTTGGCTGTCCGCATCGAGGGATACGACGTCGAACCTGTCTAATCGTCCTGCGTTTAACCCCCTTGAAAAGCTGGTAATCACGTGAAAGAAAACCCCACAGCGACCGTTCGCCTGCTGGTTGTAAGTAGAGAGCCCGCCGTACTGCGGCCTCTCTGGTCAGTCGGCGAGACCAATTCGTGGCATCTGGAAACCGCCGGCAGCGGTTGGGAGGCGCTTGAGCGAATCCAGTCAGGCGCTGTGCCTGACTTATTGCTGCTTGATCTGCCGCGCGGCGATGCCGATGCTTTGCACGTTCTGCGCTGGCTACGCCGGTTGCGCCCCGAACTGCCGATTATTTTGCTCTCTTACTCGGAGGATATCGGCCGGGAAAAAGAAGCGGTAAGGCTCGGCGCCCAGGATTTCCTGGTTCGTCCATTCGACGAGCAGCAACTTGAAAGGGCAATTCGACGGCATCTTACTCCCGCCGACGACATCGCCACACGCGATTGCGCCAGCGATGACGTGGAAGTTCTGGGCGAAGAAGCGTTCTTTGTCGGCGCCAGCCCAGTGATGCAGAAACTTCGCGCTCAGGCTGAATTGCTTTCTCAGGCGGATGTGCCCGTCCTTATAGTTGGTGAATCCGGAACCGGACGCGAAACGACAGCCCGCCTCATTCACAAATTGTCTGTGCGCTCCGGCTTCAGGTTTCTCAAGGTCAACTGTGCGGCATTGCCTGGCGATCTTCTGGAGAAAGAATTGTTCGGCTACGGGGGCCGCCTGGCGAGGAGAGACGAGCCTTCGGTGGTCGGAAAATTGGAACTCTGCAACAAGGGCACCATTTTCCTCGATGAAATTGTCGAGATGCCGATTTCTTTACAGGAAAGACTTCTTCAGGTCCTGCAGGAAAAACAGTTTCTAAAGCCCGGAACCGCGAACTATATCGATGTCGATGTGCGAGTGCTGGTCTCGAGTGATGTCAATATCGAACGCGCCCCGTCGGAGAACAAACTTCGCGAGGACCTGTATTACCGGCTGAGCGCCTTTACGGTGCATGTGCCGGCGCTCCGGCAGCGCAGAGATGAGATTCAGATACTGCTGCAACATTTCATGCACAAGCTGGCCCGGCATTATGGTCTTCCCGCACGCGAGTTTTCAGCAGAAATATTGAGCGAGTGTCAGCATTACTCCTGGCCCGGCAACGTGAGCGAGCTGGAGAATTTCGTCAAACGTTACCTGATGATTGGTGACGCGGAACTCAATATGTCGGCGCCTGGCGAACGAGGAACGGCGGGCAAGGCTTCAACTCGGATGACTCCGCACAACGGGATGGGCGGGGCGAAGAATGAATATGATGACCCGAACGGCAAGTCCCTTAAGTCGCTGATCCGCGATGTGAAGTCGCAAGCCGAGCGCAATGCCATTGCCGCCGCACTCGAAAGAACTGGCTGGAACCGCAAGGCAGCGGCCCGCATGCTCAAGGTCAGCTACCGGACCATGCTCTACAAAATTGAGCAATACCGCATGAGTTCTTCGGACCCGTTCTCTCTTCCATTTGTAAACGGGAGCGGGCTTAAGGCGAACGGCAATCCCCTCAAAGACAAAGCCAACTAGCAGATTCCCTCAACCAGAGCGGAATTAACGGAGTATTTATGAGATCCAATTTTCAAAAAGGTATTAGCCAGACAGTTCTCCTCTTCAGTATCGTGGCCCCAGGCGCGATGTGGGCACAAGATGCGCAGCCGGCCAATACGAAAGCTGACGAGCCTGTAACTGTGGCTTCCATCGCTCAACCGGTAGCTGGCTCGGTTAAACCCCACGATGACAGCTTCGTTATCGGAGCGAATGACGTGCTCGCAATCAATGTATGGAAGGAACCTGACGTTTCACGCTCTGTTCCGGTGCGTTCCGATGGAAAAATATCGCTTCCGCTAGCTGGGGAGATACAGGCTTCAGGATTAACGCCTCTCAAGCTAGAGCAGGACATCGCGAGTAAGTTACAGAGCTATATTTCTGAGCCGGAAGTAACGGTTATCGTCCAGCAGATCAACAGTCAGAAGTTCAACATCCTGGGCATGGTAAGCAAGCCGGGATCGTACTCATTGACCAACTCCTCGACGGTTTTGGACGCCATTGCTGCAGCTGGCGGCTTCCGCGATTTTGCCAAGCAGAAATCAATTTATGTTCTTCGCCGCAACCCAAACGGTACGGAATCGCGGCTACCTTTCAACTACAAGGACGTGGTGAAGGGAAAGAACCCAGACCAAAACGTAAGGCTTCAGCCGAATGACACGATTGTTATCCCCTAGGTTGTAATGATTATTCGAGCATCTATCTTCGTTGTGGTCCTGCTGTCGGCAGTTCCACTCTGGTCGCAGAGCGATCCAGTGGCAAGCACGCCGACCCCTGACGCGGGCAGAGCCGATACTGTTGCCTCGGATGATGCCACAATGTTGACTCCCCCGGCGCTTACCGGCGCCACGTATCCGACGGCTCCCGTCTCTGAGGAGCGTTCTAATTATGTGCGGGCGGGACTAACGTTCAACAGCGCATACGATGACAATGTGCTTGGCGGGGCTTCGACACATAAAACCGGCGATGTAGATTATTCGGTCTGGCCGACCATAACGGTCGATCAGACCACAACGCGTTTACACTCCTTGTTGACCTATGCGCCTGGATTTACTTTCTATCACCGCATGACCGGCCGCGATGAAACCGACCAGAACGCGGCCATGGATTTTCAATATCGATTGAGCCCGCACGTGACAGCCAGCTTCCGCGATTCTTTTCAGAAGAGCTCGAACGTGTTCAACCAACCCGACGTGCTTTCCGCGGGCGCGGTCAATGGGTCTACGCAAATACCGGCAGCGGCAGTCATCGCTCCCGTAGCCGACCGGCTTAGTAATACGGGAACCGCCGAGCTTACTTATCAATTTAGCCCCACCAGCATGATAGGCGGCGGTGGAACGTTTTCGAACCTGCACTATCCGAACTCAAGCGAGGTGCCTGGGCTTTTCGATTCGAATTCTCGGGGCGGGTCGGCCTTTTATAGTCACCGGCTTGCGAAGAAACATTATCTGGGCGTGCTTTATCAATATTCCAGGATCGCGGCATTTCCCACTGGTCCAGAGTTCGACACTCAGACCCATGCCGCGCTGCTCTTTTACACCGTGTATCTCAAGCCGAATCTTTCGCTATCGTTTGCGGGCGGCCCGCAACATTATGAGGCGGTACAGTCTTCATTGTTCGCTTCGCGGTCGTGGTCACCAACCGCTACCGCGAGCCTGGGGTGGCAAGGACGCCGAACAACTTTTGCGGCCGGTTATTCGCGTAGCGTAACTGCCGGCGGCGGATTAGTTGGCGCCTTCAATTCAAACGCTGCAAACGCAAGCGCGCGCTGGCAGATGAAGCGCGCGTGGAGCGTCGGATCGGCAACCAGCTATGCGATCTACAAAAACGTAACGCCGCTCCTGACCTTTGGTAATCCTGGCGGACACAGCATTTCCGGCAGCATCTCAGTGCAGCACTCGATCGGGGAGCATTTCAATGCCGAGGCTGGATACACCCGCTTGCATCAGAGTTTTGGTGACATCGCTGTAATCTCTGGCGAGCCGGACACCAATCGGGAATTTATTTCGATTTCCTACCAATTCAATCGGGCTTTGGGAAGATAGTTATGACAGAACAGCTACAAGAAGAACAGTCACAAAGCTTCGATTTGCAGCACTATCTTGGGATCGTGCGCCGCCGTCATTTGCACTTCCTGGTGCCGATGTTTGTTGGATGGCTTTTGGTTTGGGCAGTAAGCTGGGTGTTGCCTGCTCGATATAAGTCCGGTACTTTAATCCTGGTAGAGCAGCCCACCATGCCGAAAGACTACGTCACCCCCAACGTAACTGATGACATACAGGAACGGCTGCAGAGCATTACCCAGCAGATTCTCAGCCGCACTCGGCTTTTGCATATTATCGATGAGTTCAACCTCTACGCCGCTGAGCGCGGGCTGAGTAATCCGGAGGAAAAAGTTGAACGCATGCGGACGGATATCGACATTCAGTTGGTCAAGGATGCGCAAAATCATGTAACCGCCTTCAACGTCTATTACTCGTCGCGAGACCCTCACGTAGCTCAGCAGGTCACTAGCGAGCTGACCAATTTATTTATTAACGAGAATTTAGAGATACGTCAGCAGCAATCGGAAGGCACTACCAAGTTCCTGCAGTCTCAGCTGGACGAAGCTCGTCAGAATCTTAATATCCAAGAAGAAAAAATACGCGAATTCAAAGGGCAGCATCTTCAAGAGCTGCCGACTCAGCAGGCGAGTAATCTTCAGATTCTGGCCGGGTTGCAATCTCAATTGCAAAATGAGCAGGATGCGTTGGGCACAGCCCAGCAACAGCACGTTTATTTGGAGACACTGTTAAATCAGTATCGTAGCCTCCAGGCGCCGACCAGTGGCTCTGGCGACATGCAAATTGGCCTGCCGGCGATCGATAAAGAGCTCGACAGGTTGAAATCTGAGCTGGCGGACCTCACGTCTCGCTATACGGAACGCCATCCTGATGTGCGGAAGTTGAAGGAACAAATTGCCAAAACCGAAAAAACTCGAGACCAGCTCTTAGCTGCCATAAAGAGCAGGCGGGATAACCCGTCGGAGACAAATGATTCGGCGCCGACATCGGGCGCCAGCCTTGCGCAGGCAACGCCTGTTGCACAATTGCAGAGCCAGTTACAAGCAAATGAAGCTGAAACAAAGAACCGCCAGCAGACAGTTGCAGCCCTGCAGCAGAAGATCAGCGAGTATCAGGGGCGACTGAATCAGGAGCCGGTGCGCGAGCAGCAGTTGGCGGACTTGACCCGCGGCTACGACCAATCGAAGACAAATTATGATGATCTTCTGAAAAAGAAGAATGAATCGGCAATGGCCACGAGTATGGAGTTGTTGCAGCAGGGTGAACGCTTTCGAATCATTGATCCTCCGAGCTTGCCTATTAAGCCCGACTTCCCGAACCGTCTGAAGTTTTGTGGGATCGGGGTAGCCGTTGGCTTGGCGTTCGGTGTTCTCGTAGTTGGCGCATTCGAAATCATGGACGACCGGCTTTATCTTGAAAAGGACATCAAAGAATTGATCCCGGTGCCGGTTATTTTGGAAATTCCTGCAATTGTGAACTCAGTTGACGAACAAAACGCAAAGCGGAAAAGCTACCTGGGATGGGCGACGGCGGTGATCGTGGTATTCACAATTCTGGCGGGTTCCGCTTTCAGCTTTCTGCGCGGCTAGGTTCAACTCATGTACGAAAGCTTTTATAACCTCAAACGCGGCCCGTTCGATATAACCCCGGACCCTTCCTTCCTTTTTTCGACTAAGCGGCACAACGAGGCGCTTGCCGCCTTGTATTACGGTGTCCGCTGGCGCAAAGGATTTGTGGTCTTGACCGGACCTGTCGGCACGGGCAAAACTCTGTTGCTCCGCTGCTTGTTGAATTTGCTTAAGCAAAGCAAAGATGTTGCATATGCATACCTGTTCAGCAGCAGGCTTTCACCTACCGAATTCTTACAGTACATTGTGAGTGATTTCGGGCTTCCATCAGCGGGAAAAAATAAAGGCGAACTGCTGTTCGACCTATGCAATTTTGTGGTCAATCGCGGTCTGAAGGGACTTACCACTGTTCTGATCGTGGATGAAGCCCATCACCTCTCGGTTGAAGCGTTGGAAGAAGTTCGCTTGCTGACGAACCTTGAAACTGCGGAGCACAAGCTGCTGCAGATCGTACTTGTCGGCCAGCCCGAACTGGATGATAAGTTGGATTCGGTCAAGCTGACGCAATTGAAGCAACGAATCGCAATCCGATCGCACCTTGAAGCTTTGAATTACGAAGACACCAAAGGTTACATCGAGAGCCGCCTGCGATTGGTGGGGGCGAACTCGCATGCTCAAATTCTGTTCCCCGAAAAAACGATTGCTGC
>DATNAF010000027.1:0-7179 GCA_035572845.1 Terriglobales bacterium
GATCGCATTCAGATTGCGGTTTTGGAAGTACTCATAAGCTTCACCGTGAAAGCTATTCGTGCCGCTTTTCACGACGATATTGAATTGACCACCGTTTGAGTGCCCAAATTCAGGGCTAAACTGATTCTGCAAAACCGTAAAATTGGCGACTGCGTCGGCAGGTACATATACCAGTGGACCGGTCACGCCCTTATTGTTGTTGTCAACACCTTCAATCGTGAAGTTGTTGTTGCGCGGACGCTCACCACTGAGCGAAGGGCCAACTCCGGCACCAAGTCCGCCGGTGCTTGAAGCTCCTGCATCAAGCATAGAAAGATTCAGTACGCCCAAATTCAGACCAGTCGTCGTGTTCACCCCAAGATTAGCCGTGGGCAGGTCCTCAAGCATCTTGGCTTCATAAGTCGTCTGTATCTGCGCCGTCGTGGTGTCCAGAGTTTCGGCCATTCCAGCTACTTCAATCGTGGTGCTGGCGGAACCCGGAGTTAAAGTCAGATTAGCCGTGCCGCTCTTGTTTAATTGGACGTCAACTGTCTCAGTCGTGGTCTGAAAGCCTGTCGCCTTGGCGCTGATTGCGTAAGTGCCAATCGGAAGATTGTCGAAGCGGTATCCCCCAGTGCTGTTCGTCTTCCCTGTCCAGACAACGCCAGTTGCCACGTTGCGGGCTGTAACGTCAGCTCCAGTTATTGCAGCGCCTGAAGAGTCGACCACGGTACCGACCAGGTTTCCGCTGATGGCCTGGCCGAAGGCGAGCGAACAACTGAGGGCTAGGAGCCCCAGGATTGAGGAAAAGTAGGCAAATGCCTTGAACTTGAGAAAGCGATTCATGCGGTGTCTCCTGACGTACGGAAATCTATTTTTTATGCGTGCCTGAGAGAGGCCCAAAATGGTTTTGCAAAATTCAGAACGGGCTTTTAGTGCAACTTTAATTCCAAAAAAAGACACTGGCCTAAGTGACTGGTATAGAAACCACTTATGCCTATTTAGGCCAAGAGTTGGCAGCGGAATATTCCAAATACTGAATGAGGATCGATGCGAGTCTATGAAATCCGGTATATTTGGCAGGAGAAAACGTTAGGCTGGCGATTTAAAATCAATGGGCCTGCACTGGTCCCTGAAAGTGGCGTCAGCTATCCCACCCGCTTCACGATCGGCGTATTCATTTTGTATTTGCGTTCAATGGTGTTTCCGCTGGCATCCTTCACTCGCAAGACGAACGTCGGCAGGTCGCCCTCTTTGCCGAAGTCCTCGTGTGAGACGGTGACGGGAAGAACACCATTGAGGTTGCGCTCGCGGTAGGCAGTTTCGTAGCGATGGCGGTGGGTGTTCCAGGTAAAGACGCGGGCCTGGTTAAAGTCGAAGGGCTGGCCGTCTTTGGCTTCGGTCAAGACCATTAAGTATTGCGGAACTTTTTTGTCGCCGTCATTCACTTCATTCAAAATGAAGCAGCCGATGATGCGTTGACCCTCGGCATATTGGGCAACTTCGAGTGGGACGTCGAGGTCGATCATGCGGTCTAGCACCCATCCCACATGGCCCTGCTGGTCGCGGACCAGCCACCAGTCCTCCATGGGCTTGAGTTGCTTAGCGCCGGCGGGAATGGCAAGGTGAGCGCCGGGAAGGTTCTTCTCCACCGTCGCGCGTTTCAGGACTGAAACCTTGGCTCCTTGCGCCAACTGATAAAGGTGCTCAGTGTCGCGACCGGGCTCGATGTGAAGATTGGTGTCGTTGCGGGTAGTGGCGATGCCGTTGACAGGCGAATCTTTCTCCTGCTGCTGCATTTTCTGGAAACCGTCGAAGACCTGACGAGTAACCAGATAGCGTTGTTCGACCCAACCTTCCTGGCCATTGGCGGTGCGAATTTTGGAGAAGCGCTTTTCGCGATCGAGCACGTCAACACGGTCGCCATTCTTCGCGGTGCCGACCTTCTTGTAAACCTGCGATAGCTCATCACGAAGAATGACCTGGGGCGCAGAGACGTAATCGACCTCGAGCACGCGGTGTCCGCCACGATTACAGCCGGCGAGAAAGACCGTAGCACTAAGGCCGAGGATTAGACGTTTGCTGGAGAGTTTCACGGATAAGAATCAATATAACGCAGCGAAAAGAATGTGCCAGTTACGAAGTGGATGTCCTATGCCCTTTGGTGTTCCCGGAGGCTGTGGCTGGCTCTCTGCTTCGGGATTTGTCTGGTCCTGGCGCTAGAGAATCCGTTCGTGGGCATATCCGCTGGCACTGAGCGCGGAAAGAAGCTCCACGATGTGGTCAGGGCCGCGGGTTTCCATGGTGATATCGATTGCTGTATCACCGAGGTTCACGCCGTAGTAAGCGCGGTCGTAAGAAGTTTCGACGATGTTGGCCCGGTGCTGCGCCAGGATGCCAGTGAGGCGATGAAGAGCGCCGGGATAATCCGGCAAATGGACGCGAAGGCGCACCAGTCGCCCGTCTTTCACCAGGCCGCGCTCCATGATTCGCGAGAGCAAGCTGACGTCGATGTTTCCGCCACAGACCAACACTGCAACTCGTTTGCTACTGAGCGGAGTTTTGCGGTTGATGAGGGCCGCAATTGCCGCCGCACCGGCGCCTTCGGCTAAAGTCTTTTCGCGCTCGAGCAGAAGTAAAATCGCATTGGCAATTTCTTCTTCGTCGACGGTAACGATGTCATCCACATATTTTTGGACGAGCGGCAGAGTCTTTTCTCCCGCGCGCCGAACCGCGATGCCGTCTGCAATGGTGGCCGCCGGACTCAGCGTAACCGGATGGCCTTCCGCAATCGCGACCTTCATTGATGGCAAACGCGCCGGCTGAACGCCGATTACTCTGACCTGGGGATTGGCTTCTTTGATCGCGCACGCCACGCCTGAAATCAGACCGCCTCCGCCGATTGGTGCAATCACCGCTTCTATTTCGGGGACCTGTTGCAGGATTTCCAGGCCCATGGTTCCCTGCCCGGCGATCACAACTTCATCATCGAACGGGTGGACGAAGGTCATGCCGAACTGCTGGCTGCGCCGCACCGCTTCTTCGCAGGCCTCGTCGTAATTCGCGCCGTGCAGAATAACTTCCGCGCCGTAACTCTTTGTGGCAGAAACCTTGATCAGCGGCGTGGTCAAGGGCATGCAAATTTCAGCACGGATCCCGTGCCGTCCGGCGTGGTACGCGACGCCTTGCGCATGATTTCCGGCCGAGGCGGCAATCACTCCGCGCGAGCGCTCTTCAGTGGTCAAAGTCAGGAGCTTGTTGAGAGCTCCGCGTTCTTTGAATGCGCCCGTGCGCTGCAGATTATCGAGCTTCAGGTAAACCGAGTTTCCTGTGAGTTGAGAAAAATATTCGGAGCGCGCGCATGGCGATAGGTAGATAGAATCGCGAATGCGAGCCATGGCAGCGCGAATTTCTGGCAGCGAGACAGCCGGCGCTGCGGCCCGGGCTGGCTTGGTTGGCATGAGAATTGGTTTGGACATATTCTTTGCGCCTGTGCGCTCAAAGTTCAAAAGCTTTTAACCGCAAAGAACGCAGAGAAAATCCGCAAAGATCGCAGAGAAGACCAATTCTAAACTCATCATGCGTGTCTCTGAGCATCTGTCTCTGAGAATCTGTCTGAGAATTGAGAATTAGGATCTTCTCTGCGATCTCCCGCGTTATCTCAGCGTTCTCTGCGGTTAAAGGCTTTTACGCGGCGGCATTCACAGTTATGCAGAAACCAGATCGCGGCGGAACTTCGGCTTCGCGGGCTGCTTCGCCGACGGTTTGCTTAAAAAAATATCAATCGATGCGGCCGCTTTTCTGCCTTCGGCTATTGCCCAGACTACGAGCGATTGTCCGCGACGCATATCGCCCGCTGCGAAAACGCCAGTGACCGAAGACATGCAGTCCGCGCCGGTCTCCAGATTGCCCCGCTGGTCGAGTTTCACGCCTAGCTGATCGATCATGCCATTCCGCATTGGACCCGTAAATCCCATCGCGAGCAGAATCAGGTCTGCGTCTATAACAAACTCGCTGCCCGCGAGGGGTTCGAACTTTGGGGGAGTGCCAACTTTAATTCCATGCAACTGTTTTACGTTTCCGTTCGAGTCGCCGGTCAACTTGGTTGTTGCGATACTCCAATCGCGAACGCCACCTTCTTCGTGAGCGCCTTCGACACGTAACTGCATCGGCCAAAGCGGCCATGGCGTTAACGGTGAACGGTCCGCCGGCGGCATCGGCATGATTTCGAATTGATGGACGGACGCAGCCTTCTGACGATGCACCGTGCCCAGGCAATCTGCGCCCGTGTCCCCGCCACCAATAATAATGACGCGCTTGCCGGTGGCCAGAATGTCCTGCGCCGGATCGAGCGAATCGCCGTAGCAACGCTTGTTGGCTTGGGGGAGGAACTCCATGGCAAAGTGGACGCCCTTCAATTCCCTGCCGGGAACATTCAAGTCGCGCGGCGCTTCTGCGCCGCCAGCGAGCAGGATTGCGTCAAACTCGCGTTGCAGATCATCGACCGGAACGGAATGTCCGACGTGAGCGTTGGTCACGAATTTCACGCCTTCGGCTTCCATCTGATCAAGACGCCGATCGATGATGCGCTTCTCCATCTTGAACTCGGGAATGCCGTAGCGAAGCAGTCCACCGATGCGGTCGGCTTTCTCGTAAATCGTGACCCAGTGTCCGGAGCGATTCAATTGCTGCGCTGCCGCCAGTCCTGCGGGGCCTGAACCGACAATCGCGACTTTTTTTCCAGTGCGGAATCTGGGCGGCTCGGGACGAATGAAGCCTTCCTCGAAACCGCGCTCCACAATACTTTTTTCAATCTGCTTGATTGTGACTGGCGGCTCGTTGATGCCGAGCACGCAAGCGGCCTCACACGGCGCGGGGCAAATTCGTCCGGTGAATTCCGGAAAATTATTTGTCGAGTGAAGCTGGCGCACGGCTTCTTTCCAGTGGCCGCGATAAACGAGATCGTTCCAATCAGGAATGAGATTGTTTACCGGACACCCGGTGTGGCAGAAGGGCACGCCGCAATCCATGCAGCGCGCGCCCTGAGTGCGCAATTTTTCTTCAGGGAAGTCCTGGTAGATTTCGAACCAGTCGTTCACGCGCTCGGTAACGGAACGCCGGGTAGCGGTCTCGCGGGAATGTTCCATGAATCCTGAGGCTTTACCCATGCAGCGCCTCCGTCAGTTCAGGCACCAGCACCGGCTGACCGGGAATATATTGCTGCCGGCTTCTAGTCACGCCCAGCACGCGCTTGAACTCGTGCGGGAAGATTTTGATGAAGCGCGGCAACATCTCCGTCCAGTTATCGAGAATGGACTTCGCGCGCTTGCTTCCGGTGAGTTCATAATGCCGCTCGATAAGCTCGCGGACCAAACGCACATCCGGCGGCTCGATCACCGGCTCGAGATCGACTGACGCCAAGTTGCAGCGTTTCTCGGTAAAGTCGCCGCGCTCGTCGTAGACATAGGCAATGCCTCCGCTCATTCCGGCAGCAAAATTCCTGCCGCAGGAACCGAGCACAACCACGAGTCCGTTGGTCATGTACTCGCAACCGTGGTCGCCGACGCCTTCGACGACGGCCGTTGCGCCAGAATTGCGCACCGCAAAGCGCTCGCCGGCGACGCCGCTGAAAAATGCTTCACCGCTGGTGGCACCGTAGAGCACGACGTTGCCGATCAAAATATTTTCTTCGGCGGCGAATTGTGAACTCCTGGGCGCATGCACAATCAGACGACCGCCCGAAAGCCCTTTACCGACGTAATCATTGGCATCGCCTTCGAGTTTCATGGTGACGCCCTTCGCCAGGAACGCGCCGAAGCTCTGCCCTGCTGAGCCTTCGAAATTAATGCGAATAGTGTCGTCGGGCAGGCCTTCTGATCCGTAGCGCCGCGCGATTTCGCCGCTGAGCATGGCGCCGACGGTGCGATGCACGTTGCGAATGGGAAAATTCATTTCAACTGGCGAGCGATTGTCTAGCGCCTCTTTCGCTCCTGCAATAAGTTCGTGATCGAGTGCCTTATCGAGACCATGATCTTGCGCCTGCACGCAATGGCGAGCGACGCGCCCGGGCAGCGGAGGATTGTAGAGGATCGCTGAAAGATCGACGCCGCGCGCCTTCCAGTGATCAACTGCAGGCTGCCTGTCCAGCATGTCCACGCGTCCAACCATTTCATCGACTTTGCGGAAGCCTAACTCCGCCATGTATTGCCGCACCTGCTCGGCAATAAAGAAGAAGAAATTGATTACGTGCTCGGGCTGACCGGCGAATTTTTTGCGCAGCGCGGGATCTTGAGTTGCGATTCCCACCGAACAGGTATTCAGGTGGCACTTACGCAACATGATGCAGCCCATCGCCACCAGAGGCGCAGTGGCAAATCCAAATTCTTCGGCGCCGAGCAACGCTGCGATTACGACATCGCGGCCAGTTTGCAGCTTGCCATCGGTCTGCACACGAATGCGGCTGCGGAGATCGTTCATGAGAAGAACTTGCTGGGTCTCGGCCAAGCCAAGCTCCCATGGAATCCCGGCATGCTTGATGGAACTGAGCGGTGATGCTCCGGTCCCACCGCTGTCACCGGAGATGAGTACGACGTCAGCGTGCGCCTTGGCGACACCGGCGGCAACAGTTCCAACGCCAATTTCAGAAACCAGCTTCACCGAAATTCGCGCCTGAGGATTCGTGTTTTTCAGGTCATAGATCAGTTGCGCGAGATCTTCGATCGAATAGATGTCGTGATGCGGCGGCGGAGAAATCAGGCCGACCCCGGGAATTGAATGACGCAAACGGGCGATGACATCATCAACTTTGTGACCGGGGAGTTGACCGCCCTCACCAGGCTTAGCGCCCTGCGCCATTTTGATCTGCAACTCTTCAGCATTTACCAGATAATGAGCAGTCACGCCGAAGCGAGCAGAGGCGACTTGCTTGATGGCGCTGCGCCGCCAATCGCCGTTCGCATCCTTGTTATAGCGTTGTTCGTCTTCGCCGCCTTCGCCGGTGTTCGACTTACCGCCGATCCGGTTCATGGCGATGGCCAGCGTCTCGTGCGCTTCCTTGCTGATGGAGCCGAACGACATCGCTCCAGTTGTAAAGCGCTTGACGATTTCTTTCGCCGATTCGACTTGATCTAGAGCAACCGGCTTGCGGGCTTTCTTGATCTTCATCAGGCTGCGCAAGGTGGCCAGGTTTCGGCTCTGCGC
>DATNAF010000028.1:0-9275 GCA_035572845.1 Terriglobales bacterium
CTGATTTTGCCCACTCATCGGGTCGTACACGGATTGGCGAACTTTTCCGCGGACGGTTTTCGCGCCGCCGCCAGTCGATTTTTCGCCGTGGACGAAGCCGACGGGGAGATTAGCGGGGAGCGAGCGAACTCGATGTTGCGAGAAGCGGGGCAGACCGGAACTGCGATACTTGCGGCGACCGCCGACCGGGTCTTTCTTTTGAGCCGCCCTAAGTTGTCGGAGGAAGTTTTCAAGAGCGTTTCACTGCCCCAGCGAAGCTTAGACGTGGTCCAACTCCATAAATGCCTACTCGAACAAGTGCTGGGAATTTCCGAAGCCGCAATTCGCGATCAGACACATGTCACTTACATTAGAGACGGTGAAGAAGCGATCAATTCGGTGCGGAGCGGGAAGGCAAATGTGGCCTTTCTGATGAATCCGGTGCGAATGCAGCAAATGCGGGACATCGCCTTTGCCGGCGAGGTGCTTCCGCAAAAATCCACGGATTTCTATCCCAAGCTGCTGAGCGGTTTAACGATTTATGCACTCGAATAGTGTCGGACGCGATAGCTTCGCCCGGTACCAATTGGCGGCGAGCGCCGGCATACTTGTACTCGCTCTGTCATTGATAGGGGCGCAAAGCTCTCCCCAATCCACAGCTCCTCAAGGCCAGACTCAATCGCAAGTACCCGCAGCAGCGCCTCAATCCGGCCAGCCGTCCCCGGCGAGTCAAACGGCGCAGGTGGCACCGCCCGTCGCTACACCGCCCAAGCTTCTGATTATGATCGACCCCGCCCATGGAGGAACCGAATCTGGAGCGGTGTTGAACCCGACGATTCTGGAAAAAGACATAACTTTGGCGCTGGCCCGGCGTTTGCGGCTCGATCTGGGAACGCGTGGCTTTATCGCTGAACTGGTTCGAGACAGCGACGTCAACCTCTCTACCGATGATCGGGCTGCCAAGGCAAACGCGGCCCACCCCGTGCTTTATGTGTGCCTGCACGCGACCTCTGAATCCGGCGGGACGGGAATTTATACGGCCATGCTCGCTGAAAATGGAGAAACCAATGGTCCATTCATTGACTGGAACACAGCGCAATTCTCGTTTTTGCCGGCCAGCCGAACGGCGCAGCACGAAATTTCAGAGGCAATGCAGAAAAGCGGGATGCCGGCACGTTCGCTTAGCGCTCCTTTGCGGCCTTTGGCTAACGTGACGAGCCCTGCGTTGGCTATAGAACTCGCACCCACGAAGGCTGATGTCTCTCTACTTTCAGCCTCGGATTTCCAGCAGAATGTTTCAACCGCTCTGGCAAATGGAATTGCGCAGTTTCTTTCGGCTTCCGGAGCGCCGAGATGATCCCGCGACAGTTTCTGATCACGGTGATAATTCTTTTCGCCCTCGCCATTGCCATGTCGGTGTACGTTTGGCAACTGCGGCGGCGCGAGATCAGGTCGCCTCAACTAACTGAAAAAAACGAGCACGTTGCCCCGCCGGCCTCGGGAGCAATGGAGAGAGTCACGGTTTACGTGGCTTATGACAGTGGGGGGGAACTGCGCGCGCAATCGATCTCAATTCCGCTCGCAGCTGGACGCCAACAACGTGCGGAAGGTCTTTTGCGAGGACTGATGAGCCTCTATACCGCCAAAGACTCGACACATCCCCTGACTGCAGGGGCGGAGATTCGACAGGTTTTTCTGGTGGATCCCGGAATCGCGGTGGTTGACGTCAATTCCGCATTCGTCGAGGGGCAAGTTTCTGGAGTGCTGCCCGAAGAACTCACTATCGCTTCGCTGGTTCAAACTCTCGCAACCAATATGCCCGAGTTAGCACGAGTGAAGATTCTGGTTGACGGCAAAGAGCAAGAGACCTTGGCCGGGCACGCAGACCTGACCGGCTTTTACGACGTTCAGCAGATTGCGGAAGTGGCGAAGCAACTATCCGCACAATAAAAATTCATCGATGCCATTGTGTTTCTGAGTTCCAAATCTTTGCCCTGCTAGAATTCCTGCATGTTCTATCGCTCGGATAATCGCGCGCCGGACCAGATGCGCCCGGTCAACATCATTGCCGATTTTGTTTCGACGGCTGAAGGCTCAGTGCTGATCGAAGTGGGTAACACGCGCGTGATCTGCACCGCTTCGGTCGAAGAAACGGTGCCCTCATTTTTGCGCAACAGCGGCAAGGGATGGGTTACGGCGGAGTACGGCATGCTGCCACGTGCAACTCTGACGCGAACTCCGCGAGAGGCGGCGCGCGGACGAGTGGGCGGACGCACCCACGAAATTCAGAGACTCATAGGACGGTCGCTGCGGGCAGTTACTGATCTTCAACGGCTCGGCGAGCGCAGCGTGGTGATTGACTGTGACGTAATTCAAGCCGACGGAGGGACCCGGACCGCTTCGATTACCGGCGCGTTTGTGGCGCTTGGGTTGGCGCTTCAAAAGTTGGTTGACGCGGGAACGCTGACCTCAGTGCCACTCAGAGATTTCGTTGCCGCTGTGAGTGTGGGCGTGGTCGAAGGCGAATCCTTACTTGATCTCTGCTACGAAGAAGATTCGCGCGCCGATGTAGACATGAATGTAGTGATGACGGCGGGAAAAAAGTTTGTCGAACTGCAAGCCACGGCCGAACACCAGGCCTTCGACGACTCACAACTGGAAAAGATGATGGGCTTGGCGCGCAAGGGAATCCAGTTGCTGCTTTCAAAACAAAAAGCGGTGTTAAAAAGTTTGGCGCTGCGGCAGTAAACGAAAGTATTTGCGCCGGCAGAAACCGGCAAGTCGGCGGCGGGGGCGGCTTTTCGTCGGTTTACCGACTGTTCTATTTTTGTAACAAATTTATTTTGCATAAACCAAAGTCGGTGCGCTATGCGACTATGCGTTCAACGTACAGAACCAGCCGGACGTGCCAAACCGCACTCACCCCTCGAGGTGCTGGTTTGCGATTCACGTCCGGCATGTTTATTTTGAGGTTTACTCGCGCCGTGCCACGCTCTCGAAATTAGCACTTCTGAAGTTGCGTGATTGCTGCCGGCTGCTAGAATCATGACATCCGAGCGGGAGTAGTTCAGCGGTAGAACGCCAGCTTCCCAAGCTGGATGTCACGGGTTCGATCCCCGTCTCCCGCTCCAGTTTTCAAACCGTCTACTGTGGCACGGTTGTTGTGCCTTCCTTTAGTAAGTCCGTTTTGATTTGGAATTTTTGATTTGGGGCCAGATCAACTTCTGTGGTGAAGCTTTGATATCCGGGCAAGCTGACGGTTATCTTTCGATGTCCGGGCGCGACCTGCAAGCTCTTCCCAATTCCGCCTAGTTCACCTGCGTGGCCGACATATTGGCCATCCACGAACACGGCGGCCCGGTCCGGCGTGACAGAAAGTTTAATATCGGAAAAAACGGTTGGCAGTTTGAATTGGGGATCTTTTTCCAGCTTTACGGAGATGGTTTGCTTCTCACCCGGTCGTACGTCGATTTTTTGTGAAAACTCGTGGTATCCGTCCTCGCGGACCGTAACTTCGTGCGAACCTGGAAGCAACAGAATTTTTTTCGATCCCTTTAGCTCCTTCAGGTAACCAAGATACTGCCCGTCAATCCACACTCCTGAGCTGTTCTCAACCTTGCTGGCGCCTATGAGTTCGACTTCGCCCAGAACCTGGTTAGCTTGGATATGAGGAACTATGCCGAACAGGACGAGCACTGCGGGAAGAGAGATGCGCAGACAACGTGAGATTGGCCAACCAGTCATAATCCGCTCCTTCGTGAAGCAACACTAACGCTCGCAAGATATTTTGGATGCCCACAAATGATATTGTGTCTCAAAAGACCGCGATTTACGGGCTTTCCTGCTCTGAATATTTACTCACCTCACGAGTGTTATAAACATGAGTCTGATGCGAAGCGGCGAGGAGAGCGCTTGAGAATGAATAAATCACAACTGACGCTTCTTACGATAGCGACATCGCTGCTGGCCATTTTATTTTTTGCTCCCATGCTGCCTGATTTACATGGGAAACAGAAACCTGCGGCAACACCGAACCCTATGTCGACATTCGATTCGCGCCATAAGCAATTCCTTGCCTTGCTGGATGAAGAGTGGCAGTACGAAATGCGCAGCAGTCCTGAATTTGCGACCTCTGTGGGCGACAACCGCTACAACGACCGGTGGAGCGACTACTCGCCGGAATTTTTTCAATCGGATATCGAGCAGCGAGGCACATTTCTCACGCGATTTGAAGCCATAGATGCTACAGGCTTTTCGCAGCAGGACGCATTAAGCCTGAAATTGATGATTCGCGAGTTGAAAGAACAGATTGAGGGCGCCCAGTTCAAGAACTGGGAGATGCCGGTGACTCAGCGCGACGGGCCGCAGGTTGATCTTCCGTATTTGATTTCGCTGATGCCATTTAATTCGTTGCAGGATTACGAGAATTACCTTTCACGGCTGCGGCAGATTTCGCGGGTGTTCGACCAGACAACGACGAATATGCGTCGAGGCATTAGCGATCGCTTGATGCCGCCACGATACCTGCTCGACAAAGTTTCCACAGAAGCGGAAGAAGTGGCGAAGCAGGCTGGCGAAAGCAGTCCGTTCTTCGGGCCCTTGAAACAATTTCCTGCGAGCGTTCCGGCGGCAGACCAGAAACGTTTGCGTGAAGATGCGCTCAATGTGATTGCAACCCAGATTATCCCGGCGTACCAGAAATTTGCGGTCTTCCTTCGCGATGAATATGCGCCACACGGCCGCACCGAGCCGGGAGTCTGGTCGCTGCCCGATGGCGATGCGCGCTATCGCTACGCCATCAAGCGAATGACGACAACAGAAATGACGCCAGAGCAGATCCACGAAATCGGCATGCAACAATTGCACGAAACTGAAGCCGAGATGTTGGCGGTCGCACAAAAATTCGGATTCAAAGATCTGGCTAGCTTCAACCAGCACATTAAAGATGATCGAAAACTTTATGCGACCTCGGGACAGCAGGTGCTCGATTTATACGCGAAGTACGCGCGTGACATGGAGCCGGAGTTGCCGCGTCTGTTTGGTCATCTGCCCAAGGCCAAGCTGGTCGCGGTCCCGATGGAGCCCTCGCGTTCACCCTCAGGCACACCGGCCGACTACTCGCCCGGCACGCCTGATGGATCGCGGCCGGGTCACATCAACGTGAATGAGTATGATCCGCAGCATCGCCTGCTGCTGAATGTGGAGGCGATTGCTTATCACGAGGGCGTTCCCGGACACCATCTGCAGATTTCATTGGCGCAGGAATTGCCTGACTTGCCGGAGTTCCGACAGCACGCGGGCTACACCGCTTATGTTGAGGGATGGGCGTTTTATGCCGAGCGGCTGGGGAAAGACGTCGGGCGTTATCAGGATCCTTACAGCGAATATGGACGTCTCGAAAACGAGATGTGGCGCGACATTCGGCTCGTGGTCGATACCGGAGTCCATGCGAAACATTGGTCGCGCGATCAGATGATCGAATACTTTCATAAATACACCGCCATGGATGAACCCAACATCCAGACCGAGGTAGATCGATACATCGGGTGGCCGGGTCAGGCTTTGGCATACAAGCTGGGCCAATTGGAAATTCTGAAGTTGCGGGATGAGGCTCGGCAGAGACTTGGCGACAATTTTGACATTCGCGCGTTTCACGACGAGGTGTTGGGGAACGGGCCGCTGCCGCTGGATGTTCTGCAGTCGGAAGTGGAGAACTGGATTGCAGAGCAGAATGGGGTCAATGCGCAACTGATCAGGAAGTAAATTCGTGACCGCATCCGACGCACATCGGCAAATAGCATCCAAGATTTTCCGGAGGGCCGCATGGACCGCAGAGACTTCCTTAAGAGATCCGCAGCAGCGAGTGTTGCCGCGTCACTGAATTCGAAATTCTCAAACGCCTCAGAAAGACCCGTTCCCCGGCGGACATTGGGCCGTGCGGGCGAGAAGGTATCGATGATTGGCATCGGGGGATATCACATTGGCGCCCCGTCGGTAGAAGAGAAGGACGGAATCGCGATCATCCGCGCTGCGCTCGATAACGGGATCAATTTTCTCGACAACTGCTGGGACTACAACGATGGCGTGAGCGAAGATCGTATGGGAAAGGCGCTGCGCGACGGCTATCGGCAAAAAGCATTTGTGATGACCAAGATTGATGGCCGGACAAAAGCCGCGGCGGAACAGCAATTGAACCAATCACTGCAGCGGCTGCAAACCGACCACATCGACCTGCTGCAATTTCACGAGGTGATTCGCGACAATGACCCCGAACGAATTTTTGCGGTCGGCGGCGGCATGGAAGCGGTGGTCGCGGCCAAAAAAGCGGGTAAGGTCCGCTTCATCGGATTCACCGGCCACAAGAGTCCCGATATCCACAACAAAATGCTCGAGACCGCATTCACCCATAAATTCACATTCGACAGCGTTCAAATGCCGCTGAATGTGATGGACGCGCACTACGACAGCTTCGAGAAGAAAACCCTGCCGATTCTGGTGAAACACGGGATCGGGGTGCTTGGAATGAAGCCGATGGGCGATAAGATAATTTTGCACAGCAAGACAGCTACCCCAGTGGAGTGCCTGCACTATGCGATGAACCTGCCCACCAGCGCGGTGATCACGGGATGCGATTCCATGCAGATTCTGCAACAGGCGCTTGAGGCTGCGCGCAGCTTTAAACCGATGAGCGAAGACGATGTCGCCGCGCTGCTGGCGAAAACTTCAACCGCCGGAGCCAAAGGTGAATTCGAGCAATACAAAACCACTCACAACTTTGACGGAACGTATCACAACCCGCAGTGGCTGGGCTGAGCAGCAATTCGAGCGCAAGCGCACCCGCCTCTGTGGTAATTCTCTGTGTTCCTCGGTGTCCTCTGTGGTGAAAGGTTTTGATTTTAATCCCATGTCAGCGTGATCTCGAAGTGCCGGTCGCTTCCCGAATAATCTCCGCCTCCCGCTCGCGATACGGTGTGCCGTCTTGCCGAAAAATATCGTGGAACCACACTGGCGGCGGTTGCAATACGTAGGGTTTCTCCCATGAATCCCAGGGGTAATAGGTTTGCGATTTGCCGGCAACGAAACCCCAATTGATTGCCGCCACATGATGCTGTTTTGCAATTGGCAAAATAGTGTCGAAGGTGCTCCCGACTGAGCGCGCCATGTATTCGGTGCAGATAATCGGGCGGTGATATTGCTCCAGCAAGCTCAGGTGCTGCTCGAAGTCTTCCGGCCAGTTGTAGTTGTGAAATGAGAGAACATCAGACTGCTCGAATTGCACCCGGGCGATGGCGTCCATTTTTTCTGGCGCAGACCAATCGCCCTCCCACAGCCCGCTGGTGAGCGGCTGCGAGGGATTCGCCGCCCTGGCCCACTCAAAAACTTTCGGTAACAATTCCAGCACGCGCGCTTTTTTGTTTGGAAGTTCCACCTTGCCATAGGCGCCGCCGTTGGTGTTTGACGGTTCATTCCAAACGTCCCATGCGAGAATTCGCGAATCATTGGCAAATGCACCCACCACTCCTTCGACATAAGCGCGCAGCCTGGGTTCTTGCGCGGGATCTTTCAAAGCCAGTGCACCCGGACTCTGCACCCATCCGGAATTATGAACGCCGGGAATGGGCGGATGCTGCGGACCGAGTTTTGGGTAAGGGTCCCAGCAGGAATCAAACAAGACGAAAATCGGGCGGATGTGATGGCGCGCCGCGATCTCGAGAAACTGATTGATTCGTGCCTTGAATCCCGCCGAATCTTGATGCCAGAGCAAATCGTGCAGAAACACGCGCATGGTATTCATGCCCAAAGATTCCGCCCAGCCAAATTCCTTGTCGATCTGTTTGGGATCAAAAGTGTCCGCCTGCCACATCTCCAGCTCGTTGATCGCGTCCGCCGGAAGATAGTTGCTGCCCACGAGCATTGGTTGATGCTGATACCACTCGTTGGCTTTCGATTCATTCCACCGCGCGGTTGTGGGTTGAGCAGAGAGAGGAATGGAAGAGAGCAGGAGAAGAATCGTGATGGTAAAGGTTTGCGGCATGCAAGCACTCCCGGGTTTCGGATAAATCCAGCGCGTGATTTTAGCATTGCGAGACTAGGTCCGGTTGAATCTGCCAATGCAAACCCGTTAACCACAAAGGACACGAAGGTTCACGAAGGAAAACGCATCTGACTAACAACGTTACTGCTCGGCATTTCGCAGGAGAGCCGCCAGTGCATCAATCGCCAAATGACTGGCGTGAGTGGAAGCCTCGGGAAGGCCACCTAGTTTTAGAACCAACTCTTCTCTTTTCAGCGCTGCGGCTTCGGTTAGGGTCTTGTCTTGCAGAAATTCGGCGGCTGCGGAAGCGCACGCCATGGCGGGTACGCAACCCTTCGCCAGAAATTTTATTTCGACAATACGGTCGTGTGAAATTCGTGCGGTCAGTTTTAGCACGTCTCCGCAAACCGGATTTTCAACTTGCGCGGTGGCATTCGGTTTATTCACGAGACCGGCGTTGCGCGGGTGCTCGAAATGATCCAAAACCTGGGGTGAGTACACGAGACAATTTTAGCGAAGTCAGAGTGCACGATGCAGGAGCAAAAACCAGTAACCACGAAGGGTACGAAGGTTCACGAAAGGAAAACCCTGGTGCATTCTTCATTCTGACTTCAAAATTCTGACTTCTGCATTCTCACATTTAACTTCTGATCTTTCGTTTTCTCTTCTGCGATACTGATGCGATGGACTACACACCCCAGCGCGTGATTTCGTTGCAGCCGAGCGCGACCGTCATATTGCGCGACCTGGGAAAACTTGCTTCGCTGGTGGCCTGCACGAAATATTGTTTAGAGGTGTGCCCAGAGATTGACCGAGCCATGGTGGCCATTGTCGCGGATTCATGGACGGCGCAGTCGGCACAAATCTCGCGACTGAAGCCAGAACTAGTGATCGCATCAGTTCCTTATCAAGAAAAGGCGCTGGCCGACATCATGAAGTGCGGAGCGCGTTTTCTAGGACTGGCCCCCAAATCGCTGCATGATATTTATGCAGACATCGCGATGATTTCGAGCATTATGAATGCTCATGAGGCGGGCCTGAGAGTCATCGGACGGATGAGACATGAAATCGAGGCGGTGCGAGCCGTCACCGACAAACTGCCGCGATGTCGAGTATTCTGCGAGGAGTGGGGCAAGCCGCTGATAGCATCGCAACTCTGGGTTGCGGAACTGGTGCACGCGGCAGGCGGTGAATTCATCGGAACTCCGGGCGCGCAGATTTCGTTCGCAGACGTGGCGGCCGCAAAGCCTGATGTGATCAT
>DATNAF010000029.1:0-11180 GCA_035572845.1 Terriglobales bacterium
CACGGTGAGAATGCTGCGCCGCAAATTGCGGAACGCATTCTTGCGGACAAATGTGGTCAATGTCATTTTCTAATTCCTGAGTGATAACAAGGCGGTCGAACCTGTTTGGGAACATCTAGAATAGCCGATCAATTGCCGCCCTAACAACCATTCCAGAATGATCTATCACGCTTTAACTTGCCAGTGCAGATCGTCAGCGACCGCCCCTGACATTTGTCACAGGGCTTTGAGCTTTTAGCTGTTAGCCCTTAGCAAAGTCCTAACCGTCTCCTGACGAAAAAGCGAGTGCCTAAGTTTCAGTTGAGTACCGGTCAAATCCTGCTGAGCGTTGACGCGGTTGCGAGCGTAGGTACTTCGGTAATTCCCGCTTACAACCGATTAGAACTTATTATTTCAGTTACTCGCTCTAGCAGTAAGTCTTCGACTGGAGTGTGAGGCGAAAAATGCCTACCAAGATCGGACGTTTCGAAATCCAAGGCCAGCTGTCACGGTCTGCGTTCGCGACCGTGTACAAAGCGCTGGATACTGAGACCAAGCAGGTCATTGCCCTGAAAGCGGTGGCGCTGAATAATCTGCCTGACCGCGACGCTCTTGTCAAAACTGTCTTCGAAGAGGCCGACCGCTCAAAGCCCCTAAACAGCCACAACATTGCTGTGCTCTTCGGCGTGGGCGATGAAGAAGGGCAACTGCTGGCCGGCGCCGAATATGTACAAGGCAATTCTGTAGCGACGACGCTCGCACGCAAAGATGGATTTTCTATCTGGGATCTGCAGGATATCGCGCGGCAAGTCTGCCATGCGCTTGATCATGCGCAGGTGCACAAAGTAGTTCACCACTCGCTCGAACCCGCGAAGGTCATGGTCCAGTGGGACGGCTTGGTCAAGGTGCTCGGCTTTGGAATCTCCTCGATGAGTTCTCTCGCAGCGATGTCGACCGACGTTCCTGAAGTTCTCCATTACGCTTCGCCGGAACAATTGCGTGGTGAAGCTTGTGATCATCGCTCCGCACTCTTCAGCCTGGGCGCAATTCTTTATGAGATGGCGACCGAACAGAAAGCTTTCGGCGGACAGACCGCGGAGCAGATTCGGTCCGCCATTTTGGAGACAGTTCCGCCGCTGCCGCATCGGCTGAAAGCAAATCTCAATCCGGCTTTAAGCGCGCTGATCATGAAAGCGATTTCGAAATCACCGGGGAATCGTTTTCAAAGCGGCCAGGAATTAGTTCGCGATCTTGAACAGTGCAATGCCAGTGCGACCAAGGTCGCGCCTCCGGCAGCCGCGGTAAAGCCCAAAGCTCAAGCTACGGGTGCAGCCGTTGGGGCCGCCGCCAAGCTTGCGCCCAAACCGATTGCGCCGGTTCAACCCACGGCGCCGAAACCCTCCGCGTCCGCTAAGCCCGCCCCCAAAGTTGCTGCCTCAACCGCACCGCCCGCCAGCGCAGAGCCGAATTCAAAGGCTGGGTTCAGCGTCGATCCCATGATGGCGGAGTCAGCGGAGGCCGGTGCGGCTGTCGCTAAGACCAGCTTCTCAGATCTGGAAGAGCTTCCTCCGTTAAAGGAAGTATTCGTTCCGTCCATATCACCATCGGCCGAGCCTGCAGCTGCAGATCTTCCGCCGATGCTGCCTCCATTGGCTGCCAAAAAAGCCGCGGAGAAGCCGTCGATTCCGGTCCGCGAAGTAGCTCAGAAGGCGGTTGCAGAAATTCGCAAGACTCCGCCCAAGCTCTATCTGTATGGAGTCGGCGGGGCGGCGCTCCTCATAATCGTCATTGTCAGCGCTATGGCGATGCACAATTACCTTGCAGATCACGAGGGCGATAGTTCAAGGCCCGAAGCGATTCCAGAACAGACCGCGTCTGCAAAAAAGAAGGCGCCACATCCGGTAGCGCCGACTCCGGCGCTGCCTCCGCCGCAAACCGAAGCTGCCCCGCCGCCAGCGCAGCCGGAGCCGACCCTGACGGTTGAGGAACAACCGCCAGCTCCGGAGACCAGCCGCCGCGGACACACAAAGACCCATGCCGCCGCCCCAGTGCTTGCGCAAGTGACGGTTTCATCAGCTCCAGCCGGCGCGCAGATTACATTTGACGGCAGTCCACTTTGCCAGAGCCCGTGTACGCTGACTGACATTGCTCCGGGCCAGCACGTGGTGGTCGCGACCAAATCAGGATTTACCTCGCAAAGCCGGACCATTCATGTGCGGCCAGGTACCTCGACAGTGTCGCTGCAACTCAATGCAGTTGCTGCGGCTGCAACCACTCTAATGGTTTCAAGCACACCAGCCGGAGGAGCCATTGTGATCGATGGCCGCGACACCGGCCGGCTAACGCCGACTCTGTTTTCCTTTGATCGCGGCGGCACGCATACAGTTACAGTGAAGCGCACGGGCTATCTGGAAGAGACGGCCACAGCCAATGTCCAGTCAGGGCAGGCGGCGAGCGCGAGCGTCACGCTCAAGCGCCTGGGTGATACTGAAGATATTCGCAGCGCGGGCGGGAAATTCAAAAAAGTGTTTGGCCGGGGCGAATCCGCCAGCATGGGAATTGTGAGCGTCAAGACTCAGCCCAAAGGCGCGCAAATTATGGTCAATGGACGCGTGCTCGATAAAACCGCGCCTTTTGATTTCTATCTGAACCCCGGGACGTACGAGATCAATATCACCATGTCTGGCTACCGCAGTCTGCGTCGCTTGATCGATGTTGAACAAGGCGAAAAGGTCGCGATAGAAGAATCGCTGACGCCGCAATAATTTCGGCATTCGCTTATCTCCGCAGGATAGTCTCGGCCGTCACTCAAAGCATTACTCAGCGGCGGGTGCCCGTTATCCTTGTTCCGCCCATCACCCGAGGCGAGGTCAACTGATCTGAGCTTCGCCGGAGCCTTGGCGGCAATACCACGACCAGTATCGGCTGCGCACTTTCTCTACTCAGCGCGCAGCATTTCGCTCCAGACGTAAAGTCCAGCCCCTCCGGTCAGAAGTTGAACTTGAACCCCAGTTGCACCTCGCGCGGTCCAACCGCTGTGGAATTGATCGTCCCGAACGTATCATCGCCGACCGCAGTGTCGGGTGATTGAAATACTGGATGATTCAATGCATTTTTCGCCTCGACGCGGAACTCGAAGCTCATCTCCTCGCGTATCTGGAATTGCTTTCCCACCGACAAATCGGCCGTGAAGTGCGACGGGCTGCGGACAGCGCCCATCGCTCGTGGAGCATCGCCCAAGGTGAAAGGAGCGGGTCGCTGGAACACATTGGGGTCCACAAAGTAGTTGTCCACCCAATCCGAACCGTGGTTACGTTTAGGTGTTCCCACAACATTGGGTCGCTGCGAGCCATATGTGGGCAGTGGCTGACCGCCGTCGTTAAGCATGAAGGTCAGTGGACGTCCGTCGGAAATGCGCCAGATGCCGTTCGTCTTCCATCCTCCAATAATCAGATCGGCCCACCGAGGCATGTTCCCCATAAATGCACGGCCGTGCCCGACAGGCAGATCGTAGCTGTAGCTGAGCTGGAATACATAGGGAATGTCGAAGGTCGACAAACTCCGTTCCAGCCATGGTTTGTTGGGGTCTTGCAAGCTGTCGATGCTACCCAGCCAGGACACATTCCAGTCAGCTTGTGAAGAATCATCGATGGACTTCGACCAGACGAACGTTGCCAGCAATTGCAAACCGTTGGAGTATTTCTTCTCGGCAGTCAGCTGCAGGCTGTGGTAAATGGAATTCGCGATCAACTGCGGTTCCGTCTCAACGTCAGTGAATTGAGGATAGGGAAGCAGCAGTTGATAGTACGAAATCTGCGAGGAACTGCTGCCTATGTCGCTGTTCGGGTTTGCGATGAGTGACTGGAAGGGGTTGGCGACCAGGTTGTTGAGGCAAGGCACGGTGAGAGTTTGGCATGGGTTGTTGGGGTCGGCAGCTGTTCTCGGCAGACTCTCCACCCAAGGTCCCAGATGATTACGCAGCACCGAGACATCAAAAGGCAGGTGGGTGCCCTTCTTACCGATATATTCTGCGTTGACCAAGATATGGCTGGGAAGTTCGCGCTCGATGCCGAAGCTCCAGCTCTGCTCATAAGGAGTCTGGTTTGCTCCCGGGGTGCGGAGCGGGCCGTTGGCGCCGAATCCTACATCATTCAACAATCCCAGCGAATTTCCTGCAGGCTGAATTAGCCCATTGGGAAACGGATTACTAAGGTTCACGAACGGAGTCGCGTGGTCAGCGGGATTGACTGTGATCACGTTCGTGGACTGATTGAAACCTGCGCTGCCGTATGGCACGACACCCGTCACTCCTGATCGCGATTGCCCGTAGTAGATACCATAGCCTCCGCGCACCACCATCTTCGGAGCGAACTGATATGCAAAGCCGAAGCGCGGCTGAATGTCATGCCAGTCGGTTACGTAATTAGTGCGCTGGTTCGAAGAGGCGAAAACCTCCCCTCCTTTTAAGGGAAGATTCACAGGCTGCCCAGTGACGGGATTGGTGTAGGTCACGCTTCCACCATTGAGTGGGCTGGTGGCGTTCGGATCAAACCAATTCTGGTGGTTATACCGGTCGGTGCGCGGCAGAGTCACGTCATACCGCAGGCCCAGGTTCAGGGTGAGTTTTGTGTTCACCTTCCAGTTGTCTTGCGCAAAAAACCCATACTGGTAGTTCGTAGTGGCGGGGCGGAACTGGATCTGCTCTTTGGATCCACAATCATTGCTGGCGCAGCCCTGCGTCATCTGCCCCATCATGAAACTCGCCATGGAATCGCCGCCACAAGCGTCTAGGCCGTCAGGGCAGGCATCGGTAGCGTCGGTGTTGAAGCTGAAGAACCCGATAGGAGCATTAGTTTGAATGTAGTTTATCTGATGGATTCGGCCGTCAAACCCGAACTTGATGTCATGTTGGCCATGTATCTTGTCGAAAGTCGCCGATAACTGCCCGGTGTCCTGGCCGAGGCGGTAATTGCCATACGGATCGGTGCCGATATTGGTGTAGCCGCCTGGGGTGTACTGGTCAATAAAAATGGCGGGCACACCATTGAACCCGTTGGCCTGTAAATAAGAGGGGAATCCCAAGGTCCCGAGAGGATCATTCACCCCATGCGGGTTGTAGGAATCGACGTGCCAGACTCCGCGCGTGAATCCCAAAGTCGTGTTCAGCAAAAACGTAGGACTGAAAGTGTGGGTTTCATTGATAGCGAAAGTATGGGCATTGTCCCAACCTGGACCGCCCTGGCATGGATCTGTGAAGTTTTTGAAACAATCAAGACCCGATCCTGTGGGGTTGTATTGATATGCGAATTTGCCGGTTATCAGATCGTTCTGTGTGAAGCGATGGTCGATTCTGATATCGAACTGCTTATTGGAACTGAGGCTGGCACCAGAGCCGACCCAGTTCGCTAAATATCCTCCGCTGGCAAAATTGGCCTTGGGGAAGTAGCTCATCATTTTTTGCGCCACGGGATCGATCAAATTTCCGGGAGTCTGGCTTGCCGGGCCCGGGCTGGTATAAGCGGCTATGTTATCGAAGGGGATGAAAGTACTGCGTAATATGCCGCCGGAATTGGCATCGAAGACCCCGGAATAAGGGTCCCAGATTTGACCGGCGGGCACACTGCACTGACCACCGCTATTAAACGTTCCTCCCTGTATCGCACATAGTTCGCCAAAATCGCCGGCCCTCATGGCATCGCTGGGAACGCCTGCAGTAGCTGTGCTCAAGCCTGTCTCACGCTTTCCGTCATAGTCGAAGAAAAAGAAGGTTTTGTTCTTGATAATTGGCCCACCGATGGTGAAACCATAATTGTTCCGGCGTAGCGGCGGAATTGATTGACCAGCCCGATTGGAGAACCAATCGTTGGCATCGAGGCTCGCGTCACGGAAGAACTCATACCCGCTTCCGTGAAATTTGTTGGTCCCGGAGCGCCCGATCACATTGACCACCGAAGCCCCCGAAAATCCGTATTCCGCGCTGAAATTCGTCTGCTCCACCTTGAATTCTTCAACCGCCTCCGGCGAAGGCAGATAAGTCACAGAGGTGATTCCCCCGTTTGGCTCAGAATTGGTGACGGATGCGCCATCCAGCAGAATGTCTGCCTGAGCGCCACGGCTGCCATTGGAAACAAAGTTGGTGCCAAGGCAGGGCTCCGGGCATTGATCGTCCATCGGGGTGACGCCCGGGGCCAGGGAAGTGAGTGATTCGACGTTACGGTCAATTAAAGGCAGATCATTGATAAAGCGACGATTGACCACCTGCCCGGTCTCGGCATCTTCGGTCTGAATCGTTTGTGCCGCCGACTCAACCGTGATCGTTTGAGTAGCAGCCGCCAGCTTCAACGTTAGATTGGCGGTGGCATTCTCGTTCACGTCCACCTTGAACCTGGCGCTTTCGGTCTTGCCAAAGCCCGAGGCTTGCACGGCGACCACGTAGAATCCGGGAGGAATCGAGCGGAACAGATATCGACCTGTATTATCGGAGACCGCCTCGAAGTGAAATCCTTTCTGCTGATCTACGAGGACGACCTGCGCTCCTGTTACCACAGCACCGGTAGAGTCCTTAAGCTCACCACTCACGGTTCCGAAGTAGGCTTGGCCGAACAGAGCCGGGGACAGCACCAGCGCCAATGCCACGACCACCAGCAGCATTAAAAATGAAATGAAAATAGGTTTGCGAAGAAGTCCGGCGGATGCTTGCAAGTGAGCCTCCTTGAAGTGAGTTGAACGAAGTAAAGAGAGCATAGCTGGCCCCCTACTTTCAAGGAAAAAACGCAATTGAATCGATTTAATTGATGTTTAGCCCTGCACCTTCATCTCCCCTGGGCCCTCGGAATTGCCCCGCCGGCACGAAGCAACATCCTCGTAGGAAAGGAATTACTGCGATAGGGAACTTTACGCCTCAGTCGTTTGTCGCCCTACTGAGCATCCGTAATCTTCGAGGTCGCATCTGTGCAGCCGACATGCCCTCACATAACAATGCCACTCGTTTGCCGGCCTTCCTGTTCGACGTGGACGGCACCCTCATCGACTCGGTTTACGAGCACGTCGACGCATGGGCAAAGGCGCTGAAGGGGCTAGGCATCTTCCTTCCGAACTGGAAAGTGCACCGGCGGATTGGGATGAGCGGAGAGTCGTTCGTCCACGAGTTGCTGCGCGAGACGCGGCGCCCTCGGCTTCGTCCGGGTGAGCTGGAGCGGCTGGAGCAGCGTCACGCTGCTGAATTTTCTAAAAGAATTCCGAGCCTGAAACCTCTCCCAGGCGCGCGCGAACTGTTGAAGTATTTGTCCACCACTAAAGTACGCTGGGCGATCGCTACCACCGGAAATGCGAAGCAGACCATGCGTCTGTTGAAACCGCTGCAAATACCGAAAAATATTCCGGTAGTCACCGGCGATGACGTGGACCACACCAAGCCATCGCCAGACGCATTCGTGCTAGCCGCCGAGCGCCTTGGGGTCGCTATGGAAGACTCGATCGTAGTGGGCGACAGCGTTTGGGACCTGCTCGCGGCAGTGCGCAAACGAGCACTCGGAGTGGGCTTGCTTTCTGGCGGCTCCGGACGAGAGGAGTTGAATGGCGCCGGCGCATTTCGGGTATACGGTGATCCGGCTGATCTGCTTGTTCATCTCGAACAGCTCGGAGTTCCCGGCCCGCGCAATGGATGAAGGTTTGCCAAAACCGCGCAGTTCGCGATATAGACTCCGTTACGCTTTAATCTGGGCTCGTCGCTTGATTGTCCAATAGCGGCACGAAGCCACATCGTTGTATTGTTGAGTTCGCGAAGATAGACAAAGGAGAGGAATCCCGTGATGAACAGAAGACATTTTTTGCGAACCACTGCTGTAGGTGGAACCCTGGCGGCGATCTGGGGCCCAATGACGAAGTTTGGCTTTGCCAGCCCCTATGGGAAACCCGTCGGCTTGCAGCTCTACACTCTTCGTGATCAGCTCGAGAAAGATGTCGCCGGCACAATCCAGCAAGTTGCCAAAATCGGCTATCGGGATGTCGAGATCTATTCGTTGTACGGAAAGCCTCCGGCGGAATTCAAAAAAATATTGAGTGATAATGGAATCACTGCTTCAAGCGGCCACTATCTGCTAAAGGATGTAAAAGGCGATTGGGAAAAGCGTGTTGAGGACGCAAAAACTCTTAACCTTAAATACATGGTCAATGCAATTCTTCAACCTGAAGAGCGGCAGTCGTTCGACGACTACAAGCGGCTGGTGGAGATCTTCACCAAGGCGGGCGAGACTACGCGGAAGGCCGGCATCCAATTTTGCTATCACAACCACAACTTCGAATTCACCAAGTACGGCAACACCACCGCGTATGACTACCTGCTGAACACACTCGACCCGAAACTGGTGAAATTTGAGATGGATTGTTTCTGGGTGACGCATGCCGGTCAGGACCCGGTTGCTTACTTCAAGAAATACCCAGGGCGGTTCCCGCTGCTTCACATAAAAGACATGAAGGACAAGCCGGCACCCACCCACGAGCTCGATGCCAAGATGGGTTTATTTGCGCCGGTCGGTCAGGGCACCATTGATTGGAAACGCATCTTCGCGGCCGCTCCCAAGGGCGGAATGCAGCACTACTACGTGGAGCAAGACTATTGTGAACAGTCGCCGCTAGAAGCCATCAAGATCAGCTACGACTACCTGAGTAAGCTGCAGGTCTAAAGTGGTTATTGAGGCAAGCCATTTAATCACAACCCTGGCGAGAAATCCGTCAGCACAAGAAAGGTTGAGTCAACTTTCTCCGTGAGTTTACCGTTGGCTTCGGATTCTTTTTTGACGCGCTGCCACTCCGGATCGTCCTGAAATGCTTTCCAGTTGGCCGCTGCGGCTTCGCGGTTGGGATGGCGCAGGACGTAAATCAGAGTGTTGCTGCTTTCCGGTGCGTCTATGGGCGTCCAATAAGCGATGCTTTTCATTCGGTGCTTGCTGAAAAGTTTCATGGTGTGTTCCCGGAAGCGCCTAAGCAGGTCCGGTAGCTTTCCCGGCGCAGCGTGATAGACCCGCAGCTCGTATACAGTCGGCGAATCCTTAGCGACAGCGCTTTTCGAGGCGGCCAAAACTGCAGCGGATAGCAAAGGTGCGGCGGTGAGCGATTGGAGCAGTGTTCGTCTTTTCACGACCGGCATTTTAGCAAATTATGAATCAGTGCCGATTACGAGGGTTTGACCGTATTCCGCCTACCACGTTAAACTAACTGAGTTTGCCTGTAATTGCGGCTCTGTTCTTCCACCTCAGCGCAAAAATGCGTTTCGGGACCTCGGGTTAGGGCCGTCCGTCATTGTCGGAAAATTGAGACCGGCGCGGGAAAACAGCAAGCGCACAAATTTAGAATTGTTCACCGGCTGGAGCTCCGGACAGGTATGTCCGCCGTAGCAGCGAGTCAGGTTGAACAATTGGAGGCATGAGTATGTACGCGGTGATCCGCGCTGGCGGTAAGCAATATCGGGTGGCTCCCGGAGATGTGCTTCGCCTGGAGACCCAGGCGGCGGCCAGCAATGGCACGGTGGAATTCAACGACGTTTTAGCGGTTTCGGCCAGCGAAGGCCAGATTGCGCGCCCCGAGGCGAACGCACTTGTGACCGGCGAGATCCTCAACGAAGGCCGCGCGAAAAAAATTCTGGTCTTCCACTACAAAAAGAAAAAGCAATACAAGAAGATTGCAGGACATCGGCAGCCCTTCAGTAACGTGAGGATTACCGAGATCGCTTTCGACGGGCAGAAGTTCAGTGCCCCTGAACTGCCGAAAAAAGAAGCGAAGCCGAAGAAGCTAGCCAAAGCCGAAACTGAAGAGAAAGCCGAGACAAAAGCGGCAAAGCCGACGGCTAAGAAGAAGTCGGCTGCAAAAAAGGCCGCGCCGAAGAAGAGCACAGGCAAGAAGAAGTAGATTAATTTTCTGAGAGCTGATGGCTGAGACCTGAGTGCCTCAAGCTAGATGCTAAGAGCTAAACGCTAGGAGCTAGGTTTATGGCACACAAAAAGGGATTAGGCAGTTCACGAAACGGGCGTGACTCTAACGCGCAGCGTCTTGGGTTCAAGGCATTCGGTGGCCAGACCGTCCCCGGAGGCACGATCATCGTTCGCCAGCGCGGCACCCGTGTTAAGCCGGGGCTCAATGTCGGCCGCGGCAAAGACGATACTTTGTTTGCCAAGATAAGCGGCAAGATCGTGTTCAAAGATCGCGGCTCCATGGGCAAGTTCGTGATGATCGAGCCGTTGGAAGCGAAATAGCTGTCAGCCATCAGCCCTCAGGTAAAGCCAATGCTCCGGTTTCGCCGGGGCATTTTTATGTTTGAATAAAGTACTAAGTCAATTGGAAGGTCTGTTCTTTGCCGAGGACCGATGGCCGAAGCGACAACTCCGAGCGGCCAACGACGCACGACCAACGACGCACGACGATTTTTCTAACAACTAGTCACTGCCCACTGACCACATGTTCATCGACGAGGCCATAATCCGAATCAAAGCCGGCGACGGTGGCAACGGCTGCCTCGCCTTTCGCCGGGAGAAGTTTGTCCCGCGCGGTGGTCCCTCCGGCGGCGATGGTGGCAAGGGCGGGGATGTCATCATGGAATCCAGCGAACGCCACAACACGCTGGTGCATTTTCGATTTAATCCTGAATACAAGGCACAGCGCGGACGTCACGGCGAAGGCTCCAACAAAACCGGGCGCGAGGGCGAAGACGTTCTGCTCAAAGTTCCCGTCGGCACGATTGTTTATGACGCCGACTCGGGCGAAGTTGTGCACGATTTTTCGTCGCCTGACGATCGCCTGGTCATTGCTCGCGGCGGACGCGGTGGTCGCGGCAATGCGCAGTTCAAAACATCGGTGCACCAGGCTCCGCGCGAGCACGAAGACGGTCGTCCAGGGGAAGAGCGCACTCTTCGGCTGGAACTCAAGCTGCTGGCCGATGTTGGACTGGTCGGTTATCCCAATGCCGGCAAGTCAACTTTGATCTCGCGGATCTCAGCGGCGCGCCCGAAGATTGCTGACTATCCATTTACGACTCTGGAGCCGAACTTAGGCGTCGTGGCGGTTGGAGACCCTGCCCACGAGATAAGTTTCCTCGTGGCAGATATTCCTGGACTGATCGAAGGAGCGCACGAAGGCGCGGGTCTTGGTACACAGTTTCTCCGTCACATTGAGCGCACGCGTTTGCTCGTTCATCTGATCGATGTTTC
>DATNAF010000030.1:0-3819 GCA_035572845.1 Terriglobales bacterium
CTGGCGGTGATCAGCGCGCTTCAAGTGATCTACGGCATCCCGCCGGAACTCGCCGTCAGTTGTGGCATGCTCCTCTGGCTCGTGACTTTTATGTCCTGTATTCCGGTCGGCCTGGCGTTTGCGCACCAGGGACATTTGTCTTTGCGCAAACTCTCGAAGGCGAGCCATGAGAAGCAGGAAGAAGATCGCTGAGCAGTCAGCATTCAGCATTCAGCCCTACCACTCGTTTAATGAAAATCTCCATAGTCGAATGCTGAGTGCTGAATGCTGAGTGCTTTCTAAGCTACAATTCACTCAGTCCCCAACTATCATGAAGTGCCCTTTTTGCGGCTTTGCCAATGACAAGGTCGTGGATTCGCGCGAAAGCAAGGAAGCCGATTCCATTCGCCGGCGGCGGGAGTGTCTGAAATGCCAGAAGCGCTTTACCACTTACGAGCGCATCGACGAGATTCCGTACATGGTGGTGAAAAAAGACGGGCGCCGGGAGAAATTTGATCGCCAAAAAGTTTTGAACGGATTGTTACGGGCTTGCGAAAAGCGTCCGGTTCCGATCAGCAAACTGGAACAGATCGTGAACGACGCCGAATCGTTCGTGATCGAATCCGCCGAGCGTGAGCGCAAGACCAGCGAGGTCGGCGAGTTGATCATGAGCCGACTGCGGCGGTACGACAAAGTGGCGTATGTAAGGTTTGCCTCGGTGTATTTGGATTTCAAAGATGTGCAGGAATTCATGACCGAGCTGAAAGACCTGTTGAAGACCAAAGAATCACTGGAGCCGCAAACTAAAAGTACGGCAAAACCCATGTAGGGACGATGTTCATGTGGGGACGGGCGTCCACGCCCGTCCAGCCGAGCTAAGCTCGGCTCAATTCCTGGCGAGTATTCCCCGGGCGTGGACGCCCGGGGCTACACGAATATCTCATGTCCCATCAAATCACACTCATTCCCGGTGATGGAATCGGCAGCGAAGTAACGCAGGCGGTGGTCCGCATTCTAGAAGCAACTGGCGTGAAGTTCGAATGGGAAACGGTTCAAGCGGGCGCTGAGGCATTCGAGAAATACAAAGAATACATTCCAAAAGCGCTGACCGAGTCTATTGAGCGCACGCACGTCGCGTTAAAGGGCCCGATCACTACGCCCATAGGCGGCGGGTTTGCCAGTATCAATGTGCAACTGCGCAAGCAATTTGAGCTTTACGCCAACTTCCGCCCGGTGCGCAATCTGCCGCACATCCCCACTCGTTATCCTGACGTCGATTTAGTTATCGTTCGCGAGAATACCGAAAGCCTTTATTCTGGGCTCGAACACGAAGTCGTTCCCGGCGTTGTCGAAAGCCTGAAGATCATCACCGAAAAAGCTTCGACGCGCATCGCCCGTTTTGCTTTTGAATATGCCCGCAAGAACAAGCGCAAGAAGGTACACTCCATTCATAAAGCCAACATCATGAAGCTTTCTGATGGATTGTTTCTGCGCTGCTCGCGCAATGTGGCCAAAGAATATCCCGAAATAACTTACGGCGAGCACATCGTGGACAATACTTGCATGCAGTTGGTGATGAACCCCTATCAGTACGATGTAATGGTGATGGAGAATCTTTACGGCGATATCATTTCCGACCTTTGCGCTGGACTGGTCGGCGGCCTGGGGCTAGTCCCCAGCGCAAATCTGGGCGAACACTATGCGATTTTTGAAGCCGTTCACGGTTCCGCGCCGGATATTGCCGGCAAAAACCTCGCCAATCCTACCGCGCTTTTGCGCTCTGCATTACTCATGCTGCGGCACATCGGAGAGCCCGAGGCAGCTCTAAAAATCCGCAACGCTCTAGAAAAAGTCTATCGCGACCGCGACAAGTTGACCAAAGACGTCGGCGGCAAAGCTGGAACATCAGAGTTCGCAGATTCGGTCATCTCCGCGATGGATTAATCGCTTCCGAAAAAACTCGCTTGTATCGGAGCCGGCCGAACTCTTAACTCTGTTAGAATGGCGCGTTCGGAGGAGTAATTTGAAGTCCGATCCAACCCCTTTCAATCCAGCGTTTCACCGCTTTGCAATATTTACCGCGTGCGCTACTTTCATTCTCATCATTGCCGGCGCGCTGGTTACCAGTAACGACGCAGGACTTTCCGTACCCGACTGGCCGACTTCTTACGGTCACGTTTTCCGCTTGCCGCCGTGGATCGGCGGGATCCGTTATGAGCACAGCCATCGCATGATTGCGGGGTTCACCATTTTGCTGACAGTCTCGATTGCGTTGTGGACGTGGTTTGCCGACCACCGCCGCTGGATGAAGGTGCTGGCATTTTGCGCTCTGGGCACGATTATTGTTCAGGCAGTCCTGGGCGGGATGACGGTGCTGAAGTTTCTTCCGCCGGCAATTTCAACGGCTCATGCCACCGTGGCACAGACATTTTTTTGTATTGCGGTTTTGATCGCGGTCTTCAGTGGCCGTAACTGGGTGGAAGAAGTCCCTGCCGCAACCATTGATGATCATCACCCTAGCTTGCTGACATTGGGTATGCTGTCAATTCTCGTCCTTTACCTGCAACTCGTGCTGGGAGCTCTGTTCCGCCATAATGGGTTGCCTTGGTGGCCGCACGTGGTGAACGCGGTTACAGTCGCACTGGTTCTTACTTGGACTGGCGTTCGTGCTATCACGCAATTTTCTAAAGTTGACGCCATTCGCCGTCCTGCGGTGCTGCTGCTGTTTATCCTGGTATTGCAGCTATGCCTGGGCTTTGCGGCATTCATAACTCGCCTGGTTTGGAGCGTAGGGGCGCCTCAGCCCGAGTTCCCCATGGTGGTCGCTACGGTCACTCACGTGGCGGTCGGTGCGCTTCTGCTGGCTACAGCCGCGGTCTTGACGCTGCAAGCCTGGAGGCACTCGCCTGCGGCGCAGAAAAACGAATTGTCTGCAACCAGAGTGGTCGCTACCCCGCGCCAATCCGCCGATTTCTCGCCGCAGACGCGCTCGTCGTAAAATAAGCTTTGACCTCTCAAATGTCTGCCTCCACATTAGTGGGATCTATTCCCGCAGAAGACCGCATCGTCTCTCCAGTTATTTCCGTGCGCGAACTGGTGCACCGTTACGATAATCGCGCGGCACTGAACGGCGTTTCGTTCGACGTGCGCCCGGCGGAACTGTTCGGTTTGCTCGGTCCCAACGGCAGCGGCAAGACCACCATGTTCCGAATTCTTTCTACTCTGATGGTTCCAGTCGCCGGACAAGCCGTCATCCTGGGTCATGATGCGGCCAAAGATCCCAGCCAGTTGCGACGCGAAATCGGCGTGGTCTTCCAGGCCCAAAGTATCGACCTGAAACTTACCGCGACAGAAAATTTGCAGCATCAGGGGCATCTTTACGGATTGCATGGTTCGGCGCTGCGAGCGAGAATCAAGGAAATTTTGGAGCGAGTGCGTCTTGCTGATCGCGCGCACGACCGTGCTGAAACATTTTCTGGTGGAATGCAACGTCGTCTGGAACTGGCAAAGGGTCTCCTCCATGGCCCGCGAGTTCTGCTGCTGGATGAGCCAACGACAGGCCTTGATCCAGGCGCGCGGCGCGACCTCTGGCAATACTTGAGCATCCTTCGCGATGAGGAACACGTGACCGTGCTGGTGACTACGCACCTCATGGAGGAAGCGGAGCGCTGCGATCGTTTGGCAATACTGAACGAAGGCAAGCTGGTTGCGCTGGGAACGCCCACCGAGTTGAAGCGCGAAATTGGCGGAGATGTAATTGTGCTCGAAGCGAAAGATCCGGAAGGGCTCGCAGTGCGTATTCGCGGCCGCTTCAATGTGGATGTAAATGTAGTTGGAACT
>DATNAF010000031.1:0-4697 GCA_035572845.1 Terriglobales bacterium
CCAAAAACAAGAACGCCGGGCTGGTTGGCCCGGCTGCTTCCTTGCTACTCATCTGTGGGGAGCGACTGGTTTACGTCTCTGGTCCCCGCGGATCTTTTAAATTGTTTTGGTCCGCACCGCTACGGACCGTTCATGCACTTCTTACTGGACCAGAGCCAGACCTTCGAGCTCTTTTTCCAATACTGGAAGCGCGCAGCCTGACATTTCTACCCGGCTGACTGCATCCCGGGCAGCCTGAGGCGATACCCCGTAGCCCCGGCCCATCAGGAAAATTTGCACCAATTCGGCAGCTTCACGCGAATCGGCTAAACCGCCTTGCAGCAAGTCGGTTCGCAGAGCTGTTAGTTCGGTGACTGAAAATCGTTCTCGCATTTTCCACCTCCGACCTTGACTGCTTCTACCCATTAGACTCAGCTGCACCACGTTTTGTTGCATGCAATTTGTCTGCCGAACCTAGCACGTTCATGTACGTTCGGCTGGAGAAGACCATAGTCCCTTAAACCCTTGAATGTACGAGAAGTTGCTAGTGTTATCGGCAGGTCTGGCGGGTAAGGTGAGGAAAATCCAGTCTCACGCCTGACACAAAGTGTCAATTTGGCTTGGGAGAGTTCGATTTTGAGACTTTACCGGGAATGAGCTCTCGGGGTTTTGTACTGCAAGCCAGGGGGACACTGAAAGTTTTCGATCCCGCGTTCTTTCAAAGACCTTTACCACAGAGAGCACTGAGGTTCACAGAGCCAATGCCACAGAGTAAGGCGAATCCTCTGTGGCATTGGCTCTGTGAAACTCTGGTTCTCTGTGGTAAGGCTTTTCGAACCTCAGGGCTCAACCCGGCCAATCCGGACCATCACGCCGCATCGATCTTGGCTTCATCCACCAGCAGAATGGGGATGTCGTCGCGGACAGGGTAAACCCGGTGGCATTCGCTGCATTTCAAGCTTTCGCCTTCTCCCTGCACTGCCAGCGGCTTCTTGCAAACCGGGCAAACTAGAATATCGAGTAAATCTTTCGGAATCATGAGCGAATTGTACTGCACCGGCTGCTGCAGCGCAGCGTATTGGTGCAAATCGCGACTACATTCCATTACAGTATTGTTTCCTATGCTTGATCTTTCGTTTGTACGCAACAACCTGCCGGCGGTCGAGGAAATGCTGCGCAATCGCGGGATGGACCCGAAGGCGGTGCTCGGGGACTTTTCCAATGTCGAGGCGCAAAGGCGGCAGGCGATCAAATCCGCGGAAACGCTCAAGGCCGAGCGAAATCGCTTGTCGGCGAAAATTCCGGAGATGAAAAAAGCCGGAGAGGACAGCGCTGCGCTGGTATCAGAAACTAAAGAGATGCGCGCCCAGATTCAGGAACTGGAGAAGGCGGCCGAAGAGTACGACACGCACATGGCGGAGCTGCTGGCGGGGATTCCTAACGTGCCGCATGCCTCGGTTCCGGTGGGCAAATCGGCGGAGGACAATGTTGAAATTCGCAAGTGGGGCAGTATCCCCCAATTTGATTTCGTCCCTAAGCCGCACTGGGAACTGGGGGAGCAGCTGGGAATTCTTGATCTGGAACGCGCGGCCAAGCTCACCGGCGCGCGGTTTGCAGTTTACTGGGACGGGGGCGCACGGCTGGAGCGTGCGCTGGCTAATTTTATGCTCGACGTCCATACCCGCGAGCACGGGTATACCGAAGTCCTGCCGCCTTATTTAGTGAATTCTGAGTCGATGTATGGCACGGGACAACTGCCCAAGTTCGCTGCCGATCTGTTTCGAGTGCCACATGGAGAGAAAGACCTGTGGCTGATTCCAACCGCCGAAGTTCCGGTTACGAATCTTTATCGCGACGAGACGCTGGACGGCTCGCACCTGCCGGTTTCGCTGACTGCATATACTCCATGTTTCCGCAGCGAGGCGGGATCGTATGGCAAAGATGTGCGGGGAATTGTTCGGCAGCACCAGTTTCAAAAAGTTGAGCTGGTAAAGTTCACCCGGCCCGAGCAGTCCTATGATGATCTGGAGAAGCTAACCGGCGATGCCGAGGAAATTCTGCAGAAGCTGGAATTGCCGTATCGGGTAGTGCTGTTGTGCACTGCGGATATGGGATTCTCGTCGGCCAAGACCTATGACCTGGAAGTTTGGCTTCCCGGCCAGAAGCTGTATCGTGAGATTTCATCGTGCTCCAATTTTGAGTCATTCCAGGCGCGGAGAGCACGGATCCGTTACCGGCCGGATGGCAAGGGCAAGTCGGAATTCGTGCATACTCTTAACGGCAGTGGGTTGGCGGTGGGACGCACCTGGCTGGCGATTCTTGAGAATTACCAGCAGGCGGATGGCAGTGTGGTGGTCCCCAAAGCGCTGCAGCCGTACATGGGAGCCGATCGCATCCTCCCGCGAAAGCTGCATTAAAGCAACTCGCGGCGCACGAAAACGATCTACACTGATGAAGAATTGAATCATTGAGGCATTTAGTCATTGAATCATTTAACATCTCGCGGCTCATGTTTTTAAATGATTCAATGATTCAATGATCCGATGATTCAATCGGGCTACATCTTTGCACACTGAGCTAAAAACCGCAGATCCGCAGGCGCCGGCAATACCGGTCAACCCTGTGTGGCGCACCATTAAAGGCTTTATTTTCTGGTCGTACGAGCGTGGCAGCGTGCAGTACGACATCATGGTCACCCTCATTCTTATTTTCGTGTTCTTCTCGCCGGTGGTGATCAGCTTTAACGACCGCCCGGTGGAACGCAGCCCGGACGCGACTGGCGTCCTGGTATACCCGGACGGCAAAGGTGAATTCATTTATCAGGTGGAAGCTCACGCGGTTTCCGGGAACGACGATGCTGCTATACGCGCAGCATTACTGCGGGTGATTGAGCCGATTTCAGGCAGCGTCCAGATTTCGCGATATGAAACTGTCACCGATGGCAAAGGCCGCGTCGTCGCCTACAAAGCATGGGTGCAGCGGGAGTAGGAGAGCTCCCCAAACGATGAGAAGAGCGTCCGCCTTAGGCTCGAGAGTCGCGCCGCGGTTGCTGCTTGCGGCGATCCTGGTTTTGCCAGCGCTCGCCGCGTCCGATGCAGGTTTGGAAAAGATCATGTCCAGGATGGACGAGACCGCGGCTAAGTTTCGTACCGCCGAAGCGAATTTTACCTGGACGACCTTCAATAGTGTGGTCAACGAAGAATCCGGGCGACAGACCGGGAAAATATATTTCCAACGCAACGGAAGCGAAACCGAGATGGCGGCTGATATCGACCCGCCCGATGCTCAACAGGTAATTTTCTCGCAAGGCAAGATTCAGTTGTATAAGCCCCGAACGGGTACCGTAGACGTGTACGACGCCAGCGCCCACCGCGAGGAGGCTGAAACTCTTCTCGTGCTCGGTTTTGGCAGCAGTGGTGATGAAATGCGCAAAAACTTTGACATCACTTATGGCGGTGAAGAGAAGATCGATGGCACTGACACGGTGAGGCTGGAGTTGGTCCCGAAAGCGGACAAAATCAAAGAACATTTTCCAAAGATCATTCTGTGGATCAATCCACAATCCGGAATATCGGTGCAACAAAAGCTGATGGAGACTGACGGAGACTATCGGCTCGCCAAATATTCCGACATTCAACTGGGACAGAAAATTCCCGCCAAAGTGTTCCAACTGAAGACCTCCGGCAAGACCAAGATTGTAACCCACTGAAAATGAGAGACTTACGCCTGAACTTTCTGGCTGCATAGTGAAAGATGCGGCGTTATACTCGAAAACACCATCCAAGCAAAAGCGAGAGTAACCGCAACAGACACGGAGCGTCATGGCCAAAGTTTTTACTATCCCAGTTGTGCCCGATCTCAGCCGCAAAAAACCACGGGAGCGGACCTCTGATCCGCGATACGTGGATGGGCAGCGTGTCTTAGTTGAGGCCATGCGATATCTCGCGCGGATGGATCCGATCGCCAACCGTCATGCCATTGCCCTGCTCTCTGAGCACGTGCGAACTCGTTTTCGCATGAGCGATTCGCCCCTGAGCTAACTCCAACATCTGTAAGTAGCACTAGATCAGTTCCGTAGGGTCTTTGGATCGGCGCATTTTGCCGAGAGCGAAGGCCGCAAGTACGATTACGACCGGATACATCTCCAGCGTGTATCGAGGCTCAGGATTTTCAAGCGTTCCCAGAAAACCGGAACGTAACACCACGAATAATGCGAGCAATGCTATGAGTGGAAGCCGGCGAGCGTACATCCAGCCAACCAGCGCACATAGGAAATAAGCGAGGTTGATGACTCCGAAGCCGACGGCCAGTATCGACCATTGAAGGTCGTCGTTGAACTCCCACCAGCGGGTGTCGCAAGGCAGCATTTCAGTTCGCGGGCGCAACCACATGTCGAGAATGCGGAGCACTGGAAGGCTGATGTAATAGCGCAATGGATGTGCACGAATGCGCTTGGTGGCAAGGGCCTGGAACCGCTTATCCAAGGCCGGAGAGATATGAAGCTCCTGGTTGTAATCGTTGATCAACGCAGTCGTCTCGGTTTGCTGTCGAGGTGAATCGAATGCGCGAGAGGGAAGCTTTGTGGCGTCGATCTCACTGCCCGGGACAGACCAATAAACCTCTTCAGTGGACGCATAATCCGCGATCCAGGTTTTTACCCAGCGGTTGAACCCCATGGGCACGAACTCATCTTCTTCATTGGCATAGCGCGGCGCGAG
>DATNAF010000032.1:0-7871 GCA_035572845.1 Terriglobales bacterium
GCCAGCCGTCACCACGGGCAACGTAGCCGCAATGATGGGATCCATATACTGGAGCGTTTTAGTCGATGGAATGATGAAGCGCCCGGTATTGTTGTTGAAGGTGGGATCAAAGTTCAGCATGATGTCGTGCTTGTCCACCCATGGCGTCACGAGTTCATACCGCAGCCCGAGATTTAATGTCAGCCGGGAATTGAACTTCCAATCATCCTGGAAAAAATATCCCTGCTCCCAGTCATGGGCATCCATGATCGGGCGCGCACTGGGAATGAAAGTAACGCGCGAAGCAGGTTCCCCCAGCAGCAAGTTGGCAAAAGGATTTACGCCGCTACCTCTATAAACAATCGAGCCACGCGGGTTCCCGCGACCCGCAACGAACCCATCCTGACCCACGTTGCGGACGATGTCCGCTCCCATCTTGAAGTTGTGCTTGTTGACGACCCACGTCAGGGTATCGCCAAATGTCGCCAGATACTGGCTGGTTTGGCGATCAGTGTTGCGATCCGCGTTCCGGCCAAAGGTGACAAAATTCGATCCAAGATTGATGAAGGGGTACCCATGTGTCGAAAGCTGAGACGTACCGACGACGGCCGCATAAGCATCAATTGCGTTCTGATCAAATCCTATGCTCGATAGAAAACCCTGCAGGGTCGTGGGACTTTCCGAAAAACTGTTTTCGCGATTGAATCCGCCGCGCGCTTCGTTGATCAGGGTATTGCCGAACATGTGGACGTATGAGAAGGACAAGGTGTTGTCACGAACGTCTCTCTGTCGTAAACCCAGTCCCGTCATTGGCGAGAACACAGGCGCGGTGCCGCCTACCGACGCTTGGGCGTTGTACACACCATAGATGTGATCCTTATCTGAGAGGTCGTGGTCAATACGAAGTGTGCCTAAATCGCGGGTCGAGCCGCCTGGCACGAGCGTTTGGAACAACTCGCCGATTCGTCCAGTTCCCTGGTCAATTGGAACCGCAGTGCTGATTTTCGGGAAATAATTGTTTATGAGTTGTTGCACGTTGGGATTCAGCAGACGCGAAGGAATGATTACGAACTGTTGCCCCAACCCAGTGCAATTGGGCCACCCGGAGCAATATGTGTCAGCGGCAATCTCCTGCGGGGTCAGAGTAGCTCCATTGGGAAGACTCGCCGGCACAGCAGGAAGAGGCTGCGTCGACTGCGTGGGGTCGATCATGCCTGAAAAGTCACCTGTCCATAGTGACGGGTGCGGCAACTTGTTGTTGGAAAAGCTGACCGGCTCCCGGTCATAGTTCCGTTCGTACGCCATGAAGAACCAGGTCTTCTTCAGCTTGGGAATCGGTCCTCCGAGAGATGCGCCAAGATCATTTAAATTGAAGTAGGGAGTCGGGAATTTAGGTTCGAACACAGTGGGTTCGAACTGGCTCTTGGCGATAATATCCTGCGTTTGCCACGCAGCCAGAGCGGAGTTTTTGTTGTTGTAAAAAATAGAGCCGTGAAACTGATTCTCTCCTCGTTTGGTCGTGATGCGGATATTGGCAATTCCCGAGTACTCGGCGCTGAAATCATTAGAAAGAACATTGACTTCGCTCACCGCTTCGAGGGAAGGCTCGCTGCTGGTCGGGGATCCGAAAATCGTGTTGTTTGACCGTTGCCCGTCAATCGTGAAGGTCGCGCCGTAACTCTGGAAACCGAGGAACTTGAACTCGCCCGAATCAACACCTTGCGTGATATTCGGATTCAGATAAAGGAACTGGTAAACGTCGCGGCTGTCGCGAGGAAGGTCAATAACGGCTGTGCTGGTAATGGTATTGCTGATGGTTTGATCGGCGCTGTCAATAATTGGGGCTTCTGCCGTGACCATAACCTGTTCTGTAGTCGTAGCAACTTTGAGTACTCCGTTTGCCGTTGCCACGTCGCTGCCGTTCAACACTATTCCTGTGATGTCCTCGGTACTCATGCCTGCAACCGCGATGGTCACTTTGTATTTGCCCGAGGGCAAACCAAACATCTGGTATGCGCCTCCCGAGTTCGTGGTCGTATGACGAGTCTCCCCGGTTGAAGTGTCGAGAATAGTGACACTGGCATTTGGCACCACCGCTCCGCTTGAATCGGTGACAGTTCCTCGGATCGTGCCGAGGTCCGTTCCCTGGCCATGCAGCAGGACAGTCCCGAAAACGGCAAAAATAGCCAAGACTAAGAGAATGGGGAAACAAGAGCGCGGCTTCATAGACCACTCCGTCGCGTAAGCAGAATTTAGCAACTGGGGACTTGTATCACGAAAAAGAAACGATCCGCAAGCAAAAAAGCAAGTGAAAGCAAAAGAATAGGAAAGAATACGTAAGGCCATTCCCCTAGATAGAAAGCGCTTTTGATTGACCGGGGGAACGACCGACTATACACTCCGGGTGTCCATGCCATCTTCCAACCACACGCGACTCCTGGCCGAGGGACGTCGTCGCAAGATTCTGGAACTGGTTGAGCGGACTGGGCAGGTGACCGTCCATGACGTGGTCAAACGGTTTGCGGTTTCAGCCGTGACCGCGCGAAGCGATCTCGATGCCCTCTCTTCAAACGGGGTGGTGCTTCGTTCACACGGCGGGGCGGTGCGCTATGAGCCCGCCCAGGACTACCCCCTGAAAGTCAAAGCCACGATTCACCGATCCGAGAAGTCGCGGATCGGACAAGCCGCCGCGCAATTGGTGAACCCGGGCGAGACGATTATCCTTGATTCGGGGACGACCACCGCTGAAGTCGCCAAGGCTTTGATCCGGGGAAAACTGAAGCCCCTGACCGTAGTCACCAACGCGCTCAATATTGCCAACGAATTAGCCGACGCGCAGGAAATTTCCCTGATTATGATCGGTGGTCTTTTGCGGACAGTTTCTTACTCTTTTGTTGGTCCGCAAGCCGAAGCTATGCTGCGTGATCTCCATGCGAATCGGCTGTTTTTGGCCGTGGATGGCCTCGACCTCACAAATGGACCTTTTACCGCTGATGTGCTCGAGGCCCAGCTCAATGGGCAAATGATGGGAGTTTCAAAAGAGGTCACAGTAGTAGCCGATTCGACCAAGCTTGGACGCCGCAGTCTTTTTCGCATTGGGCCAATCGAGAACGTTCACCGGTTGATTACGGACACGCAAGCACCTGAGGAATTTACCGATGCGCTGCGCAAAAAAGGCATTGACGTCGTTCTGGTCTGAAGGTGATGGACTCTACGCCAGAATTCGTGATGTCTCCTCAGGATCCGTGGTTTAGCGAATCCAAATTGCGATGGAGGTAGCTATGTGTCGCACATTGCTGTTCGCAGTGATGATTGCTTTGTCGCTGCCGAGTTTCGCACAGGATCCCTCGAATTGGCTCGCCAGTTTGCCCAAACAAAAAGATTATGTGCAGAAACGCGCGTCGAGCTATGACCGCACCGGAGGGAACTTCGACCTGCGGCGCCTTCCCGCAGGCGAGACACTGACTCTGTTGGACGACTTGGGTCCGGGGATGATCACGCACATCTGGATGACGCTCACCGACGATAATCCTGATAATTTGAAGGCCTTGGTTTTGCGTATGTATTGGGATGGCGAGGCCAGCCCCAGCGTCGAAGCTCCGCTCGGAGACTTCTTCGGCCTGGGCCTTGGCCAGTATTTTCTTTACCACTCGATTCCGCTCGCAGTTGGACCCAACCGTGCATTGAATTGCTTTTTCACCATGCCGTTCAATAAGAGAGCGCGAATCACCCTGACCAACGAAAGCGATCATCAGGTCCATGCGGTGTTCTTCAATATCGATTATCAGATTTACTCGCATCCCTTGGCGGGCGACATGCTCTATTTTCATGCGCAGTACCGGCAAGCGACCCCGGCGAAAGGCGCAACGAACCAGTGGAAGAGCAATGACGATCCATTGGCCGACGATAGGAAGAATCCAAGCGGAGAAGGCAATTACACATGGATGGAAGCTCGCGGCCGCGGACATTTTGTCGGCGTCACGATGTCAGTGTTGCAGAATCAGGATGACTGGTGGGGAGAAGGCGACGACATGTTTTTCATCGATGGCTCTACGACCCCCAGTATCAATGGCACAGGCTCAGAAGATTATTTTCTAGGAGCATTCGGCTTCGGGCAGACAGCCTTCTCTTATGATCTATTCGGAGCGCCGGTGAAAGGCGGCCAATTGGCCGGAAGCCGTTCTTCGGTATATAGATTTCACCTCGACTCGCCTATTCCATTCACCAAGTCCATTCGCGCGACAATCGAGCACGGCCATGCCAATGTTCGCTCCGATGATTATTTCTCTGTGGCGTATTGGTATCAGAGGGAGCCGCACATGTCTTTTCCGCCCCTTCCTCCGTTGCACGAACGGCTGCCTCGTTTGTATCCAGTGGGAGGCCCGGGGAATTCGCAGAAATTACCGGATTGATCAAGTGCAATGAAATTGGTTCAGACATGCTTCGCAGCGCGGTACGCTAGTTGAAAGCACAGTTCTACTGAAGGGAAGATATCCTCAATCGACGGCTTCAGTCGCTGTCCGGTGCTCAAAGCTTGGATGAGAGCGCTGGCTTCTCCATAGAAGCCTTGAGTCACGTCTTCGGGAGTTTCGCTCCCGGCGATTTCTTCCAGCACCAGTCGGTTCCCCCGGTAGCAACGCAACGATCGCTCTGGGCCAAAAGGGCAGGTGACCACTACCCGAAAATCTTTTCCGAACAGTTCATATCTTTCTTCCGTCATGCCCGCCGTGGGCAGAACATCAATTCGACCCTGGATTCCGTTCTGAAATCCGAGATCGATGGCATACCAATCTGGCGGCGCCGGAGTAAGCGCGCGAATTTCTGATGTTCCGACCTCTCCGGCGATGAAGCGCATCGTGTCTAATGCGTGAATTGCGGTGAACCGTAGGAACTCAGGCTCTGTGCGCGCGTGGCGAAGCATCGCACAATAGACATAGCGAATTTCGCCGGTAGCCTCAGCCCACTTCATCCCGTGATTAAGAAACGGCATGAACCGGCGATTGACGGAAGCCATGTTGGATGTTCCTGTCGTGCTGGCAACCTCGAGTAGCTGCCGCACCTCCGCAATGGTCGCGCCTAATGGTTTTTCCACGACGCACGGCACGTTCGCCTGTAACAGCTTTATGCCAATTTCCGGAATGCGCTCGACCGGCACGACAGCGATGCACGCGTCTAATTTTTCTTTCGCGAGCATTTCATCGGCCTGCTGATACGCCCGAGCAAAGTGATATTTTTGGCAGAACATCTCCGTGCGCTCGACGCTAAGATCGCAGGCTGCAACAAGCGCAATGGCCTCCGGATGCGTCGCTGCATAGCGCGCCAATGGTGCGGCGTGACCCAGTTCTGAATGTTCGCCACAGCCGATCAAGCCCAATCGGACGCTCATTGTTGCGTAGTCTAGTTCAGTTCGTTCCGGGTCGCCAGAGTCGGCTGGGATTTTCGCATGCTTGACATGGCAACCTATAATTTCCGTCCTATGGGCCAGTCTCAAATTCTTCCGAAATCAAAAATCTTATTTTCTCCTGGTTCAATGTCTTTGATCCGATTGGTTGCGGTCAGCACGTTACTTCTTCTGCTCGGCAGCACAGCAATGTCCGCGCAGCAGCAAATCACCAGGCCGCGGCTGTTGATCGGGAAAGACGACCCATTCACCGGGTTGACGACTCTGCGCGCCAGATACGCCGCCGGCATGCGTCCTTCGGACGACATCGCAGGATGGGCACTCACTTATTTAATTACCGGAGACGAATCATTTGCGCAGCGTGCGATTGACGAAATGCGGAGGATCCACCCGCCGGAAAAAGTGGGCTCGCACACTTACATGGACTATGTTCGCTGGTCGCTCGCCTTTGACTGGCTTTACAACTACAAAGGCTTCGATGGAGCTTTGAAAGATCGCATCGCAGGTGAGTTGTTGACGGCTGCCGAGCGCATGCTTCAGGACAACTCACTGGAAGAGCCATCCCTGGCTAGTTATCACAATTACGTCACACGTTTTCTGACCCTCGCCACGTTTTCGCTCACCGCAATTGAAGGACATCCGTCGACAGAGAAGCAGGCTGCTCCGATGCGCGCGCGCGCTCGTCGTGCGTTCAACAACGTGTTAGATATCAGCCAGTTCACCACTCCCGAAGGTGGCTATCACGAGTCGATGGACTATATGCGGATAACCTACCTGCCGATGGCATTGTTGGCCGAGCTTCGCCGCACAACTAGCGGCGACGATCCCGCGCGCCGGTTCACTGTTTATCCGCATTATTCGGACACGTACTTATTCGAAACTCTTCCCGACGGGACGACATCCCGCCGTGGCGACAATGAATGGCCATACTTTCTCGCGCAAGACAATGACGTCCTCGGCTATATGATCAATCGTTTCAAAGATCCTTATGCCGCATGGATGCTGAGAAAAAGCGGCTGGGCTTCTACGCCCAACTGGTACATTCCTATACTGAAATTTCTTTGGGATGATCCCCAAGTTGCGCCACGTGATCCGGCGATTGCAAATGAAGTGGAACTCCCGCGCCAGCATCTATTCACTGGCGTTGGTGATTTAGTGATGCGCAATGGCTGGGGCCCGGATTCCACGTGGATTGAGTTCAACTCCGGTCCTTATCTGGCTAAACATCAGCATCTGGATCAGAACCAGTTCACGATTTATCACCACGGATATTTAGCCATCGATAGCGCAGCCGACTACACCGAGACCGAGAGTCCGAATTACCTGAACTACTATCGGCGAACGATTGCGCATAACACCATGCTTATCTACAAGCCGGGGGAGCCGTTTTTTTGGGCGGAAAATCTATGGCCTGCGGCCAACGACGGCGGACAACGAATGGACTCATCACGCTACTGGAACACAATCCGCAGTCGTGACGACTGGGAGCACACTCGCGACCTGTGGGACCTGGCGCGAATGGAAATCACGGACTATGTTCCTGGCGAATTCCAGTACGCGAAGGGAAATGCAACTCACGCTTACAATCCTTCTAAGCTGGATCTGTACACGCGAGAACTTCTGTACATTCCGACTACCAACATCCTGATGATCTTCGATCACGTACGCAGCAAGGACCCTTCATATAAAAAAGTTTGGTTGCTTCACGGGGTAAACGAACCCGCGGTCGTGGCCAGCGATCCCGGGCATGACGTGGGCCACGGCGGGACCTCCTACTCCGGCGTATCGAATTTTACTTTTGCAGACGGCGATGGGCGCTTGCTCGTGCACACGCTCTTACCGCGCGAGCATGAGGTAATCAAACGCGGCGGCCCGGGATGGGAGTTCTGGACGCCCGGCGATGAATTCGGCGGAGCCTGGGGCACGGGCAAAAACTGGCCGATTGAAGGCGCGGAAGGCGGTCCCCTTCCCTCAGATCCTTATCTGAACAAAATGTGGCACACGTTCTGGGGCGAAGATCTCCAGCGCATAGAGCCTTCGAACATGCGGCATGTTGTGCCCGGCTCGTGGAGGATAGAAATATCTCCTGCTAAGGCTACGGACGACGATCTGTTTCTGAATGTTATCGAGATCGGAGAGAAAGGCGGTCCCGGCGCTCGTAGCGTTGATTTGACGGACGGCGTGAACCTTACCGGCGCGATTGTCGCCGGCCACACGCTTGCACTTTTTGCGACCACTGACTCTCCCGCTATCAATGGCGAGGTCACAGTACCAGATGTCGAAAGCGAAACCTTGATCGTTTCTGGATTGAAGCCGGAAGCAAAATATCAGCTTGATCTCACCGGAGGCAAAACAAAAACCTGGGGCGGAGGATTGTTCCAGGGCGTTCACCTGTGGTCGAGTACGGCGGATACCGATCGATCAGGTATTCTGCATGTCCCGTTCAGCGGCCACAAAGATGGACGCTTACGTCTGCATTTGCTCGACTAAA
>DATNAF010000033.1:0-10720 GCA_035572845.1 Terriglobales bacterium
GGCTGGAACTAAAAATGGTGGTAAGCCAGACCAGGCGCTCGGGGTCGTCCGTCAATGCTTCGAAGACCTGGCTGTGACGCGACTTGAATTCGCCCAGGTATTGAGCCACTCGTTTTGGATCGGTAGAACTATCGATCAGAAGTTGAAGTTGAACGGGTTCGCTCGGTTTTTTGGCAGCGCCAGAGGGAGCACTCAGCGATGCACGCGTTAGTTCATCTACTTGGGGCGGCATAGTCCGCGATTTCAGCTACCTCGAATGACGGCTCGATTATATCCTCTGTTGAGACGCTTCAGCACGCTGCAATGGATGCGCAAAATCGTTGGGAAACTATTGCCTGTTCTTACGCTCCAATTCTGATTGATTTCTGTTCACGGCAGGATTCATAAATGCCGAGCACGACCTGAAGCGCCCGGTATCCTTCCTCACCATTTACAAGCGGTTCGCGGCGCTGACGGATGGCATCCGCGAAATCCCGAAACTGCCGTTCAAAAGTTGTAACGCTGATCGCCATAGGGTCCGACGATCCCGACGCGATGTTTTGGGCCAGCGGAGCCGGATCCATTCGATTAGCTTCTTCATCGTCCAGCACATCCCAAGTGGTGAGCCGGTCGCCCGAGATGATGGCCGTTCCGAGCGCGCCATGAATCTCTACGCGTTCCGTATACCCGGGCCAGAACGCTGTAGAGGCTTGAATGATTCCGGTTGCTCCCGATTGGTAAGAGAGCAGAGCATTCACGATATCTTCCGATTCAATGGCATGGCGGGCGCCCAGCTGCCAAGCTCCCGTTACACTCACGATGGGACCAGCTAAATATAAAAGAAGGTCAACCTGGTGAATGGCTTGGTTGATCAGAGCGCCGCCGCCCTCGGTGTACCAGCTTCCCTTGATCGGCCGTGAATAGTATTCATCGCTGCGAAACCATTTCACATAGGCATCTGCCTGCAGAAGACGGCCGAGCCTGCCAGCCGCGAGCGCGCGATCCAGGAAGATGGTCGCATCATCGAACCGGTGTTGGCTGGCAACGCCGAGCGTGATGCCGGCCGCGCGGGCTACGTCAATCATGTGCCGGGCCGTTTCGAGATTCGTGGCGATCGGTTTCTGCACTTGAATGGGCCGGCCGATCTCTGCGCAAGCTTCAACTGGCTGGACATGAAAATCGGGAAAGGTGCAGACATCCACAAAATCCAGACCTGGATACCGGCACAGGTCTTTGTAATCCGGTACAAAGGCCGCGCCCCAGCGGTCTGCGAACTCCCGGCCGCGCGATTCGGTCTTATTCGAACAGGCAACGACTTTAAACCCAATGTTCTGATATGCCTGGGCGTGCTTGTTGGCAATGGCGCCCGTTCCGAGGATGCCGACTTTCATGAGGCCGGGTAGCCTACCCTATTTGTCAATCTGAACCAGATCCTCCGAATTGGAGGACAGGCTTTGTTTCGCGTAAACTTCGCCATTCCAACGCAGGTCCCGATCTTCACGTCGCATCCGGTTGACAGCCCGGCCGATGGCAAGCGAGCCGCGAATCAAATGCCGGGCTTTCAATGGTTTTACCACGTTAACTTCACCAAGCCAGTGCAAACCCATGCTGATGGAGCAACCGCACTCAGCGCAGTTGGGTGATCCGCCGAACACGCACGGCTCAACACGAGTGTGAAGATCCGCAGTGTAATTCACGGAGAGTGTGGAAAACAGGCATGAAGCAGGACTTTCCGGAGGGGACATGAAGGCATTCATCAGCCCGCGATGCATCGACAGCTTCGAATACCTTGCACCGGAAGTGGTGAAGAACCTTGCAAGCTCTTTCCGGTTCTCAAAAGTCAGGCGTTCAGGTGATTCTTCGTTCAATTGCGGTGTGTATACGCTTACCCAGATACGATTGACCTCAGCCTGGGCATTCCAGAAACTCAGGTAGCGATCCATATATCCAGGCTGCTCGACGTTGTTCCGAACAACGGTCCAGTGAATATTCACGATTCGGTCTTCGATGTTCCGGAGAATGCGGTCGTAGGTTGCAGGCGCACGCCGCAGGTCGTGGTCCTCGGGATTGCCGTCGACAGAAACAGCAACCGTCACGCGGGGCAGACTGCACCAGACTTGCGGGATGGGGATCACACCACTGGTTACTACCAGCGTGTAAATGCCGCGGCGACTCAATTCCGGTATCACCCGGCTCAACTCACGATGACGCATCAGCGGCTCTCCGCCGACAAGCGAAATTTGCAGGGGCTGATGTTCCTCAACGAGCCTGAAAATTCCATCGACCAGGTCGTCGCCGCGGTAATCGCTGAGGCTACGAAGATTCGGGCCACCCTCTCCCAGATGCGAATCACCGTAAGCGTAGCAGCCCGGACATCGAAGCGGACACTCACGGGTCACTTCGATGGAAAGCATCGGAATTTTACCAGCTAGTACTTTTCCCCACGATTGAAAAACATTGAGTGGCCTCATTCGCTATCTGTACGAATATGACGCAGCCCCAATCTTTTGTGATTCACCATTCGGCGAAAGGTTATAAAACCCAGCCGAGCGATAGCTGATATGTCCTCGGCGGTACCCAGTGCGTGCCGCTAAACGTAGATAGGAAGTTGTAGAGCGCAGCCTCATTTGTGACGTTGACGATTGTGAATTTCAGAGTTGTCTTGAGTTTCTCCTTGTGGAAAAGATTCCCGGTGCCGATTCCCACGTCGAATAGGTTTCGCGGCGCGATTCGAGGAGGATTGTGATCGGCATTAAAAGTACCACGCGCGGGAATCGTCACGCGCGAGGCGCTGTAGTTCCCGGAAGGGCACGACGCGATCTGCCTGTAGACGGTAGCGGCCTGACCATCGCAAGAGAAGCCGATGGCTGCCTGCTGATCGGCACTTAGCGCCAGAGCATCTTGCAAATCGGTAATAGCGCCGGCAACCTCGCCGCTGTCGTAGCGCCACGTGAATGACGCCCACAAGCCATCTTTCCCATGCTGATAGCGGAGGAAGCTGGTCTGCTGTAAAGCCTGGTCATGGTCAATGCGGAATGCTCCAACGTCCAGCGGCGAATTGAAGATGAGGCCGCCGGTTTCGGGGCCAAAGAAGCGAGCCCGCGTATGTCCTAGTGTCGAGTAAGCCTGGAATCCATGCAGGTTTGAGGTAGAAACACGAAGGCTAACGCCGTCGATCTTCGATTGACGCCACGCGATCGGAAACGCAATGGAAGTATTGAAGAGCGTATCGAAATCGAACGCGTTCTTAGTGTACTTCCAGAAATAGCTTGCGTCGATTTGGATGTATTTCTTTACAGCTTGTTGGATGCCGGCCGAGTAGTCATTCCGATGTCCCGGCCGCAGGGCCTGATCGCCATACGCTCCGAATACGTTTGTAGACAGTCCGCCAGCGCCGGTTGTGCTGGATAACACCAGGTTCTCGTTGTAAGGTGTTTCCATGCTGCGCGTGTAGGATCCGCGAACAACGGTTCCGGTTGGCTTAAACAGGTACGACAACCCGACTCGCGGCTGAAGCAGTTGGTCGGAGGTGATTCCGTCGTAATGGTCAAATCGAAGTCCGAGATTCAGCGTTAGATTTCCGGAGGTTATCTGGTCCTGTGCATAAACCGCCTGCTGATTGATGTTGGCGCTTCCGTGAAAACGGAACACGCCGCCGCCGCGAGTGAGGTCGTATGGAATGAGACCCGGCGATACGAGGCCATTCGGAACGAACCCAAAATTCCCGCACGCATTCGGGTTGGTGGGGACAGGCGCGGCAACCGGAAGGCCGCCTTCGGTGAGACAAATCGGGTTAAACGCCGGGTCGGTAATTCCAAAGCCGAAATTTTCAACCAGCCGAGTTTGCATCAGCTCAGTCCCGATTTTCAGATTCTGAATACCCTTCGCATAGGAAATATCGGCGCGCGTTCCCAAATTAGTCAAATGCCGGTCTTGATTGATGGTCGCGGGACGATCGTCGAACGGATCAGCGCTGGGGTAGTAATTGACGCGGTCCTGGCGAACCCAAGGATTAATGCTCAAAAGAGCAGTAGGACCGAACGTATGCTGGTATCCCAAGGAGAAGCTCAGAGTCTTTGCCTGCTGCCGCTGGTCTTGTTGCAGTTGATCGTAGGTGTTTGGAATTTGGAACCAGTTGCGCGCACCGAACAGATCGAGGTGAAAAGAATCGACGCCGGTGGGCTGGTAATCGATTCGATCGAAAATGGTCGCGGTGTTGCCAATATCGTGAAACGGAGTGAACTCCGGTGAATCCAGAAACCGGCCGCTTCTGCTGGAATCAACCACAAGAAAATTACCCCATTTTGATCCGCCGATTCCGAACGTAGCGTTTTCGCCAACTGTTCCAAAGGAGCCGTAGTATGCATCGAAGCTGGCGGTCGGCTTTTGCCCCAGCCCCGAGCGTGTAACCGTATTCACGATGAGCCCGGTCTTGCCTCCATATTCCGCGCTCGCGCCGCTTGTTACGAGTTCTAGCGACTGGAAGGCATTCGAAGGTAGCTGGGTTGAAAAAGTTTTATTCTGCTGGTCGCTGATCTGCTGGCCATCAACGACGTACGTGGTCTCGGCATGATCGCCCTGGGGATGGAAAAATCCGTTCGAATCGGCGACGACTCCGCCTGAAGTCAGCGTGATCGCATCACTCAACCCCTGCCCGGTGGAAGCTATCGGCAACGTTGCAATCAGGTTCTGACTCACGGCTGTATGCGCGGTGGGCACGTTCTCAATGGTCTCGGGTGTTGCTTCAACGCTGATCGTCTCCGTGGCGCCTGCAAGGACAAGGCTGACCTTGAGTTGAATGGGAACTGAAGTACGGACCGGAACCTGCTGGGTATAAGTCTGAAATCCGGAAATAGTGACCTGCAGACTGTACTGATTTGGAGGGATGTTCGTCAAACGGAAGCCGCCATTCGCGGCGGACTTCACGGTTTCCTTGTATCCGGTGAGGGAGTTGCTAAGAAGGACTTCCGCACCGGCAACCACCGCGCCGCTAGGATCGACAACAGTGCCCTCAATGGTTCCACCAGCACCAGCGGCTTGCGCACCAAGCGCCTGCCCGGCAAATGCCTCAAAAGCAACAAGCAGAAGCGGCAGCAGATGTGCCGGAGTAATTACTAACTTCAAGTTAAACCTCTTTCTCAAACACACTGACCATGCCCACTATTCCCGCAAGAACAGTGCGGCCGAACGAGCTAGAGTGACTGTGATTGAGAAGGAGGAGCGCGCGGGATTCGGATGCAGTCTGGAGGATCAACGGCGGCGCTAATAACCGCGCGAGCGGTCACTTGATGCGTACGTGTGATGTGGGGCTTGCCGGCGTCGCTCCAAATAGTGACAACGCTCGCGCGATGAGTGACGTGACAAATTACGCAGGCCGTATCCTGTGCGGGATCATGTGTGTGAAAGGAAGCGGCTACAGAGGCAATCAGGAGCGCGGCGAGGCAGATCAGAGCGAGTACGCGACTCGCGCTTATCTTTTTCACCGTGCTTACGTCCACTTTCAAATTATATGCACATAGACACCGAAAATGATTTGGGGTGTTATGCACACGTTTCCACAAGAGGTAAGTAGGTCGCCATGCAGCAGATAAAAAAATTCGATGGCTCTATCGCTCGTTTTTAGCCTAAACAAATACTGACAAATTTGTTCAATTGTGCTTACAATGTCCCCATGCAGTCGAACAAAGCTTCAAAAAAGACACGTAAAATCACGGATGACACGGTAACCGCAACGCCTGACATGAGCGCCACCGGCGAGGCGACCGGCAACCCGCGAAACACGAGGTCTTCCAAGCCGAAGAAAATCGAAACAGCCGAAATGGGATTAGCGAGTCATCAGCATAAGGCTGGTTTTCCTTCCATTGGGGAGCCGCTAACCACAGAAGGTGCATCCGCTCCAAAAACGTTAGCGGCAGCAGCCAGCGCCGATGTTGCCAGCTCGTCAGCGCATCCGGTTTCGCGCGAAGAGATCGCAAAACTTGCGCATTCCTATTGGGAAGCTCGCGGTTACGCACATGGCTCGGCCGAAGCGGACTGGCTACGCGCGGAGCGCGAACTAGGCGTAACCCGTTAGGCTACGCTTCACCACAGGTCCGGCTCACCGGCAACCGAAATTCGAACTGACTCGTCCAAAGTTGCGGAAGGGCGGACGCTCGCGCCGAGCGGTGCGCCAGCCTAGTAAGCTAGAAGTTAGTTACGAGTATGAGCGAGCCGGCTGACGAAGTGAGCGTGTCTTGTACCACGCCTGCGCCGGCCAAAGCTGCGTCATCCGCTTCTGGTCTGATAACGGCGATTGCGTGGCTCCGCGATTTGATGCTATCGGTGCTGATCGCGCTGCTTGTCATTCTATTTCTCTATAGGCCAGTTAAGGTAGAAGGCACAAGCATGATGCCGAGCCTCTACGATCAGGAGCGGCTGTTCATCAATCAGTTCAGCTACAAATTCGGACTGGGCGATATAAAGCGCGGCGATACGGTCGTCTTCTGGTATCCGGAAGACACCACCAAGTCCTATATCAAACGCGTCATCGGTCTTCCCGGCGACACGGTGGCTGTGAAGGATGGCTATGTAATAGTCAACGGGAAGAAGCTAGTGGAGAACTACATCCCCCCGCAGTACCGGGATGACCGATCCTATCCGTCAACTGTCGTGCCGCCAAACGACTATTTCGTTTTAGGCGATCACCGGAGTTCCTCTAACGACAGCCGCGCGTGGGGATTCGTGCCAAGAAATTATATCTACGGCAAAGCAGTGTTCGTCTTCTGGCCACCGGACCACATTGGATCGGTGCGTTAGCGACGGTTGAGGAGCCACAGGATCAGCGTTCCCAGAATGCTGAGCACCAGGCAGGTCACCCATGGAAAATAGATGGTGGTGTTTTTGCTGCGCCACACTACGTCACCCGGCAATCGTCCGAGTGGCAGATTCAGCCGGGCGAGGAGCAGCACGGCCACACCCAAGCCGATCAAAGCGAATCCCGCGTAGATCAGAAAACGGCCCAGGTTCATCTCATTTTGATGCTAGCGTTGCTGAAAGGTCACGAACTCCGGACCTTGCTGCGTTAAACTAGCCGCTGTAGCGTCCAAGCCCAGCATGAGTGAATCGAAGACATATACCCCTCCTTCTGAATTTGCTTCGCGCGCCCAGGTGAAAAGCATTGAGGGGTATCGCGAACTCTATGATCGTGCCAGAGAGAATCCAGAGAAGTTCTGGTCGGAACTGGCGCTTGAAGAGCTTTCGTGGTTCCGGCCTTTCTCCAAGGGACTGGAATGGGACCCGCCCTTCGCCAAATGGTTCACAGGCGGCCGCATCAATGCATGTTACAACTGCGTGGACAGGCATGCGTCCGGCGCGCGCCGGACAAAACCGGCGATCCTCTGGGAAGGTGAACCAGGCGATCAGCGCATTATCACCTATGAAGAGTTGCATCGACTCGTCAGCCGTTTTGCGACTGTACTAAAGCGCCGCGGCTACAAGAGCGGCGACCGGGCGATCATTTACATGCCGATGGTTCCGGAGCTGCCGATTGCGATGCTCGCCTGCGCGCGGCTAGGTATTACGCATAGCGTAGTGTTCGGGGGATTTTCAGCGGAGGCATTGAAAGCGCGGATTCTGGATTTGAACGCATGGGTGGTCATCACGGCCGATGGCGGCTGGCGGCGCGGTAAAGAGGTCCGCCTGAAGGATGCGGTTGATGAAGCGCTGCTGGAGTGCCCTGACGTTCGCGATGTGATCGTATACAAGCGCACTGGATCGGCCATTCCAATGAAGCCGGGCCGCGATCTCTGGTGGCACGAGCAGGACGAGCAATTGTCGGACGCACCGCCACTGGAGCACAAAGCGGAGAGGTGCGAAGCACAGGATCTGGATTCCGAACATCCGCTCTACGTGCTCTATACGTCCGGCACCACGGGCAAACCGAAAGGCATTCTTCACACCACGGCCGGGTATCTTCTGCAGACAGCGATGACTATGAAATGGGTCTTCGATCTGCGGGAAGACGACGTTTACTGGTGCACCGCCGATATCGGCTGGGTGACCGGGCACAGCTACATTGTCTATGGGCCGCTCACGGCGGGCGCAAGCGTGGTGATGTATGAGGGCGCTCCTGACTTTCCCGCCTTCGACCGGTTCTGGCAGATTGTCGAAAAGTACAAGGTCACGATTTTCTACACATCGCCGACGGCTATTCGCGCACTGGTGCGCCAGGGGGAACATTGGCCAAATTCACACGACTTGTCGAGCCTGCGGCTGCTCGGGTCGGTAGGCGAGCCGATCAATCCGGCAGCGTGGGAATGGTATCACCGCGTGATTGGCAAGGAGCGATGCCCGATTGTTGACACCTGGTGGCAAACGGAGACCGGAGCCATCATGCTTTCAGCGATGCCAGGCGCAGTGCCTTTAAAGCCGGGTTCCGCGACCCTGCCGCTCCCAGGCATCATACCGGACATCGTCGATACAAAGGGTCAGATGATGGGGAACAATCGCGAAGGATATCTCATTATCCGCGAGCCATGGCCGAGCATGGTTCGGAACATTTGGGGCGATCCGAAACGCTTTGAGGAGCAGTATTGGTCGCGTGTTCCCGGGTCGTACTTCACGGGCGATGCAGCCCGCCGCGACGACGACGGCTATTACTGGGTGCTGGGGCGCGTGGACGACGTGATGAATGTCAGCGGCCATCGCCTGAGCACGATGGAGGTTGAATCCGCTTTAGTTCACCACCCCGCGGTCGCTGAAGCGGCCGTGGTCGGCAAACCGCACGAGATCACGGGCCAAGCGGTGTGCGCGTTCGTCACTTTAAAGCAAGGCGATTGGGACCATGCCGCACTCGGACAGGAATTGCGGCATTGGGTGGGGCATGAAATTGGCGCATTCGCCCGCCCGGAAGAGATTCGCTTTACCGACGCGCTTCCGAAGACCAGGAGCGGAAAAATCATGCGGAGGCTGCTGCGTGAAATTGTGACGACGAATGCGGTAACAGGCGATGTGACAACGCTCGAAGACCTTACTGTGGTGGCGAAACTGGCGTCGCAGCACGACGAAGACTGACGTTAGAGGCAGGGCGTGCCGCCGACCGTTCTTCTGCAGGACATCGTTGACGCGCTGGAAATGCAATTCGAGGAATCACCTTCGTTTGTGGATCTCGAGACCGGCCGGGTGGAGACTATTCCTCACGATCTTCTACGCAAGGCAGAAGACTCCAGCGATGACGAACCGGACCTCCCTGACTGGCAGAACGAGCAGTGGGAAGTCGCGAAGCAAATCGTTTCGACTGACCGCTTCCGGAGCCTTCCCAGCAAATTCGACGTTCACGAGTGGGGGATCATGGAGGGCTTCTCAACCTCCGTGAAAGGGGAAAGGTTCCGTGAGGAACTGCTGGCTGCCATTCACGGAAAGGGCGCTTTCCGGCATTTCCAAGACGTGCTTCGGCGCCACAAGATGGAGCCGGCTTGGTTTGCGTTCCGCGGCGAAGCGCTGAAGCAGATCGCGATCGAGTGGTGCGAAGAGGAGCATATCGACTGGCGGTAGGGGATGTCGAGATTCTCGAACGAGGACTGACTTGTGAGATTTAGAACCGCGACATTGGTTGCATGTCTTTTCATTGGACCAGTTCTTTGTGCTCAAAGTAGCGATGAATCCGCTCGCATATTTGAGGCGCACAAGCATCTTGCTGGCTACAATCGCGGCGGCGATAGTCTTCGCAAGAAGCTCGCCCTCTCCCCGGATAAATCCGTTAAGGTCTACCATTATGCTCCCGCCGAAGGTCGGCTGGATAGTGCGCCGGGGTCCTCACTGAAACAGTTGTTCCAAATTCACATCTGCCAAGCCGATGCCATTGTTGTAGGAAGTGTAAAGACGATTAAGTCCCTTCTTTCCGCCAATGAATCGCAGGTGTTCACGGACTACCAGATAACCCCGCTCACGATCATAAAAGGTCGAGATCTCACGCCTGGGATTGAGTTTTACATTACCCAGCCGGGCGGAACTATTGACATAGACGGTGGAGAAATTATTGACATTGGATCTGAGTATCCGTCGCCATTATTTCCTCGGAAAACCTATCTTCTTTTTCTGAAAATGGTAGATTCCACGAAAACCTTCCGTCCACTAGACAATCTCAGCACCTACCTCCCCGATGGCTCGCATATTCGAACCGTCACAGAAAGCGCTGAGAGAGATTCGATGAATAATTTTTTGTTGAGCTTGTCTCCTGGTTCTTTATCGACTTACCTTACACGCAACATGCAGTCCTGCGGTAATTACGCGCAATAGAGTAGATAACCACCAGGCCATCCTATTCGCCCCGCAGCATAGCGGCCGGATCGATTCGTATCGCTCGGACGACGGCCGGGAGCGCTGCCAGGAACGCGACTGCGAAAATCGCCAGGGCCGGAATCGCAAGCATCCCCGCATCGCTGGCTTTCACTTCGTAAAGGAGGGTCGCGATATAACGCGCAGAGGCGATCCCGAGCAGGAGGCCCGCGATTGCTCCTAGCAGTACCATTGAAAACATATCCGCAGTCACTCGGCGCGCGACCTCACCGGCTTGGGCGCCGATCGCCATCCGAATGCCGATTTCGCGACGCCGCTGCAGCACGGAATAATCAAGCACGCCATACAAACCGACACCTGACAGCAACAGTGCGACAACTGCAAAAAACAGCGCCAGCATGGCAAGCAGCCGCTCGCGAACGGTTTGCGACTCATCGATCTCCTTCTGTGTTCGGATATTGCTGAC
>DATNAF010000034.1:0-8940 GCA_035572845.1 Terriglobales bacterium
CACGGTGTTCCAGGGAACCAAGCCGGAGCCGATGGAAGTTGAGGTTCTTGGCATCCTCAAAAACGCCAACGGGCCCAAGGGCGATGTAATCCTGGTACGCCTGGGCGGGGCCAAGGCGGAATATACCGGCGTGGTTGCCGGCATGAGCGGCAGCCCCGTCTATTTCAATGGGAAGCTTGCTGGAGCCGTGGCATTCCGTATCGGCGAATTCTCCAAGGAGCCTATTGCCGGAGTCACTCCCATCTCCGAGATGCTCGAGATCAGCGCCATCGACAGCACGCCTACCAGCGTTCCCGTTCAGGTAAGATCAGGGCCTTCTTTCGCAGCCAAGACGTCTGGCCCAGGGTTGCCGAGCAACACGACTCAGAGCTTCACCAATTATTTAAAGCCGATTGAAACCCCGCTGGTCTTTAGTGGGTTCACCGAGGACGCAGTGCAGAAATTCGCTCCCCAGTTCGCCTCTGAGGGTATCGTTCCCGTGATGGGCGTGGGTTCTGCATCTGATGTCGCGCAGCCTGAGCCGATGGAGGCGGGCTCTGCCGTCAGCGCAGTGCTGGTTCGCGGCGACATGAATATCGCGGCCACGTGCACTGTTACTTACATCGACGCCGAGCATCTGCTTGCTTGCGGACATCCATTGTTGCAGTTCGGCATGATCGACCTGCCGATGACCAAGGCGGAAGTGCTGGCCACTTTGCCCTCGCCCCTGAACGCTTTCAAAATCGTAAATGCGACAGAGACCGTAGGCACATTCGTTCAGGACCGCCATACTGGGATCCTCGGCGAGTTCGGCAAAAAGCCGGAGATGATTCCGGTGACGCTGACCATCCACGGCGGCACCGCCCCGAAAGTATTTCATTACGACGTGCTGAACAATGCGCGCCTCAGCCCGGTCGCAATCTCTACAACTGTTTACAACGCCCTGCACGGGGTTAACGAATACGGCGACGAGACCACTTACGCGATGAAGGGTGACATCAGCGTCGAGGGCTTTCCAGTGGTTAAGCTGCAGGACATGTTTTCGAGCGCTGATGGCATGCAGCCCGCAGCCATGCTGGCGGCCGGATCGATTGGCGAGTGCTTCGGGCGCATCTACGATAATCCTTACAGCACTCCGGATATTAAGGGCCTGAACCTCGACTTCGAGGTCACCAATGAACGCCGATGGGCGCGTCTTGAAAGCGCCCGCACCGACCTGAGCGAAGCTCGTCCCGGAGACGAGATCAACGTTGAAATTCTGCTGCGGCCCTATCGCGGAGAAGCCGTCATCGAGCACGTTCCGGTGCGCATTCCGCTCTCAGCCTCAAAAGGATCGACGCTGCACATTATGGTCAGTGACGGTGAAATGCTGGATCGCCTCCGTCGGGGTCCATCTGGAGCGCAACGGCTCGATCTAGCCTCAACCATTGGCATTCTCAACAAACAGCACGTAAACAATCGCGTTTATGTCTCCGTTCTCGATGAAGATCCCGAGGCTATGGTCGCGGACAAAGTTATGCCCGCGCTCCCACTCTCGGTGATGAACGTGATGGATGGCATGCGCGGCACGCAAGATATGACCGTGCTTGGCGAATCTTCAGTCAGCGAAACCGCAACCTCGCCGCTCGATTTTGTGGTCTCTGGCGGACAGTTGCTCTCGATCACGATCAAGTAAGTAAGACCCCCTGGGTAACCACAACAGTCATTACCAAAGGCGTAAGTCTGCAAGCGGCAAATGCCTAAGTTATTGTTATTCAGCTTCTTACGCCGAAATTTGCTTTGTTTATCACTCAGTTAATTCTAATTGCGTAATCCTGCTTTGCTCCCGTAAGATCGAAAAATTGCAGGAACTTCGCCGAAGCTTGTGAACGGCAGCCGGGTTTCTGCAATCTAAGTAGCCGTTGAAATCCCGGGAAGTGGGTGCAGGTAATTGACCGCTAAAAGTTCGATCCGTGCGCGCCTCGTCGTTATCGTTGCCTCAATCTTGCTGGCCCAGGCTGGAATCGCTGCGACCATCAGCAATCACACGCTGACCCAGGGCCGTAAGCCCCGTGCGGTCAAAGAAACTCCGCGTGCCCGTCGTCACATGCGTCACCTCGCGCGCCATCGTCGAGTGCGTTCCCGCACTGTTCACGCCCTCAAAAAACATCATTATTACGAGCATTTTTACGCCAGCTCTTATGCCAGCGATGTCACCGATGGGGACAAGACTTTCGGCGAAGATCCCATGGTCCGGCAGGCGGCGATTGATGCTTTGGGCAATATGAACGGCACTGTGCTCGCCATCCAGCCTACCAGTGGACGCATCCTCGCCATGGTCAATCAGAAGCTTGCGCTTTCCAGCGGCGCGCAGCCTTGCTCCACTATTAAGTTGTCGGTTGCGCTGGGCGCGCTGAGCGAAGGCATTATCACTAAGGAAACTCAAGTCCGACTTGGCGGCCGCAGCCATATGAATCTGACGCTGGCCCTGGCGCATTCGAATAACGCATATTTCGAAGCGCTGGGTCGCCAGCTCGGATTCGAAAAAGTCGCCCATTACGCTCACCTGTTTGGCCTTGGCGAACTCGCGGGTTATCACATTCCCGGAGAGCAGCCGGGAGTTTATCCGGAAGAAGAAATTTCATCGAAGCTTGGCGGCGTTGGAAAGATGTGCTCTTTCGGCGAAGGCATCTCAATGACGCCGTTGCAATTGGGCGCCTTAGTGACAGCGATCTCTAATGGCGGCACCATGTATTACCTGCAGCATCCCTCGACCGCTGCCGCCATTACCAACTTTCAGCCGATTGTGAAACGTCATTTGAATATCGGTGGGCTGATCCCCGAAATTTCTGACGGCATGGCCGGTGCTGTCGAATACGGCACCGCGCGGCGTCTATTGACAAATTTCAATGAAGAAGAAGTACTCGGCAAGACCGGGACCTGCTCGCGCGCGGGAACGCGCTTCGGATGGTTCGCGAGTTATGCCAACACCAATTTCGGACGCATCGTAGTCGTAGTTTTTCTTGAAGGCGGACGCCCCACATTCGGCCCCAAAGCCGCAGAAATCGCGGGTCGCATGTACCACAACCTTTACAGTCACGACTTCTTCCTGGCAAAACCGATAGTCCCAAGCCGCGAAGTCCCATCCACCCGCGAAACCAGCGCGTCAGACTAACGCCTATTTGCGCGTCAGACTAACCCCTATTTGAATGTGTGGGGGCACGGGCGTCTCGCCCGTGCTAGTGCCAGCCCCGCTTTCGCTAAGCAGAAATTCCTTCAAACTTCGTCGGTAAACACTTCCCCTATAATGTCTGATCTGCGCTGACATCTTTAACCAATGATCCGTCCCGATTACAAAGAATTTTCGCGACTGGCTCGCGAAGCGACGTTGGTGCCGGTTGTCAAGTCGGTCATGGCCGATTTGTTGACGCCCGTCTCCGCCTCACTGGCAATTTTCCGCGGAGAAGAAAACGCATTTTTACTCGAATCGGTAGAACGCGGCGAGCAGATTGGGCGGTACACATTCCTGGGTGCCCGCCCTTACATGCAGCTGCGCACCCGCGGTACTGAGATTACGATTCAGCGCGGAAAAAAAATCGAAAGCCGTGAGGGCAATGTATTCGAGGTTGCTAAAAGGCTTTTGCAACAGCACAAGCTGGCGCACGTTCCCGGCCTGCCGCCATTTACCGCTGGAGCGGTAGGATTTTGTTCTTACGACATTGTTCGCCAGCTGGAAAACATCGGCGAGCATACTAAAGACGACCTGCACCTTCCCGATTGCGTGCTGATGTTTTTTGACCGACTGCTGGCATTCGATCATCTTCGCCATCAGATCCACATCATGGCAGCGGCCGATGTGTCCCGCGAAAATCCACGCAAAGCCTACGATCGCGCACTTGCGGATATTGAGGCGATCGAGAGGAAACTGGCCGCGGGTTTTCGTGATGCCAGATGGGATAACGGCCATGCCAATTCAAACCGCAAACTCAAAGTCAGCAGCGTCACCCCGCAAAAAAGTTTCGAGCGCGCGGTGAACACCGCCAAAGAATTCATCGCCGCCGGAGACATCTTTCAGGTGGTGCTTTCGCAGCGTCTCGACTTCAAGCCTGAGGTGCCGCCGTTCGACATCTATCGCGCTCTGCGGGCGGTGAATCCCTCGCCGTATATGTACTTCCTGAAAATGGGCGACACCCACGTTCTTGGATCATCACCGGAGATGCTGGTGCGCGTGACCGGAAGCAAGCTCGAGTATCGCCCGATTGCGGGAACGCATCCTCGGGGTAAAGATGAAGCCGAAGACCGAATGCTCGAAGAAAAAATGGTGGGCGACGAGAAAGAACGCGCCGAGCACGTCATGCTTGTCGATCTCGGCCGAAACGATCTCGGACGTGTGAGCGAATACGGTTCCGTGAAAGTGAAAGACCTGATGTATGTCGAGCGCTATTCGCACGTGATGCACATCGTGTCGGCGCTCGAAGGAAAGCTGCGCCCTCAACTCCACGCGCTCGACGCCTTCGCCGCGTGTTTTCCGGCGGGCACGCTCAGCGGCGCTCCAAAAGTGCGCGCCATGCAGATCATTGAAGAGCTCGAACCGACGCGACGCGGTGTCTATGGCGGATCGGTGCTCTACGCCGATTTCGCAGGCAATCTCGATTCCTGCATCGCCATTCGGACAATGGTTATGCGGGGCAAAAAGGCGTATTTGCAGGCGGGAGCCGGCATTGTTGCTGATTCCGATCCTGCGGCTGAATACCAGGAGTCGATGAACAAAGCGCAGGCGGTGTTAAGAGCAGTGGAGACGGCGAGAGGATTTGCAAAATGACGCGAACGGGACACGTGTTGAAAAATACCAACCGGCTGAACGCGGGTCTCGGGAGGGCACGCTTTCCAGCCGTGCCCTCACGACGTGCCGCGAGACAAGTTGTTCTACTTGTGATTTATTTCGCGCTTACTCTGTTCGCGCTTCATGCAACTGCTCAATCCCAACTCGTCCTCGACCACAACGGCAGCACCATCGCGCTCGAGCCTTACGCTCCGAATATCATTCGCGTCACCCTCAGCTTGCAGAAAGATCAGGCGCTGGCCGCGCCTGGGTTAGGTTTCATTGCGCATCCAGCAGCCGACGCCTGGAGTCATCAACACACCGATGCTACCGATACGTACCAATCGTCGCGAATGGTCATTCGCGTTGACGCGAGCCATCCCGGAGGAACTCTCCCGCGCACCATTCGCGATATTTCAAAATATTTCAACGGGTCCACTCCCGGCGCCCACATTACGATCACCACTCCCACCGGCAAGAAGCTGCTTGAGATGACCGGTTGGTCGATGTCCGTGCCGAATTACAAAGATGGCAATGCCGGCATTTTGCATGACAAGCGGCCGTCCGACCAGGATTTCTACCAGGTCGGCGCGAATTTTGTTTCGCCCGACGACGAACACTATTATGGTCTTGGCCAGAATCAGGAAGGTTTCCTCGATCATCGCGGACACACCGTCAACTGCTGGCACAACTACACGGCCACCGGTGGCCCAAGCATTTGCGTGCCTTTCGTGCTGACCAATTACGGCTACGGCCTGGTCTGGGACAATCCCTCAAGGACCACTATCGAGCCAGGGTTCAACGAGAGTACAACGTGGACATCCGAAGTCGGCAATCGGGTTTCGTTTTTTGTAATTGCCGGCGCGAACGTCGACGAAATTTATTCCGGCTATCGTCTACTCACTGGCGCAACGCCCATGCTGCCGAAGGCTGCGTATGGATTCGTTCAGTGCAAGCAACGTTATCTCACACAGGAAGAAATGTTGAACGTGGCGAAGGGTTATCGCGAGCGCCACCTTCCCCTAGATGTCCTGGTGCTCGACTGGTTCTATTACACGAAGATGGGCCAGTTCGATTTCGCTCCCGACCGTTTTCCCGATCCGGCGGCCATGAACAAGCAGCTGCATGACATGGGCATTCAGACCATGATCAGCGTATGGCCAAGATTCACCAAAGATTCGCGCTTCTACGACACGGTCCTAAAGCACGGATGGTTCGAACATTTGGCCGACGGAACGCCAACCAACGGTTTGCCTTACGATCGCGCTGGATCGGACATCGACACAACTAATCCTGAAGCGGCGCGCTGGTATTGGGACGTGATTCGCGACAACATCATCAGCAAAGGCTTCGATTCGCTTTGGGCCGATGAGACGGAACCTGATCTGCCGCCGAACGGGAGTTATTTTTCAGTTGGACCAGGCACGCGGTTTTACAACATTTATCCGCTGGTGCACACGGCAGCGCTTTACGACGGCTTCCGCCGCGATGTACATCATCGCGCGTTAATTCTTTCCCGCGACGCCTACCTCGGCTCGCAGCGCAACGGGACGATCGTTTGGTCCTCCGACATCTATCCGACTTGGGACGCATTCAAACGCCAGATTCCCACCGGGCTCGACTTCGCCGCATCCGGTATGGCTTATTGGACAAACGATGTCGGTGGTTGGCAATACTTGCCTGCTGAACATCACCCCGCGAAGCCGCCGTTGCTCGATCCGTCCGATGCTCGAGATAACGTCGGCGGATACGATGATTACCCCGAGCTATACACGCGCTGGTTCGAGTATGGAACGTTTCTTCCCGTCATGCGCACCCATGGCAGCCGGAAGTACAACGAGGTCTGGTCGTACGGCAAGCAGGCCGAGCCGATTCTCGAGAAGTATTTGCGCCTGCGTTATCAACTCATGCCATACATCTATTCGCTCGGATATAAGACCTACCAGACGGGCGCACCGTTCATGCGTCCGCTGCTTATGGATTTTCCTGGCGATCCCAAGGTGGCTGACATCGGCGACGAATACATGTTTGGACCTGCATTTCTGGTTGCTCCGGTCACTGAGCAAGGGGCGACAGTTAAGGACGTTTACCTGCCGGCCGGTTCCGATTGGTATAACTACTGGACCAACGAACGCGTGCACGGTGGGCAAATAGCGAGAGTCGATGCGCCCATCGACACCATTCCGCTCTTTGTTCGAGCAGGATCGATCATTCCATTGGGCTCCGCCATTGAGAGCACAAACGAGCAGCAGAAAATAAAGAAGGTGCGTGTCTATCCCGGAGCCGACGCCGACTTCACCCTTTACGACGATGACGGCAAAACCTACGCGTACGAAAAAGGCGAGAGCAGAATTACTCGTCTGCACTGGGATGATTCCGCTCAGAGGCTGACTCATGAAGGGCCATACGCGTGGAGTGGCCCGGACTCAGATATCGTCGAAGTTGTGCACTGATGGAATGGAAAGAGGGCGCCAGAAGACCCGTGCGGTTCACGATGTACTCTGTGGCTTTTCTCTGTGAAACCCTGTGCTCTCTGTGGTGAAAGATTTAAAAAGCTGACCACAGAGCACACAGGGTTTTACAGAGAAAAGCCACAGAGGAGGACTGCTACAGCGTGAGAGCATTCCCTCTTATATGATAAGCACAATTGCTGCATAAGAGCGGGCCCGTAGCTCAACGGTTAGAGCAGCAGACTCATAATCTGTTGGTTCCTGGTTCGAATCCAGGCGGGCCCACCAATATTCGTGTTAATTCAATTCGCTGCAATCGTGTTCACCACCTTTGCGGCCACTCCTTTGGAATCGATGGCTTGCACCACCAGCCTGTCACTTGATCCAGCAGGAACAGTGAGATTAGTGCTCAACGTTTGACCTGCGACGTGATAAATCTGTTTCCCGTTCAACCACACCTGCATCTGCGATACCCGGTTGATTCCGGAAGCTGCAGCGCTCACATGCACTATCTTGCCACCGGATGCGCTCTGAGTGGCCCGCGAAACCTCCAGAGTGAGTGCCGGTGCCGCGAGAAATCCATACGACTTGCTGGTTGTCGAATACGTGCCAACTACCGCGCGAGCGTAGTTGATCGCTGCCGCGCAAGAAACAACCGCTTCCTGTGCGGGATATTTCCCCGCGGAAGTTGCAAGAAAAGACACGAATCCAGACTGGATGTCATGGCAGCCGGCGATATCGCCGTGACCGTTGATCCCGTTAGCCTGGCTGTCGACTGAGCCAGCCGCTTCCACGTAATGAATCTGATTGTTGGCAATCCAGAAGCCGCGCCAGATTCCTCCCGTAAAAACCTGCCCGACAATTGCGCCCAGGTTGTTAATGCCGTTGAGTTGCGTCTGATGAGCCTCACCCGCCAACTGCGGAGCGTCGAGCGTTCGATAAGAGCCATTCTGGTAGACGAATCCCTGGTCGTTGTCGAAGGTTCCGACGATTGTCCCCTGTTTGTTTATTCCGAAAGCCATGGTGCCGATTTTCGCCGAAGGATCGTTGATTTTGGTGAACACTCCGTTGTGGAGCAGAAAGCCATGAAAATTTAAAATGCCCGGCGTCTGGTAGGTCCCGACGATGTCGGAGTAGTCGTTGATTCCCAACACCTCGGTCATGACCGCACCCGGAAAATTGACCGCGGTGTATTTACCGGCGCGGTAAATGAAGCCGTGAACAAAATATTGCGGGTCGTAGTACGAACCCACAATCACATTCGAACTGTTTATTCCGCTTACATTCGTAACTGGGGCCCCAGGGTACGAGACAGGAGCATAGTTGTAGGTAACTGACACGCTGGTTTGAGAAATGGCTGTTGGGACGAGGGCGGCGAACAAAGCGAATAGCAGAGAGACAAAGCGGGTACGCATGGCGGTAGAGGCTCCTGGGGAACTGTGTGTGCTTTACAGATGCTGCAGCCACTCAGGATGATGTCCTCTGGCACTGGCGGAGGCACATCTTAAAAACCGTACCTGAACTAAGGTGGGAGTTTTGTTAGTCGATCTGAAACAGTTCGTAAGAGCGAGGACTTATGCAGAATTGATTGCGACCTTTTCGCTCTCGGGGGTTTCTCGTCGATCTCAGTTTCGTGTGGCAGTTCCTCAGTGAACCTCAGTGTCCTCTGCGGTGGGGACCTCTGCAGGCAGTTTTCTGAACTCACCAGCA